>DAORTY010000090.1:5940-14624 GCA_035432905.1 Ilumatobacteraceae bacterium | reverse complement strand
CGGCTGTGCCTGTCGTGCAACCAGGAGTGCGTCGGCCGCATGGGCCTCAACCGCTGGCTGGGCTGCATCGAGAATCCACGCACCGGTCGCGAAGCCGAGCCGCTCGTCGGCATCACCCGTAAGCCGAAGAAGGTACTGGTCGTGGGTGCCGGCCCGGCCGGTCTGCAGGCCGCCATCTCCGCCGCTCGCGCGGGTCATCGGGTGACCGTCTGCGAGAAGGAGGCGCAGGCCGGCGGCCAGGTGCGGCTGGCGGCCAGCGTGCCCAACCGCGCCGAGTTCGGCGACCTGATTCGCAACCAGCTCACCGAATGCGCCCGGCTCGGCGTCTCCATCGAATACGGCGTGGGCGTGTGGCCCGGTCTCATCGAAGAGCGCAAGCCCGACAGCGTGATCGTGGCCATGGGTGCCGAACCCAATCGACCGTGGTGGGTGGCTCACGATGCTGTCCAGATCGCCGATGTGCGCGAGGTACTCGACAGTTCAGCTGAACCGTTCGGCCATGTGGTGGTCATCGACGAGATCGGTTTCCATCACGCCACGTCGGTGGCAGAACTGCTGGCCGACCGCGGATGTACCGTCGAGATCGTGACGCCCGGCATGGTCGTCGGGCAGGACCTCGGCATCACCCTGGACATGGAGAACTGGTGGATGCGGGCCGGCGCGAAGGGCATCGTGCAATCCACCGATCTCGTGCCGATGGGCTTCGCCGGCGGCGAACTGACGCTGCAACACCACCCCACGGGCAGCAACCAGACACGCCGCCCGGATTGGGTCGTGCTGGCCGTGCCGCCCAACCCGGTGGAGTGGCTCTACAACGAACTGAAGGCCGCCGGTGTCAACGTGCAGCGCGTGGGTGACTGCCTGGCCCCGCGCCGCGCGCACGCCGCCGTGATCGACGGCGAGCGCGCGGGCGCCCTGGTCTAGCTCGGCGGCACAGCTACCCGCAGGAGATCGTTTCGTCGGCGTTGGACTCGCCGAACGCGTTGGGTCCGAATGCACCGCTACCGGTCCCACCACTGTTGTGGTCGTAGTACACCGTGCCCAACCACGCGCCCTCGGACGGCAGGTGCACCGCCGTGTCCTGCGCGTAGGGGGCAGTCAGGTTCGGAATCACCAGCACCGTGTCGACGAGCACACCGCCCGGCCAGGTGTGCGTGTCCCAGTCGTAGGCCTCGGTGGGCTCGGCGGCGAAGCTCCAGAACTCGCGGTAGAACACCAGCGGTGCCGTGCACTGATCGAGGATCGTGTTGCCGCGATAGCGCAGCCGTGATGCTCCCTGGTCGATGTCGAACTGTCGCTGGTTCACGTCGCCGACCACGATGCCATCGAAGCCACGCGACCATCCGGCGTCGTCACCATTGATCCGGATGCTGACCCGGAACATCGTCACCTCCGGTGGGACGTCGCTCCAGCCGTAGCCGTAGTACCCGGTGTCCATCGGCGTTCCGGTGAACTCCCGACGCCACACCTCCGCGTACGGCGTGTTCCAGTCGACGTACTCGTAGCCGATGACTTCGAACGTCATCTCCGGCTCCGACGTGATCGGTACGCCGCCGTCCGTCAGGTTGCCGTACACGATGAAGGTCGTGTCAGTTGGCGTCACCCCATCGACGGTCCACTCGTAGTTGGTCACCGCATCATCGAGGGGGTCGATGGTGGTCGACTCATTGGAAGCCCCTGCATTGGTGATCGCCAGATCGACCGAGGTTGCGTCCAAGGGCACGAACATGTCGAAGGCGAACGTGTTGTCCCCCTGATACTCGGCGGCGCGACCCGTGCTGACCTCCGAGCCGGGGACGTGGTAGGCCACATTGAACTGAATGTGGTCGTCATCGTTGTCCAACACCACCCGCTCACCGGCGGACGTCAGCGAGCCGGTGATGTGCAAGCCTTTGGCGTCCGCGTTCCACTCGCTGTACGTGTCGTCGAATTCCGTTACGCCAAGAATCTCGTGTTCGGCGCTGAAGCCGTTCTCCCACCCGGGCGCCTGCAGGTAGCCGTGCACGACGGCACGAGCTGTCTCGTTCGGCACGACAAAGGTGACGGGCCCGAACGCTCCGCCGGCGCCTGGAACGACGTTCTGCGAGGGACCGGTGAACGGCAGCGACGCACCGTTCTCGTCGAACACCGAGATGTAGAGCGACGTTGCGACCGCCGGCGCCCCCAGCAATTGCAACGTGCCGCCGAACGTCACCGTCGTCTGCTGGTCGTCGAAGTCGACGACGACGGGGCGCAATTCGCCCGGCACCAGGTTGTCCGCCACGGCAGGGAAGTTCGTAGGGCTGCCGTTCAGCTGCACTGTGATGTCGGTCTTGATCGTGCCGACCGGCAACAGCAGGTTGCTGTTGCCGTACACGCCGTTGGCGCCGATGTTCATGTAGACGTTCCAGTCGGTCCACGTGGTCGGCGACGAGTAGCGACGAATGCTGGCCCGCACCTGACCGGTTGCGAACGACCCGTCCTTCTTCGCCACCCCGGACAGGTTCAGGCGGGGCGGGTTGTACGCCACACTGAACGGGATGTCCTGATGGACGCCAGGCGCAAAGCCGGTGAACGTCTGCGCGAAGTCTTCACCAGAGATGAACGCGCGCACTTCGATCGATGTGGTCGAGCGGGGCAGGGTCACGTTGAATGTGTACGCCCCGCCGGCACCGGGCGTGATAGCGGGCTGGGTGTAGATCGTGGTGTCGCCGTTGGAGTTGTAGCCCGTGACGCCGACGCTGATCGCGCCAGGCACGAACGGCGGCGCCAGCGGAACTCCTGGCGCGCTCACGAGGGTGCCGAAAATCGTTGCGGTTGGCGGTCGATAGTCGGCGTCGAGCGTGACGGTGTTGGCGCCGACCTCGATCGGGACGTCGCCGGTGCGGAACCAGTCGATCGCGGCGCCGGTGCGGATCTCCAGCTCCACGGTCACAGCAGTGGACGGCATCACGATCGTGAACGAGTAGTCGCCTTCAGCGTCCAACGGCACCGTACGGCTCTGGCCGTACACCGACAGGTAGTGATCGTCGTGCGCCGACACGTACATCTGCACCGTGGCACCCAAGGGCGCACCGCCAGCACCCGTCACCCGACCCCTGAACGTCACCACCGGCGGGCTGAAGCCGACGTTGAACACGAACTCGTTGTCGCCCCGCAGCAGCGCGTCGACCGTTCCGGTTCGACTCTCGTTGTTGTTGGCAGCGCCGAGGAGGACGGTGACGGTCGCGGAAGTCGCATTGCGATGACCGACAACGTCGAGTTCGTAGGCGCCCGTCACCGGGTCGGGAGTGACGATCACGCCCGAGTAGGAGCGCTGGATCCCGTCGTTGTCGAGGAAACGAACGTCGATCGGGAAGGTGCCCTCCAGCGGCACGCCGACCGCGTCGGTGAGGGTGCCGCTGACGTGCAGACGAACCGGGGCGAGCTGCACGTCGAAGTCGACGATCGTCGGCTGGCTCGCCAGCAGGGTGATCATCGGCGACACGAACGTCTCGCCCTGCGCACCCACGTGAACCGTCAGCTGTGCCTTCGTGGCGGTCAGCGGTGCGACCGCGCTGGTCGCGTAGGTCAGGTCCGACAGGTTCGCCGGCACGTAGCCGCCACCACCGCCGACGTACCCGCCCGCCGCGTTGTAGAAGAAGATTTGAGCAAGCGCCGTGACACCGACCGGACCACCCGTCTCCGTGAGGAAGTCGCCGGCGAACGTCACCGATGGCGGGGCGTAGACCCCACTGAGGCCAACGCTGGCGGCACCGTCGACAAGGGGCACGACGGCACTCTCGAACGTCTCGCCGAAGGACCCGACACCGACGGATGCCGAGACAGTTGCCGAAGCACGGGGCAACGAAATGGTTGCCGTGTAGAACCCGGTCGCCGGGTCTGGAACAGCGCTGAACGACTGGTACGGAAGTGACGTACCCACCGCGTTGCGGGGCTTGACGGTGAAGTAGTACGACCCGCCGAGCCCGGCCGTTGCGTTGGTCAAGGTGCCCGAGATGGTTGCCGTCGGCACCGTGTAGTCCACGTCGAACTCGATCGGGTTGGCGCCCAGGTGCAGACCCGACACCGACAGGTCGAAACTCTCCTGAACCGGATTCGCGACGGAGGTCACCAGGACCACACGCGTCGCCGTGGGCGGTAGCAGACGGGTGAACGAGTACGAGCCGTCACTACCTGTCTCGAAGCTCTCGTTCCACGCCAGCAACCGCGCTCCCGTGACGTCGTACGCTTGCGCACCAACCCCAGTACTCCCCACGATCGCCAGCCCGTCGCGATGCATGCTGCCCTTGACCTCGATCCTCGGCAAGCTGTCGGGGTCCACCTCCAGCGCCACGAGCGCATAGGGCGGGCCGTGGTTGAACGAGGCCTTGTCGGCGAACATGGTCGAACCGCTGGCGGCCACCGAGCCCAGCCCCGGCCAACGACCGGTCACCGACACGTCCAACGGCATCACCGGTCCGGTTGCTGCACGCACTTCGTCGAGGTCGATCGTCATCAAGCACAGGTAGCGGCCATCGATGCCGCTGGTCGTCGTGCACGGACGAACCCCGACGCCGTCGAGGGTCACCCTCAGCCCGGCGACCGGTGCCCCATCGGCGGATGCGACGCCACCGACGGCGTAGCTGCAGATGTAGCGGTCGATCTCGGCCGCGGACCCGATCGACACCTCCAGCGCCAACCCATACCGTTGCTGCGCCGTGATGGTGCCGTCGCAGATCTGGTCGCTGCCGAGCATCGCTGCATCCACGTCGTCGCCGAACTCGGCGAGGATCGCCGGGTCAGGGCCGAGGATGGGGTTGTGAATGCCGAACTCGGGGTACGAGCGGCTGAACGGCGACTGCGCCTCATCGGTGATCCGCCACGACAGCACGAAGTCGGAGAATGCGGGCTGCTCGGCGGTCTGGATCTGGACGGGTGTGTACACAGTTCCGTCGCTACCGACGAAGTCGTTGGACTGGTTGCCGTCCGGGCTGCCCAGTAGACCTTCCAACGGCGAACCCACCTTGGCGGAGATCTGCAGATCGAGGAAGTTCGTCGTGAAGGCGAACGTGCTGATGCGAACCGTCACGGCCGGCGTGTCGAATCGCACCGAGTTACCGCTGCGGGTGACGGAGAAGCCCTCGCCGACCGGTAGCGACACATCGTCGGCGAGCGTCGCCAGCTCGCCGTCGACGAGGAGCTCGATCGGTCCGGCACCCGCGTATGCCTCGACGGTGGCGCCGCCGTACGTGAGCGCGACAGCCCTGACGCTCGTGGGGGCCACCGACAACGTGGACCAGTTGGTCGGCTGGGTGCGCACGACCAGCTCGAGCGGGTCGGCGGTGCCGGCAACGGTGCGGGTGTAGATGTACTCGCCCAGGATCTGGCCCTCGAAGGGCACGCCGTCGAGCGAGTGCATGTGCGGGTCACCACTGGCCCCGCCAGTCGTGACAGGGCAATCAACTGCTGCGATTGCGGGGCGCGTGATCACGATCTGCCCGGTGACCTTCTTGGTCGAGAGCACGCCAGTGGGCACATACGCATTCGCCATGACCGTGGCCGTGCGCTGCGGCCGACCGACGCACTGGTCGAAGGGTGTGCCGAGCTGTGCGAAGTTCACCTGTAGTTGCACGTCGCTCTCGATGGTGCCGCTCATCGGCGCCACGTCCAGCCACGCCGGCACGGTCGCGTCGTCGATCTCCCAGTTGGCGGTCTCGTCGTCGGCCAGGTCATCGTCGCGCAGCGTCATGACGGAGTGACCGCTGTCGGTCAGCGTGTTGGGCGTGAAGCGCAGCCCGCAGTCCTGGCGGGCGTCGACTTTGGGGTCGGTGATGGTCAGTGTGGCGTCGCCACGCGTGCTGGTGTGCACGACGAAGTCGTAGTGACGGGGCAACTGCAGCGTGCACTTCGGGGAACGCTCATCGACGGTGAAGCTGAACGGGATCGACATCTCACTCCCGTTGTTCTTGGGCATCGACACGACGCCACTGGGTTCGACCAGGTGGAGCCAATCGGGAAAGCCTGCCTCGCCGACAAATGCCGCATCGCCCGTACGGCCTTTGGTGATCAAGGTCGCGACGACTGCGCCGGGGCCGGTCACCGTCGCGTCCTGCCACTCGAGGGAGCACGGGTCCTCCTCGGTCACGCTGAGGTCTGCGGACCCTCTGTGGGTGGTCGACACGGTCAGGGTCGCCGAGCGCGGTGCCCAGCAATCGACCGAGCCCGCGGTGGCGGTACTGATCCCGACGTCGGCCGACTCCTCGTCTGCCTCGGTCCCACCGGTGAGTGGCCCGGTCGTCGGCGACACTGCCATCCATGACGGAGCGCCGCTGATGGTCCATGTGTCGTCCTTGGGTCCGTGGCTCTTCACCTGCACCGTCGCCCCGTCATCGAAGTCGAGCGGGTCGACAACTGTTGGATCCCACTCCACTTTTCCTTCGACACACTGCAACTTGAACGAGCCGCCCCATGCAGGGACGGGAAGGGTGAAGCCGAACAGGTGCATCGGGGCATCGCCGACCATCACGAAACTGCGTGGCGCGTCGCGCAGTTCGTCGCACAGTGCCGGGCTGATGGTCGCGGCAACCTTGATGGTGGTGTTGCCATACGCCGCTTGCGCGCCGGTCGAGGCGATGACCGAGACGGTGAACAGGTCGCTCTCGGTGAGTGTGCCGATGTCGGACTTCTCGAAGACGCGGGCACTCTCCAGTTCGGGGATGGAGAACGAGGTCGACCAACCCCCGCCTCCAGGCCCGAGCGCACTCGTCAGGACGAGCTGATCGTTCTCCTGGACGAAGACCGCCGGGGAGATCGTCAGCGGGTCGCTGCCGGCCTTCGCCACGATGCCGCCGTCGACCGCGTTGAGGGCTTGATAGGTGTTCGCCAACGGCAGCGTCTCTTGATACAGCGTCAGCGAGAAACCGGCCCCGGTGCGCCCGATTCCGAGAACGCCCAGCAGCCACGTGACCGGTTTGATCTCGACGGTTGCCTTCCCCACCACCTCTGCGATGATCGCCGATTTGGCGTTCTCGTTCGCCATCGTGTTGGTGGAGTTCTCGATCGCGAACCGCAGTTGTGGTGCCACCTCTGCCTTGAAACCCTCGACCTTGCCGAGCGAACTGCCGGTGAGGTTGAAGTACGACAGCACCCTGCCGACACCCTGCATGACCTTGCCGCCCAAACGAACGCCGAGGGGCGCGACGAGGGGTGTACCGATGGTGATCTCGAGGGACACACCGACTCCATCGCTGCCGTCGTTCACCGAGGGTTTCGGGTCGGCGTTGCACGTCGGCTTCGGCATGTCGGCAGTACCCAAGTCGGTCAGGTTGTCGCTCTGCGCGTCGTATGCGAACCCAATCACCACCGTGGCCTTCGCCGAGCAGCTGAACCCGGGTTCGGCCTTCGGCCCGCCGGCAATGGTGGCTGCCAACCTGAAATCCATTTCGGTGTCGCCGGTGATGTCGAGGAAGGCGGCGAGCGGCCCGGGGGCGGCCATCTCGACCGAGAGCAGGTCAGCCAACTTGCAGTCCAGCGAGAAGCTGGCCGTCGGCTGGAACTTGACCTTGACAGCGACAGTTGCCGTGATGCTCCCACCCATCTCGAAGCGGGCACCCCTGAGTGTCCCGTCATTGATCTGGATGTACGCATTGAGAGTGGGAATGAACTCGATGCTGATGGCAGGCGCGAACTCGGCAAGAGCAATGCCGGCCTGCGGGTTCGCGAGCCCGGCATCGTTGCACGCGCGGCTCTTCGTGACGCCACCACCACCCGACGTCACCGTTCCCGGACCAGCGACCGGGTTGTTCGGGTCCGGTGTGGCCGGCGGGTCGGCGACCGGCCTGCTGTGGTTCTTCCGTGAGGGTCCGGCCGGCAAGTCAGGAGCCGGTGGGGTTGCCGCGTCGACGGGGGCAGCAGCGCCGATGTCCACAAGATCCTGGTACTGCAGATCGTAGACGAGGTCGTCGTAGATCTCCTGCGGGCCCACCAGCTCGACCGAGATCAGGCTGGCGTCACCGTCCACCAGCGTGGGCAGGCCGACGGGCTCGACCACTCTGCCGATCACCGACGATCCTCCACTGCCCACGACCAGCGCGCCCGCCGCCGGCGGGGCGCCACGGAGCACCAGCGGATAGCGCACCACCGTGGCCAGCACCGCGGCATCGTCCAACGCGTTGAACGACTCGTCGGGGGCCGAGATGCGCGCCTGGATCTGCTCCCACGTGAACGGCGCCACCCCCTCTGCGGTCATCCCTGCCGGCACGACATCACCGGCGCCGAAGTCGGCGGGGAGCGTCGGGTCGGGAAACACGATCTTGTCGTCGTCGATCATCACCACGCCGGGCTTCAAGTTGGCCACGCTGACCGTCATGATGGGAGCGAGGTCCGTGTCGGGGATCTGGGCGGCGACCACCGCAGTGTCGATCGTCGGGCCAGCCGTGATCTTGATCGCCGTGCCACCGAGCGAGGTAACCGTGACGTTGCCCTGAGTACCGGTCATCTTGTAGGTGACTCCGGCAGGCAGTGTGCCGCCAGTGGGCGCGCCGTCGATGCCGGTCTGCACCAGTTGGCCGTTTCTGCTCTCCCCCGGCGCCAGCAGCATGTGCGAGGGCACGAAGCGCCAGCCGTACTGGGTGCCGGTGAACACCGGCCCGCTGTCGGCGCCGGCCGTCGAGAACCAGCCCTGCACATCGACGATCACATCGGTCGCACCCGAGAAGTTGTAG
>DAORTY010000090.1:0-5840 GCA_035432905.1 Ilumatobacteraceae bacterium | reverse complement strand
ATCCGCACCGGCGACAACGGGTGGTAGTCCGCATCCTGGGGCAACGACTCGGGCAACGTCGCGGGCGACGAGACGCCCGCCGCAGCCGGTGTAGTGGCCACCAACAGCGCGCCGAGCAGCGCCGTCAGTGAGAGAATCAGGTGAGGTACCGCGCGACGAGTGGCCATGGCCCCATCGTCCAATGCCCCCGTCCACCCGACGTCCAATCCGCCGTCCGTCGAAACCCTCGGAAAGGTCGGGCTCGACACTTCGACGACCGCTGCATCGGGCAGACTGTGCGCCGTGAGCACTCCACTTGTCGCCGTCGTCATGGGTTCGGCCAGCGACTGGCCGACAATGAGCAAGGCCGTCGAGGTCCTCACCGAGTTCGGTGTCGCCCACGAGACCCGCGTGCTCTCCGCGCACCGCATGCCAGACGAGATGTTCGCCTTCGCTCAGGCCGCCGGCAACCGTGGCCTGCGGGCCATCATCGCCGGCGCAGGTGGGGCAGCTCACCTGCCCGGCATGCTGGCCGCCAAGACCGCGGTGCCGATACTGGGTGTGCCCGTCGCCGGCCGTCACCTCAACGGCGTCGACAGCCTGCACTCGATCGTGCAGATGCCTGCCGGTGTCCCTGTGGCCACCTTCGCCATCGGGGAGGCAGGCGCCACCAACGCCGCGCTCTTCGCCGTTGCACTGCTCGCGGCGACCAACCCCACGCTCGCCACCGCCCTCAACGAGTACCGCCGGCACATGCACGATGTCGCCGCGGCCAGCGAAGTGCCACCACCCGCATGACGGATGCCACCAGCCTGAACACGGTCATGATCACACCGCCCGCAATGCTGGGCATCCTTGGTGGCGGCCAGCTCGGCCGCTACTTCGTGATGGCAGCGCGGACCATGGGGTACCGCACCACCGTCCTCGAGCCCGACCCGCACTCGCCCGCCGGCGCCGTGTCCGACGTACACATCGTCGCCGCGTACGACGACCCAGCCGCCCTCGATCAGCTGGCCGCTACGTGCGCCGTGGTGACCACCGAGTTCGAGAACGCACCGGCGACGGCGATGGAACGACTCGCCGCGCACATCCCCGTGCGCCCATCCTCATCCGCCATTGCCATCACCCAGGACCGTGTTGCCGAGAAGGAGTTCCTCGTCGACATCGGCGTCGCAGTGGCCCCGTACATCGTGATCGACGGCGACGACGACATCACGAGCGCCGCCGGCTTCACCTTTCCGGCAATCCTCAAGACCGCGCGCCTCGGTTACGACGGGAAGGGCCAAGTTCGGTGCGCGTCCTACGCAGATCTCGCCCCCGGCTGGGAGCAACTGGGTCGCGTCACGTGCGTGCTCGAGCAGCGGATGAACCTCACCCGCGAGCTCTCGGTCGTCCTGGCTCGCGGCGCGGACGGCACCACGGCCTGCTATCCCGTCTCGCAGAACCAGCACGTGCACGGCATCCTCGACGTGAGCTACGCCCCGGCCAACCTGCCGGGCACCGGCCACGCCGATGCCGGCGAACTGGGCACGTACATCGCCGAGGAACTCGGGTTCGTGGGCGTGATGGGCGTCGAGATGTTCGTCGTCGGCAACGACGTCCTGGTCAACGAACTCGCCCCCCGCCCACACAACAGCGGCCACTACACACTCGATGCGTGCGTCAGCTCTCAGTTCGAACAGCAGGTGCGCGCCATCTGCGGCCTGGCGCTGGGCGACACCAAACTGCTGGTGCCCGGTGTGGCGATGGTCAACCTGCTGGGCGACATGTGGGCCAACGGTGAGCCGAACTGGGCGAAAGCGTTGCAGCACGGCTCCGCGCACCTTCACCTCTACGGCAAGTCCGAGCCGCGAGCCGGTCGCAAGATGGGGCACCTCACCGTCACCACCGGTACGGCCATGGGCGCCACCAGTCTGGCCCGACGGATTCGCAAGCAATTGACCGCCGGTTAGCCTGCCGCCCATGACTGCGCAGGCGGCCCTCATCGGTAGTGCGTTCAGCTGGATCAGCGACGCGACGGACAAGCTGGCCGACTGGGCGGGCAACTGGTGGTTCCTGGCGGTCATCTTCATCGTCGCCCTGCTCGATTCGGTCATCCCCATCGTGCCCAGCGAAACCACGGTCATCGTCGGTGGGGTCGCGGTCGCCACCGGCGATGCTCCGTATCCGCTGATCGCCGTCATCGCTGCGGGCGCTTTCGGCGCATTCATCGGCGACAACATGGCCTACACGATCGGCTACCGGTGGTCCGCAGCGTTCGAACGACGTGCGCAACGCAAACCGAAGTTCGCGGCCAAACTCACCTGGGCGCGGGCACAGATACACGAGCGCGGCGGATTGCTGTTGATCACCGCCCGCTTCATCCCGGGCGGTCGCACGGCGCTCACGCTTGCCAGTGGCATCACCCGCCAGCCGCGCACCTGGTTCGTCAAGTGGACACTGATCGCCGCCGCCATCTGGGCCACCTATGCAGCTGGTCTGGCCCGCCTGGTCGGAGCGCCATTCAAGGACGACCACACCATGGCCTTCTGGATCGCCTTCGGCACGGCGCTCAGCATCAACGTGCTGATCGAGATCGTGCGGCACGTGGTGGCGAAGCGTGTGGCGGCAACACAAGTGCGGCAAGCACCGAGCTGACCAAGCGGCCACGAACGCACGGGCCGTGGCCTGACGACTGATGAATCGTCGACAGAACAGGGGCCCGACGAGCTGGCTGGCGATGACCTGTGCTGTCATCGCCGTAGCGAACATCAATCCAAGGTACGCATCTTGTAACGATGCAGGGACAGCGGGACGGCAATGCCGAGCAGCATCAGGCAATACGCCCAGGCGGCGATGACAGGGTGTTGCATCGGCCAGATGTCCTTGGCGATCGGCGAGAGGGGGTTGCCGAACAACGTGCGCACCGCCGCCACCATCACGCTGACAGGGTTGACCGATGCAATCCACTGCAACACGTTGGGCAGCGTGGCGATCGGTACGAACGCGTTGCTGAGGAACGTCAGCGGGAAGACCGCGGTGAAGCCCACGCCCATCACTGCGTCGGGCGAGCGAACGATCATGCCCAGCCACGTGCCGAACCAGATGACGGCCGATGCGAACACCACCAGCAGCAAGATGGCCTCGGCGACATGCAGGAAGTCGGTGTGCGTGCGCCAACCGACCATGAGGCCCGCAGCGAGCAGCACCACGATGGACAACGCGATGCCCGCCATCTCGGCCAGGTAGTGGCCCAACAGGTAGGCGCCGCGGGAAGACGGCAGGGAGCGAAAGCGGTCGATGACGCCCTCACCCAGGTCCGTGGCAATGGCTGTCGCCGGGCCCATCATCGCGAACGACAGCGACTGGATGAGGATGCCGCCGATCAGGTACTCCCGGTAACCACCACCGTCCACCTCGATCGCACCGCCGAAGACGAAGGCGAACAGCATGACGAACATCAGCGGCTGGATGGTGACGTCGAGCAGCTTCTCGGGGATCTGGCGAATGTGTTGAATGTTGCGCCGGGCGTACACCAGCGAATCGGTGCACAGCTCGCGCAACCCCAGCCTCTCGTCCTCGTGAACGCCGACCGGGGCCACCGGTGTGGGAGCGAGTGTTGCAGTCATTCGGAGACCTCGTCGTTGCGGTCGGCGCGGTGGGTGCCGGAAGTGAGCGTGAGAAAGACGTCGTCGAGCGTGGCCTGACGACGGTTGAGGTCGACGGCATCGATGCCCGCTTCATCGAGCGCACGGACCACGTCGATGATGCGGGTGCCCTCCTTCAGGGGCGCCGTGACGGTCAGGATGTCCTCGTCGAAGGTGGGGTCGTTGTCGGCGAACGGTGCCAACGCAACGGCGGCGAGCACCATCTCGGATGCGGCCGACACCTTGATGTCGACGCGCTCGTTGCCGATCTTCGACTTGAGGTCGTCGGGCGTGCCGTGGGCAACGGTGCGTCCGTGGTCGAGCACGACGATGTCGTCAGCCAAGCGGTCGGCTTCCTCCAGGTACTGCGTGGTGAGGATGACGGTGGTGCCTTCGTTGACCAGCTCGCGCAGCATCTGCCACAGATCGCCACGGCTGCGCGGGTCGAGGCCGGTGGTCGGCTCGTCGAGGAAGAGCACCTCCGGATTGCCAACCAGGCTGGCGGCGAGGTCCAGCCGGCGACGCATGCCGCCGGAGAACGTCTTGACCAGCTTGTTGCCGGCATCGGTGAGGTCGAGCCGCTCGAGCAGTTCGTCGGCCTTCGTGCTGGCGTCTGCCTTCGACAGCCGGTGCAGGCGAGCGACCATCTCCAGGTTCATCCTGGCCGACAGCAATCCGTCGACCGTTGCCTGCTGGGCGGCGACACCGATGCGGCTGCGCACCGCCGTCGGCCGCTCGACCACGTCGTGGCCCGCCACGAAGGCACGGCCCTCAGTGGGCTGCGACAGCGTGGTGAGGATGCGGATGGCAGTGGTCTTACCAGCGCCGTTGTGGCCGAGCAGACCCAGCACCGTTCCCGGAGCAACGTCCAGATCGAGGTCGCGCAGTGCCCATAGATCGCCGAAGCGCTTGCCCAACCCCTGCGCGACGACACCGCAGCTGGTGTCGACCAGCACGTTGCCGTGGCGTTCAGAGTGCATTTCGTGCTGTTCGTACATAGTACGACGAACAATAGCAGTACACTGTACGACATGGCAACCGAATTTCCGGAAAAGCGTCCACGAGACGCTGCCGCCATCCGTCGGATGACCTCCGATGCCACGTCGGAAAAGGTCTCCGACCACGTCCACCAGCACCCCGAGACCGACCCACTCGACGTGTGGACGCGCGGCGACCGCGCGTCACGAAAGCCGCGCTTCACCCGCGACGACATCGCCGAGGCCGCCATCCGCATTGCCGATGCCGAGGGTTTCGACGCCGTCTCGATGCGCCGCATCGCCGCCGAGCTCGATGCCGGCACGATGACGCTCTACCACTACATCCGCACCAAGGACGAGCTGCTCTCGCTGATCATCGACGCCTTCATGGGCGAAGTGATCCTCCCGGAAGGCAGCCGGCTGCCCCCGTCGTGGCGCGAGGCGATGACCGTGATCGCTCGCCGCAGCCGTGACGCGATTCGCCGCCATCCGTGGATGTTCGACATCAGCGACGACCCCTCGCTCGGGCCCAACGGCGTGCGCCACTTCGACCAGTCGCTGCAGGCACTCGCTTCGCTCGACGTCGACCTGCAGGGCAAGTTCGACGTGCTGATGGCAGTCGACGAGTACGTGTTCGGCTTTTGCATGCACGAGCGCAACAACCACGGACCCGGTGATGACAACGACCAGTTGAGCCCCGCCTTGGCCAACTATCTCGCCGACCTGATCGCCACCGGCGACTACCCAGCCATGGAGTCGATGACCGAAGGTTCGTCGCTGGACGAGGTCTGGACCCGCATCGCCGGCGCCATGCGCGACGAGACCCGCTTCGACAGAAACCTGAAGCGCCTATTGGACGGCTTCGAAAGGTCGTTCGGTGCGTCAGACTCTCGCGATGGAGAACTTTGATCCACTGCACGCCTTCGGTCCCGAGGTAGCTGCCCGCTACGACGACCAACTGCGCGGCGACGAAGACGTCGCCGCCGAATTCCTTGCCGGGACCTGATGGCCCGCATCGCCGGCCTGCGCCTGGTCGATCGCTTCGGCTCTTGGCGCGGCGAGCCGTTCAGCTCGAGCGGCACCGCCCACGTCTCGGTCTACGGACGCGTGTAGCCGCAGAACGAGCGAACCCGCCCTTGCGGGCGGGTTCGGACAAATTCGGACAGATTCGGATTGACTCGCAGGTACTACCAGCGGTAGTGGGCGAAGGCCTTGTTGCTCTCGGCCATCTTCTGCATGTCGTCGCGCTTCTTGATGC
>DAORTY010000089.1:0-14646 GCA_035432905.1 Ilumatobacteraceae bacterium | reverse complement strand
CGAATGCCCTTGGTGTCGGCGAGGTCCTTGATCGCCTGCGGCATGCCATGCATCCACCCGCGCGAGAGGTCGTGGTCGAGCTCCAGATCGCAGACGTCGGCCTCGGCCAACAGTTCACCGCGGTCGCGGCGACTGACGATGGCGTTGACAGCCGGGTTCTGCTCGTCGATCCGGTCGAGGTACGCGTCCATCACCTCGTGACACGACACCTCGCGCGCGTGGATCGCTTCCGACAGCGAGGCTGCGCTCAAGTCAGTGATCATGTGGGCGTCACGTGGCCTTTTGGGGCGGCGTCTTCTTGATCGGCGCCTTCTTCGCAGCGGGGGCCTTCGTCGGAGCTGCCTTCTTCGCCGGAGCTGCCTTCTTCGCCGGTGCTGCCTTCTTCGCCGGTGTGGCAGCATTCTCGGTCGGTAGCGGGCGACGACGCGGGACGGCCTTGACGTGGGTACTGCCGCGACGCATCGGAGGTGCCTCCTGCGGCACCGCCCACTCCGCACCGGTGGCCTCGAACAGGCGGCCGATCTCGGCGATGTGCATGTCGGCCATGTCCCACACGTCGGGCACCAGTTCGCGGGCCGCGATGATGCCGAAATCCAGGCGGTCGAGGTAGCTGTGGACAGTGATGTTCAGGCCCATGCCATCCGTGACGATCGACACCGGGATGTACGCGTCGAGTTTGGCGCCGGCGAAGTAGAGCGGCTGGCGCGGGCCGGGTACGTTCGAGATGGTCAAGTTCGCCGGCAGGTTGATGCGCGACGACAGGCGCGACATCAGCCGAAGTGCGGCCACCGCCACCAACGGCGACGAGGTCTGCGTGACATCGATGAGCGTTTCCGCCGGCACCAGCTCGAGCTGACGTTTCGCCGCCGCCATCGCCTCGCGGCACAGGGCAACACGTTCCAGCGGGTCGGCACAGTTGGTGGGCAGGTCGGCGATGATGCTGGATACCCGGTTGGTCCACACGTCGGTCTCGTCACCGGTACGAATACTGACCGGCACCATTGCGCGCAGGGGCTTGTCGGGCAGCGCGTCGTGCTTGATCAGGTACTCGCGCAGCGCACCCGCGCAGATGGCCATCACGACATCGTTGAGCGTGCCACCGGTGGCGTTCTTGAGCGCCTTCAGATTCTCCAGCGAGGTGCCGCGCATCGCAAACCGTCGGTGCGCCGTGATCGGCTTGTTCCACGGCGTTGCGGGTGCAGGGGTGAGCGGGAGCGTGATGAGGCGTTCGTTCGCCGGCATCGAGTTGCCGCTCGCACCGACCATGTTCTTGATAGCGTCGCGTGCGGAACTCGCAGCTCGGCTGACGCTGTCCACGCCCAACGTCTCGGCCAGGTTGCGAACCATTCGCAGTTGCAGCCGAGCGCCCTTCACCGGGTTCGTGATCAGGTTGTGCAGGGTCTGCTGCAGCAGTTCGCTCTGGGTGGGGGGCTGCTCGCCCTTCCATTCGATGGCTTCGGGTGCCGGAGTGTTGGGGTCCGTGTCGGTCAGCATGTTGAGCAGGATCACGCCGGCCGCCCCGTCGATGGTGGCGTGGTGGGTTTTGGTGAGCATGGCCCAGCGGCCGTCGCCGAGACCCTCGATGACGTAGACCTCCCACAGCGGCCGGGTGCGATCCATCTGGCGACCGACGATGCGCGAGACCTGCTCGGTCAGCTGGTCGGCTCCGCCGGGCGGAGCGAGGCCGATGTGGCGCACGTGATAGTCGAGGTCGAAGTCGATGTCGTCGATCCACCACGGATGGTCCAGTGAGAACGGCACCGGTACCAACTTGCGGCGCATCGGTTCGGCTTGGCCGACCAGCGCGCCGAACCGTTCGTACACGACCTGATACGGATCGAAGTCGGGTGTTGGCCGCTCGTAGATCGCCAGCCCGCTGACATGACCGAACGTAGTGGCCGTTTCCATGTAGAGAAAGCTGGCGTCGAGTCCTGTGAGCTGCTTCATGTGTGTCCTACCCTCCACCGCGTGGAGCCCCATCATGGCCCAATCGCTGGGCCGCCGCCACAGCCGAATTTTCGGCGATCAATGTGCAAAGTGGCCATGACTTGACCTGGTAGACAGGCACACTGGCGAGATGAGCTCCAGTGCGGCGCAGAACGCCGCTTTCACCATCGAGGCCCATGGCCTCACCAAGCAGTACGGATCCGGGACGAAGAAGTCTGGTAAGAACGGTGTGGTGCACGCACTCGCCGGGCTCGATCTGCTTGCACCCGCCGGCAAGGTCACTGCCATTCTCGGTCCGAACGGTGCCGGCAAGACAACGTTCGTGAAGGCAGTTGCGACGCTGCTGCGGCCCGACTCGGGTACGTTGCGCGTGGCCGGTATCGATGCAATTACGCATCCGGAGAAGGTCCGCCGGGTCATTGGCCTTGCAGGTCAGACCGCCGCCGTCGAGCCGGCGCTCACCGGTCGTGAGAACCTGGTGATGGTCGCTCGCCTGTTCGGTCATACGGCCTCCGCTGCGAAGGGTGCGGCGGCCGCCGTGCTTGCCGAGATTCATCTCGAGGACGACGCCGACCGGGCAGTGAAGGGCTACAGCGGTGGCATGCGCCGTCGGCTCGACCTGGGCGCCAGCCTGGTCGGGTCACCGCGCATCTTGCTGCTCGACGAGCCCACCACCGGGCTCGACCCGCGCACGCGTATCGAGCTGTGGGAGTCCATCCGGTCGTTGGTGGCGGGTGGTACCGACGTGATGCTCACCACCCAGTACCTCGAAGAGGCCGACCAACTGGCCGACCACATCGTGATCATCGATCACGGTCGGGCCATCGCCACGGGTACCCCGACGGAGCTGAAGTCGCAAGCCGGGCTCGACGTGGTCGAGGTTCGCGTGCAGCACGGCACCGACCTCGGTGTCGTCGCCGAGATTCTCGCCCCGCTGGGCCACGAAGCGCCACATCTCGATGAGCCGGCGCGTCGCGTCGCGGTGCCCGTCACCAATGGCACCGAATCGCTGGCAACCGCTGTTCGCCTCATCTCTGAGCGTGGCATCGCCATGGACGACATCGGTCTGCGCCGCCCCACCCTCGACGAAGTTTTTCTCTCCCTCACCGGAACCGGAGTCCCCGAATGAGCCGCCACGCAGGAATGCTCGCCACCATCACGCCCCCGTCGCAGCCACCCACCGCGTGGGCGACTGCCAGCACGTACGCGGGTCGTACGGTGCGCCAGTTCGTCCGCACGCCACAGCTGCTCGTTGTCAACGCGGTCACGTCGATCATGTTCTTGCTGATCTTCCGCTTCGTGTTCGGCGGCGCCATTCAGACCGGGTCGGTTGCGTACGTCGACTTCCTGATTCCCGCGCTGGCGTCGGTCAGCGGTCTGTTCTCCAGCGGTGCCGTCGGCGTTGCGGAAGACTCCGAGACCGGCATGTTCGACCGCATGCGTTCGTTGCCGGTACCGCGCGGCGCGGTGCTGTTCGGCCGTTCGCTGGCCGACACAGCGCTCATCACGTGGGGCACGGCTGTCACCCTCGTCGTCGGTGTCGTCGTCGGCTTCCGTATCCACGGTGGCGTGCTGAGCGCGCTGGCAGCGTTGGGGTTGTGCATCCTGTTCGCAGCAGCGTTCAGCTGGTTGCAGATCTTTCTCGGACTCGTTGCGGGTTCGGCGCAGGCAGCGCAGGGCATCGGCTTCTCGGTGTTTCCGCTGATCTTCGTCAGCAGTGCCTACGTTCCGGTGGCATCGATGCCCGGTTGGCTGCAGCCATTCGCGGAGAACCAGCCGGTGACGGCGATGGTCGGATCCGTTCGAGCGCTCGTCCTGGGTGGCGACACCGAGGCCCTGTTGGGCCACAGCACCACATGGTTCGTCGTTCGGGCGCTGGCCTGGTCGGCGCTGATCCTGGTGCTCTTCGCCTCGCTGTCCACCCGCAGGTTCACGAAGGTCTGAGCATCTGGCTCACTGATCAGACGAGCCCTTCCACAGATTGATCTCGGCCTCCGTGGCGTAGTGGTCGATCTCCGCCAGTTCATCGTCCGACAGCGCCATGTTGGCCAGCGCGGCGACGTTGTCGTCGAGCTGGCGAATGCTGCTGGCACCGATCACCAACGACGTCATACGCGGGTCGCGCAGCGCCCACACCAGGGCCAGTTGGGCCAAGGACTGCCCGCGGCGGTTGGCAACTTCGTTGAGCCCGCGCACGCGGGCGAGGCGGTCGTCGGTGATGCTCTCGGCGCTCAGCGCGCCGCCGGTGGCCGCACGTGAACCGGCCGGAATGCCGTTGAGGTACCTATTCGTCAGCAGGCCCTGGGCCAGGGGCGAAAAGGCGATGCAGCCCGCACCGACCTCCTCCAAGGTGTCGAGCAGGTGATCGTCCTCCAGCCACCGGTTGAGCATCGAGTACGACGGCTGGTGGATCAGCAGCGGCACCTTCAGCTCGGCGAGCAGTCGCGCGGCCTCGAGCGTGCGGGCCGACGAGTACGACGAGATTCCGACGTACAACGCCTTGCCCTGCTGCACGATGGAGGCGAGCGCTCCAACCGTTTCCTCGAGGGGCGTGTCGGGGTCGACGCGGTGCGAATAGAAGATGTCGACGTAATCGAGACCCATGCGCGCGAGGGACTGGTCGAGCGAGGCGATCAGGTACTTACGCGACCCGTGGTTGCCGTACGGCCCGGGCCACATGTCGTAGCCGGCCTTGGTGCTGATCACCAACTCGTCGCGGTACCGGCCCAGATCGCCGGCCATGATGCGCCCGAAGTTGGTCTCGGCGGCGCCGTAGGGCGGGCCGTAGTTGTTGGCGAGGTCGAAGTGCGTGACACCGAGATCGAACGCGCGGTGGCAGATGTCGAGCTGCGTGCTCAGCGCGCGAGTGTCACCGAAGTTGTGCCACAGCCCGAGCGAGACCACCGGCAGCTTGAGTCCGCTGCGCCCACACCGGCGGTATTCCATCGTGTCGTAGCGGGCGGGGTCGGCGACGTAGGGCGGCGAGATCGGCATGCCGGTGATGATACGCCCGGCTGTCGAGTCGGTCAGGAAAGCTGAGCGATCGGCCAGTGCTCGGCGAGTAGTTCGATGCTGCGGATACGGGCCGTGAGGTCGTAGGCCACGGATGTCACCATCAGTTCGTTGGCACCGGTGCGGGCGACAAGAGTCCGCAGTTCAGGAATCACCGTGTCGGGGGCGCCGACGATGCGACCGCTCGGCAGACGGTTGGCCTCAGCCATGTCGGGGTGCACCGACGCGTCGTGTGGCGAGGGCAGCCGAATGAAGCGGCCCGTTCTGCGACCGAGCGCAGTGAGGCGGCCGGGCGCGGAGTGCCAGTCGGCCTCCTCGCGAGTGTCGGCCGCCAGCACATTGGCGGTGACGACGAGGTACGGCTCGTCGAGAATGTGCGACGGTTGGAACAACGACTGGTACAGCTCTGCTGCGTGCAGCGTGCCGCCCATGTCGAAGTGGTGCGCGAAGCCGAACGGTAGGCCGAGTTGGGCGGCGAAGCGAGCGCTGTAGTCGCTGCTGCCCAGCAGGAAGATGCCCGGAAACGTGGTGGCAGCGGGGGTGGCCTTGAACTGGTCCCACAGCCCGGTCTCGGTCCGCGGATCGCCCAACATCCCCATCAGGTCGATGAAGTCACGGGGGAAGTTGTCGGCGCCCAGCAGATCCGTCGAGCGTCGCAGCGCGGCCGCCGTGCGCTGGTCGGTCCCCGGTGCGCGGCCGACGCCTACGTCGATGCGGCCGGGGTGCAGGCTCTCCAGCAGGGCGAACTGTTCTGCCACGACCAACGGCGCATGGTTGGGCAACATGACGCCGCCGGACCCGACGTGGATGCGCTGGGTGACCGCCGCCAGATGGGCCATCAGCACCGTCGGCGAGGTGCAGGCGACGCTGGGCATGTTGTGGTGCTCGGCCACCCAGAAACGGGTGTACCCAAAACGGTCTGCGGCTTGTGCGAGCGCTGCCGTCGTCTGCAATGCCTCACCGCTGGTCTGGCCGTCGTTGACCACCGTCAGATCGAGGACCGAAAGAGGAACCTGCTGCGTCTCCATCACGGCTCCACCGTACGAGCCATCTGGCCGATTCCTCGTAGGGTCGTGGGAGTGAGCGGTGTGACGAGTGCGGTGAGTCGACTGGTGCAGGCGATGCCGAAGGCCGAGCTGCACCTCCACCTGGACGGGTGTCTGCGGCCGCAGACCGCTCTGGACCTCGCAGCACAGTTCGGCGTCGATGCCCCGGTCACGTGGGCTGCGATGTTCGAAGCGCTGGTGGCACCAGCGCACCCCGGCTCGCAAGCCGAGTTGCTGAAGTCGTTCGAGTTGCCGTTGCAGCTGATGCAGTTCCCCGAGGCGCTGACCCGAATCACCACCGACCTGGTAGAGGACAAAGCAGCGGACAACGTGCGCTACATGGAGCTGAAGTGGGCGCCCGCCGTGCACATGCAGGCCGGCATGTCGCTCGACGAGATCATCGAGTCGGTCGCGCACGCTGCCTCGGCCGCAGCCGACCGGCTCGCGGTGGTCGTGCGCCTGACGGTGGTGGCGATGCGATCCGCCGATCCGACCGTGAACGTCCAGGTCGCTCTCGCGGCCGTGCGCCACCGCAGCGTCGGCGTCAGTGGGTTCGACCTGGCTGGCTTCGAAGCGGCCCATCCCGACCCGACCATTCACGCGGAAGCGTTCGAGGTGGCGCGAGCCGGCGGCCTCGGGGTGACGGTGCACACGGGTGAACTGCTCGACGACGGGGCGTTGGTCTGGCGGGCATTGGAACTGCAGCCGGACCGAATCGCGCACGGCGCATGTGCAGCCAACGACCCAGCGTTGGTTGCCGCGCTGATCGCCCGTGGCGTCACCCTCGACCTGTGCCCGACCAGCAACGTGCAGGCCGGCACGGTGGCGACCTTTGCCGATCATCCGCTGGTCGCGCTGCTCCGACGTGGTGTGCCGGTGACGATCAACACAGACGACACGACCATCTCGGACATCACGCTGTCGCAGGAATGGCTCTCGTGCATCCGTGAACTGGGCTTGACCCTGCCCGAGTTGTGGGCCTGCAACCTGCATGCGCTGGACGTGGCCTTCGTCGACGAACCGAGCCGAGCAACGCTGCGTGCACAGTTCGAGACCTGGGCTCGCCGAATTCCAGAGCTGCACCGAACCTGACAGAAATTTTGTCTGGACCCCAGGACCCTGTGGGTGGATACTGAATGCAGCCCGTCGATCACACCTCGGTCAAGTCGGTGGCTCTCGCAAGACCGCCCCGCGCCGCATGGCCCTACGGCCAGGTGATCGGCGGGCGCTACGCGCCGGCGCGCAGGACGAGCAGGAACTGGCCGCCGCCGGCTTCGACATCGGCGGTGGCGCCCAGGTCGGGCGCGAGCCGAGCGACGCGGCCGCTGAGCCACGTGGCTGCTTCGTGCGCATCGCCGCGGGTGGGGCAGCGGGCCATGATCTCGCGGCCACCCTTGCGTTGTAGGCGGTCGACGGCGGTGATGATCGGTGCGGGATCGCCGACGAAGAGATGGTTGGGCCAGGCGACGACGGCAGCGATGGCACCCTTCTTGGTATTGCACCCGCGGTGCGCCAAACGATCGGTGCTGCCCGGTGCCATGCCCTTGCTCTTGGCCTTGGTGATGCGGCTGTCGAGGCTGGGCCCGCGAGCATCGTTCACCGACATCTTCGGGTCGACTGGCTCGTCGCAGAGCCAGCAGCGCCAGCCGTCGCGTTCACCGATGTCGTCGAGTCTGCTCATGACTCCACGCTACGGCTCGCAGTTGCGCCGAGTGCGGGGTCGCGCAACACGTCGAAGGGGTCCCAGTCCTGCTCCCAGAACTGCTCGAGGCCGTGCTCGGCGATGAACTGTCGCTCTGTCTCGTGAATCGGATAGCAGCCGACGATGTTGATCGGCAGCTCGTCACCGACGTCGATGTTCAGATAGTCGGCAGGTTCCAGCACCGCGGGAGCGAAGAAGACCAGCGACGACATCGGCGACTCTTCGCTCATCGGGCCGCCGAAATCGAGCATGCCGCCGTACACGAACGGGCACTCGCCACGCATCTGCTCGGCGATGAAGGCAACCGCCAACGCCCAGTTCGCGTCCACGCTCTCCACACAGATGCACAGTTCGGGTGTGCCGACGGTCCACTGCGGGTGAGAGGCCAACGAGAACCCGTAGGTGACCGCCATGATGTAGCCGGGCTCGGGCACCTCGGAGTAGACGACGGCGGTGACGCCGTTGAGACCTTCGTGCGTAGTCGCGACGGGGAAGAAACGCGGCTCGATGCCACCGGTGACATCGTCGAGGTGCGCGAGGAACATTTCGATGCGCGTGCGGTCCGTCTCGGTGTACCGCTCTTCGTCTGGCATGGTCAGCTCGCGTTGGGGCGGATCAGGAACTTCTGACCGGTGGCCTGCTTGGCATAGGTCTGCGCGGCGTCGACGCTGAGCACGCCCGCCAGCGACACCTCGTCGGTGTAGTGGCTGGCGAACGTGGTGGTCAGTTCGTCGGAGACCCGCTGACGCAGGCGCAGCATGCCGTCCAGACCGAGCTTGCCGAGGAACGGGGTCAGCAACCAGCCGCTGAGGCTCCACGAAAGACCGAAGTTGCGGGTCAGTTCGGTGGTGCCACGGTCGAGGCCGCCGTAGATGAAGACCTGCTTGAAGACGTCGCTGCCGTAGCGGCTGTACTCGGTGGCCTTGGCGTTCGCAGCGGCCTCCATGCAGGCCAGGATCTGGCCGGCCAACTTGCCACCACCGATGGCATCGAAGGCGATGGTCGCACCGGTGGTGATCAGCGCTTGCGTGAGGTCGTCGAGGAACGTCGGCGAGCTGGAGTCGACGATGTGCGTTGCGCCGATCTCGCGCAGGATCTCCGCCTGCTCGGGACGGCGCACGATGTTGACCAGTTGCACGCCGTCGGCGATGCAGATGCGGTTCAGCATCTGGCCCAGGTTGGAAGCGGCGGCGGTGTGGACGAGCGCGGTGTGCCCGTCCATCCGCATGTTCTCCACCATGCTCAGGGCGGTCAGCGGGTTGACGAAACACGAGGCACCCTCAGCGGCGGTGGCACCTTCGGGCAGTTCCATGCACATGAACGCGGTGGCGGCGCGGTATTCGCCGTAGGTGGCGCCACCGACGAAGCCGACCAGCTTGCCGAGCAGGGCTTGAGCCTCGGGCGAGTCGCCGGCGGCAACGACGAGACCGGCGCCTTCGTTACCCACTGGCATCGGCTCGCCGACGCGGGCAGTGAGGCCCTTGAACATCGCTGGCGGGATCGGCGCGGTGAGCACGGTCGCGTCGCCGGTGCCGCTGGAAGTCGCCTGCGAGATATCGGCCATGCCCAGCAGCAGTGCGAGGTCCGACGGGTTGATCGGCGCGGCGTCGACGCGGACGAGCACCTCGTGCGCCGCCGGCACGGGCATTTCGACGATGCCGATGGACAGCTCCAGCCGGCCATCGCTGGTGACCAACGAATGGATCTGGCGCATCGTCGTGGGGAGAGTCGTGGGGAGAGTCGTGGGGAGTTCGGTCATGAGGGGTCCTTTGCGGGTAGTTCGGCGATGAAGGTTTCGATGGCGGTGGCGACGTCGGGCGCGTGCGTGGCCTCGTGCATCGAGTGCTCGCCACCCTCGATGACCTGCAGGCGCGCGGCCGGCATCTTGCGCTGCAGGTACTCGCCCGACGACGTGTATTCGGGGCGATCGGCAGAGCCCGCCAGCACCAGCGTGGGGGTGTGCATCTCGGCGAGGCGATCCATCACCACCGAGTCGTGCTGCAGGTTGAGCTCGGTCACCTGCACGGGCACGCCGAAGCGGTGCGCGTTGCGACGCGACCGTTCGTTCCAGCCCTCGCGCTTCTCAGGGTCGCGGTAGCCGGGACCCGTGTTGAGTACGACGATGGCGCGATCGGCACCCGGGCGAGTGGCCGCGTGGGCAAGGGCAAGGTAGCCACCCAATGAGTGACCCACCAGGACGGCCGGCTCGCCGAGCGTTGCCAGCACCTCGTCGATGTCGGCCAATGCCCGGTCGCGTGTGTATTCCGCCGGGTCGGTGGGTACCGGTGATCCACCGTGTCCGAGAAGATCGATGGCCAGCACTCGATGCCGATCCCGAAGGAGCGCCATGCACGTCGACCACGTAGCAGCCGACATGCCGAGACCGTGGATGAACACGATCGGCGGGCTGCCCTGCCCCTCGCTCACCACATGCAACCGCGTCACGCGCACTCCTCTCGATTCCCTAGGGCACAGCTTGGCAGCTCGACCGACATCACGCCTAGCGTCGGCGCGATGAGCGCTACCACCTCCGAGACCGGTCAGCGCGTGACGCTGACATCGTTGCGCCGTTGGAACATTGTGATGGCCGTGCTGCACTTCGCGCAGGCAGCCGCGATGATCGCACTGACCAAGGCTCGGTCGCTGCCGGTGACCGCCGTGTACAGCACAGGCCCTCCCGGCCAACCCGAGCGGGCTGCGGAGATCACGACGCTGTTCACCTACAACCTGGGCTGGGCAGTGGCTGGCTTCATGCTGTTGTCGTCGCTGTTCCACGCCATCGTCGCCAGCCCGTGGGGCTACCCGCGCTACTGCACCGAGATCAAGAACCTGCGCAATCGGTTCCGGTGGGTGGAGTACTCGCTGTCGGCGTCGTTGATGATCGTGCTGATCGCCGGCATCGTCGGTATCACCGACGTGGCCGCCCTGATCGCGTTGTTCGCAGTGAATGCGTCGATGATCCTGTTCGGCTGGTTGATGGAGACTGGGTCGAGGCCGGGCAAGAACGCGATCTGGACGCCGTTCATCTTCGGTTGTGTCGCGGGTGTTGCGCCATGGGTTGCCATCACGATCTACCTGGTCGGTACCGACGGTGTGCCCGGCTTCGTCTACGGCATCTTCGTGTCGCTGTTCATCTTCTTCAACTGCTTCGCGATCAACCAGTGGCTGCAGTATCGAGCCAAGGGTCGCTGGGCCGACTACCGCTACGGCGAGAGGGTGTACATGATCCTGAGCGTGGTGGCGAAGTCGCTGCTGGCCTGGCAGATCTTCACCAACGTCCTCATCTGATTCGCCTCAGTCGGCCAGCACGTGTTCCAGCGCGTGCTGGGCTTGGTGGACGATGCCCGGGTTGGTGTCCCAGTAGTAGGGCAGCGCGACGATTGCCTGGCACAGCGCCCACCCTCGCCCGCGCAACCACGAGTCGTCATCCACCTGCAGTGCGTCACGAAATCGGTCACGGCTCGCGCCAGAAAACACGTTCCACGCCGGTTGTAGATCGCAAGCGGGGTCGCCGACGTTGAGCCCGCCGAAGTCGATGACGGCCGAGAGTCGCCCGCCGACGACGAGCAGATTGCCGGGCAGCAGGTCGCCGTGCACCCACACCCCCTCGTGCTTCCATGGCATCGCGCCAGCGACTGCTCCCACGACCGGAGCGCGGCACCCCCGTCGATGCGCGTACCGAGTTCAGCGATCGACCGACGAACCTGCTCGTCGAGATCGACCAGCGGGCCACCGCGACGGTACCGCGGGCGGGAATGCGCTCCGGTCATGTCGACATTGCGGAGGGCGAGGATGAACGCAGCGAGATCGGCGGCGGCCTGGTCGAGATCATCGATCGTGCCGACGGCGTTCTCACCCGGCAGCCATTCGTAGATCGACCAGTCGAACGGATACCCCTCGGCGGGACTGCCCATCGCTCGCTGCACCGGCACGGCGAGCGGCACGTGTGGCGCAATCCTGGGCAGCCACTCTCGTTCCTTCGCTGCCTGCGCGGTGGCCCAGCCGATGCGCGGCAGGCGGGCGACGAGTTGATCACCCAATCGATAGATGTCGTGGTCCGTCCCGTACGACTGCACTTTCGTCACGTGGAGATTCGCCAAGTGGGGAAACTGGGCCGCAAGCAAGCAGCGGACCAGCGCAACATCGGTGGCGATCTCGTCGGCGTGCATCTTCATCGTCGCCATCCTCGCCGTACCCGTCGTCTGCGGCAAGAATGGGGTATGGGATTGTTCAGCCGAGGTCCAGAGAAGGTCATCAATGACGGTCAGCGCGTGCGGGGTCGCATCGTGGCCATCGAGGTCAGCGAGCGCAACGACAACGACTCGACACGACGTGTCGATGAGTACGTCATCGAGACGACTGTCGCAGATGGTGGCCGCCGGCTCAGCGTTCGCCAAGACCTCATTCCAGATGCGTACGTTCGGTACGGCATGGAAGTGTCGGCGTGGGTGCGCGGCAATGACATGTACATCGACTGGAAGGCCACGATGGCCGAGAAGGGCATCGACGGCACCAATGCGAAAGATGCGTGGAAGGGTGAGCGCGATGCATCGCGCACCGGCATCACAGACTCGAAGGTGGGTGTTGCCGACGCGCTGAAGAAGGGTGAACGCGGCTCGATGATCATCAAGGAACTGCGCTGGGACAGCAAGTTCGGCGGGCTCATCAACACCCTCACGATTGCAGGCACTGTCACCCTCGGCACCGACGAGCCGTATGACGTGGAGATCGGTCGCCAGAACATCCCTCACTACGCCTCACATCTACCCGCCGTGGGCCGCACTGTGCCGGTGGTCGTCTCGGTGAAGCGGTTGGACAAGGTGACCATCGATTGGCCGAGCGCTGCGATGGCGGAGCCGGGCATCGGGGCCGATCCCTCCACCGCGATCGAAGCAGCGCGCGAGACGCCGCGCACCATGATGTCGATGGGCGGGGGCGACGCCGCGTGGACGCCTCCCGCCCCGTCGGCTGCCTTCGTTCCACCCGCCCCCATCGAGGGTGTGTCGTGGGCGCAGTACCTCACGATCGAGAAGGCGATCCTCGACGCGGGTGGGTACAACCGAAAGACGGGGGAACTGGTCGAGACCTTTGGCGTCAGTTTCGCGACCTACACGAAGGCATCGGCGGCGTTCGGCAAACTGCAGCGCCGAGACGTCGTGCTGCAGCAGTCGTTCACGGCGGCCGTGCGATGACGGATTCTCTGCCGCCACCTCCCCCCGGCGTCGAGCCGCCGCGCACTCGACGGGTCGTGCGCACCTCGCACACGCAGCCACTGCTGCGTATCGGGTTCATCTGTGCGGCCGTCGGCCTTGCCGCGGTGATCGGTGGCGCGGTCATGTATTCGGCGTTGCAGGCGGCGCAGGTGCTGACACCGATTGCCGACGCAGACGTTGGCGACACGCTGACGTTCGACGGTGACGACGGCAGGTATGCGATCGTGCTCAAGCGTGGCGAGGTCAGCGATGAGAACATCGTCGAGCGGCTGGTCCGCGACACGACCTGCACGGTTGTCGCCAGCGACGGCACCACGCGGACAGTCGACGGGTCGCGCCAGGCAAGTGCCTCGCAGACCGACTTCGGTGCCAGCATCGGCACGTTCACCGCGCCCGATGGGCCGACCCAGGTGACGTGCATCGGAACCGGTTCGCGGCTGATCTTCGATCGCTACGCAGTCGCTCCGGAACGCAAGCGCACCCTGTACGTTTCGTACGGGATTCTCGGTTTCGGTGTGATCGTCGGTCTGCTGGGCATGTCGCTGATCAAGCGAGCGTGGAACGGCACCAGCGTGGTCGAGCGCGTGCCCGCGTGATCAGGCGTCGGTGACGAGCCGCTCGAGCTTGTCCAGGCTTGCTTCCAGCATTTCGACGGGAACGATCGGCCAGGTGCGGCCTGCTGCGCGCAGGCCGTCCACGATGTTGGTCCAATCGCAATAGTTGGTGACGTCGGTGGTGTTCTCGTCGACAGCGTCGAGTTGCCATCCGTAGACGTGCCCGAGTGGCGGCTGATCGACAGCGCCGATGGTCCACTCGATGAGGTGACCGGGCTCGAGCTGAGTGACCGTGTTGCGCACGCTGTACTTGACGAGGCCGGGAATGTCGTTGAGGGGCGTGCGGTCCATCGCGATGTCGAACGTCTCGCCAACGGCGGTGATCGGCGTCGCGTCGGGTGCCGCTTCGAGCATGCCGGAGCCGTCGATGGCGACGTGGCCGGCCGGGTCGCTGACGAGCGCATAGATGGCAGCTGCGGGGGCGCCGATGCGGCGCGATACGGACACTCGTTCTTCGGTCATGGTCCTCACCATACGTGCCGCTCAGCCGTGGTGCTCAGCCGGTCGGCAGTCCGAGGTCGCGGCCGAACTCTTTCATCGCTCCACGGAAGTCTGCCCAGTACTCGCGGGTGGCCTCCAGTGGAAACTGAGCGGCGAGCGTGTCGGCCCACGCACCGCGCCCGGTATCTCGCAGACGCTGTAGGTAGCGCGGCAGATGGCCTCGAGTGTGGAAGGGACCACCTTCATCTAGCACGTCGTCCATCGGGTCCGGTCGACCTGAGCGCCCGAGTTGCTCGGCCAGCCACATGTCCAACAGCTTGCGCGCCTCGTCGACGAGCGCCGCGTGTGCCGGGTCGGTGGCCAGATCGACGGTCTCGTGCGGGTCCGCCTCGACATCGAACAGCATCTCGTCGGCCCAGTCGTGGTAGCCGTTGTGCGCCGTACGCAGGTACAGGTGACGGCCGAAACGGACGCCGCGCTGGCACGACCATGCGCCCTGTGTGACCACGAGATGGTCGCGCCCGGAGGTCTCACCCGCTCGCAGTGCAGGCGCGATCGACTCGCCGTCCCACATGGTGGTGGGTACCGATGCGCCGGCCAACTCGACGACCGTCGTGGCGATGTCGAGGTGGTAGTGCAGCCCGCTGTCGACACGCGGCGCGAGACCCGGC
>DAORTY010000088.1:4575-14730 GCA_035432905.1 Ilumatobacteraceae bacterium | reverse complement strand
TTCCCCAACTTCTTCTGCCTCTACGGCCCCAACACCAACATCGTCATCAACGGCAGCATCATCTACTTCAGCGAGTGCGGGGTGCGCTACGTGCTCAACCTCGTCGAGCTGCTGCTCGCTCAGAAGGCCACTTCGCTGGAGGTGCGCGCCGACGTGCACGACGCGTTCAATGAGCGTGTCGACGCCGAGAACGCGGGCATGGCGTGGGGCTGGAGTTCGGTGAGCAGTTGGTACAAGAACGACCTCGGCCGCGTGTCGCAGAACTGGCCGTTCACCTTGCTGGAGTACTGGCAGCGCACGAAGGCAGCCGACCCCTCCGAGTTTCAACTAACGTTTCCTGAACGGTGAAACAGTCGGGTACATCGCCACACATTTCAAGGGGACAGCGCCAGTGGGGGAGCAACCAGCAAGTGGTGGCGGGCGCATCGAACTCGAGTCGTTGTCGAAGTGGTACGGCGCGCAGCAGGTGCTCGACGCCATCGATCTCGTCATCGAGCCGGGCGAGTTCTTCTCGCTGCTCGGGCCGTCGGGCTGCGGAAAGACCACCACTCTTCGGCTGATCGGCGGCTTCGAGGAGATCGAGCATGGCTCGGTACATATCGACGGCGCCGATATGCGCGGTGTGCCGGCGGAGAAGCGGCCGGTCAACACTGTCTTTCAGAGCTATGCGCTGTTCCCCCACAAGTCGGTGGCGGACAATGTCGCTTTCGGCCTGCGATTCGTGGACTGCACCAAGGCAGAGGCCAGGCGCCGCGTCGCCGAGGCGCTGGAGCTCGTGCGACTGGACGGCTACGAGGCGCGAAAGCCGCACCAACTCTCCGGTGGCCAACAGCAACGTGTCGCGCTGGCGCGATCACTGGTGCTGCGCCCGAAAGTGCTGCTGCTGGACGAACCGTTGGGTGCGCTGGACGCGAAGCTGCGCCGGGTGCTGCAGGTGGAACTGCGCGCGCTGCACCGTGAGGTGGGCATCACCTTCGTGTACGTCACCCACGACCAAGAAGAGGCGCTGACGATGAGCGACCGTCTGGCCGTGATGAACACCGGCAAGATCGAGCAGATCGGCGCACCGCGCGACGTGTACGACGAGCCGTCCAGTAGGTACGTCGCCGACTTCCTGGGCCTCGCCAACCTGGTACCCGCGCACGCCGACCGCGACGGAGTGGCGGTGTTGGGTGCGCACGTCGCCCTTGACACTGCGGGCGTGTCGGGTGACACCACCGTGTTGGTGCGGCCGGAGCGCTTGCTGCTGGTGGCCCCCGCTGAAGGCAACCTGTGCGGTGTCGTGGAGCACGTCGTGTTCGCCGGCGCGGCAACGCATGTGCACCTGCGGGTGGGCGACCAGGCGCTGCAGGCAGTCGTGACGAACAACGGCTCACCGCTGGCAGCGGTGGAGGGCGGCGAGGTCGGGCTGCTGTTGCAACCCGAGGCCCTGCGAGTCCTGCCAGACTGACCGCATGTCATTCGGCACAGTTGCGGTGTTGGGTCTGGGCAAGGTCGGTCTACTGGCAGCGACCTTCCTTCACGAGGCGGGTTTCGAGGTGATCGGTGTCGACCAACGAACCCCGCGCGTGGCGGTTCCCTTCGCACTGCGAACCTGCGACATCGCCGACGAGGTTGCGCTGCGTGCGGAACTGGAGCGGGCCGAGGCGGTGCTCTCGTGCCTTCCCTACCATCTCAATCGGTCAGTGGCCGCTATTGCCTACGCGTTGGGGATCCACTACTTCGACCTCACCGAAGACGTCGGTACCACGCAGTCGATCGTGGAGTTGAGCGGGACATCGAAGGGCCTGATGGCGCCGCAGTGCGGGCTGGCCCCCGGTTTCGTCGCCATCGTGGCTGCCTCGCAGATCGAGACCTTCGACGTCTGTCGCTCGGTGCGCATGCGTGTCGGTGCTCTTCCGCAACACCCCACCGGCCTGCTCGGCTATGCGTTCAACTGGTCGCCCGAGGGCGTGGTCAACGAGTACCTCAACGACTGCGAGGTGCTGGAGGAGGGCGTGCGCAAGTGGGTGTCGGCGATGGAGTGGCGCGAAACGCTGTACATCCACGGCACACAGCTGGAGGCGTTCACCACGTCGGGCGGCCTGGGCACGATGTGCGACACCTACGAGGGGCGCGTTGCCAACATCGACTACAAGACCATCCGGTACCCGGGTCACATGGACCTGATGAACTTCTTCTTCCACGAGCTGTTGATGCGCGAGCAGCGCGCGCTCGCTGGGCAGATACTCACCAACGCCAAGCCACCCGTCAGCGACGATGTTGTGTTCGTACACGTCTCGTCCGAGGGCCACGTCGACGGCCAACTGCGGCGAACCGAGTTCGTTCGCTCGTACACGCCCAAGGTCGTGGGTGGCACCAGCAACACTGCGATCGCGTGGACAACGGCCGGCTCGGTGGCTGCCGTGATCGAGATGGTGCGCAACGGTTCGTTGCCACAAAGTGGCCTGCTCAAGCAGGAAGACATCCCGTTCGAGGCGTTCCTGGCAACACCAACCGGCGCGCTCTTCTCTGCTTAGAGCGTTCCGCGTGCAGCCAGGTAGTGCTGTGTGAAAGCGATCACCAGCTCGTCCTTGGGGGTGAGCACTCCGTGCGTGAACGCACGTGACGACACGCCCAGGTGGACGCGCTCGCACACGGCGTTGTCCTGGTCGGCGACCAGCTCATTGAACTCGATGATGGGTGTTGGGTCGAACGCAGGGTCGGCAATGACCTCGGGGGCGAACATGAACTCCATCACCACGGTGGTGTGATTCGGGCCCTTCGGAAACAGGCTGGTGACCACCGCGCAGGTGCCCGAGATGTCGACGAACATGTTGGGGAACGACGTACAGCCGAAGTACGAGGTGCGATCGATCTCGCTGAGACTGGGCAGCGGCGGCATCTCCTTGCCGCCCTCGTAACCCGAGCTGTAGTCGGCAACCATCGCCACCCCGCCGTCGTCCCGGGTGGTATCGAACACCCAGCCGGTTCGGTACAGGGGAATGACCGCTACGAGCTCGGGGTGTACACGGGTGCAGTGCAGACACTCCTGGTAGTTCTCGACGATGATCTTCCAGTTCGCCGCGACCTCCCACACCGTGCCGTGCGCCACCCGCAGGTCGCCGAGCTGGAACCGCTCCAACGCCAGCAACTCACTGCAGTGCGTGGAGAGCCACTCGTCGAACGGAGGAGGCTCGTCGGCAAGACTGACGAACACGAAGCCCTGCCACTCGCGCAGGTGGTAGGCCCATAGCGAGAAGCTGGCCTTGTCGACTTCGCTGGCGTCGAGGTGCGGCGTCGCGATCAATCGACCATCGAGCGCATAGGTCCATGCGTGATAGGGGCACATCAGCGACCCCTGGCCGGTGTCGCTGTGCTGGTCGCACAGGCGGGCGCCGCGATGGCGGCAGACGTTGGCGAGTGCGTGCAGGCTGCCGTCGAGGTTGCGGGTGATCAGCACGCTCTCTCCGGCCAGTTCGACGACGGTGCGGTTGCCGGGCTGCAGCTTGTCGGCGCGTGTGGCAAACATCCAGCCGCCGTGGAACAGCCGTTGTCGTTCCACTTCGTACACCTCCTCGGAGATGTAGTCGTGGCGGGTGAGCGTGCGAGTGTCCTGCGGATGAGTGCTATCCATGGCGAAAGCTTCCTTTGGTCCCGCCCAGAGCGTAGCCCGCTGACCCTTGAAGCCTGAACGGCCAATCAGTCCATTGGGGTATGGTTCGCTGATGGCTTCGTTGCAAGAACTATCGAAGGACGACGGCATTGTCCCTGTGCTCGCCGCGTTGGCTACCGACGGGGCGGTGATCGTTCACAACTTCGTCGAGACCGGTACGTTGCAACAGTTCCGCGACGACATGGAGGCCGTCGCGGACGAGCGTCCTCCGGGCACGCTGGCCGACAGCGAGGTGGTGCGCAAGTTCTGGGGTGCCAACACCAAGCGGTTCACACGCCTGGCTCATCGCAGCGCGGCATTCGTAGAGATCCTGACCGATCCGCTCTATCTGACGGTCGCAGACGCTGTGCTGCTGCCGTACGCGAGCGACTACTGGATGAACACGGGCCAGATGATGATCATCGGCCCTGGCGAGAAGGCTCAGTGGCTGCACCGCGACTCGGACAACTGGCCCCGGATGTGTGCACCCGATCCGGATGGCTACGAGGTCACCCTCAGCGCACTCTTCGCGATTTCGGACTTCTCTGCCGAGGTCGGTGCGACGCGCGTCGTGCCGGGTAGCCACCTGTGGTCGGACTACACCCGCCGTGCCGAGCCTGACGAGATCTGCCAGGCAGTGATGCCCTCGGGTAGTGCGCTGCTCTACACCGGCAGGGTGCTGCATGGCGGCGGCGCCAACACCACGGTCGACGAGTGGCGCTATGGCCTGCACGTGTCGTATGTGTTGGGTTGGCTGACACCTGAGGAAGCCAGTCCGCTCGGCGCATCGTGGGGGGATGTGGCGCACCTCTCCGAGCGCGCACAGCGTCTACTCGGTTGGCGCTGCAGTGCTGTCAACGATGCGTATGCCGCTCGCCTGTGGACTGTCGACTACGAGGATGTTCCGCTGGCACTCGGTTACGAGCACTGATATCCGTCAGCGGCCGGTCCAGTTCGGCGGTCGCTTCTCGGCGAACGAAGCGTTGCCCTCGACAGCGTCCTGCGAGTCGATCGCTGCTCGGTACGTGTCGAACGTTTTGATCGCTGCCATTGCATCGATCGGATCCATCGCTGCAGTCCGCCGTTCGATGTCGAGGATGGCGGCGATGCTCAATGGTGCATTTGCAACAACCTTCGCGGCGAGTTCGCGAGCAGCGGTGAGCAGATCTGCGGCGGGGACCACGCGGTTGATGAGACCGAACTGTGCGCCCTCCGCCGCCGTGAGTCGGCGGCCGGCGACCAGCACCTCTCGCGCGATGTGCGGCGGGAGGAGCCGAGGTAGCCGCACACTGCCGGCATCGGGGAGGATCCCGAGGCCCGCCTCTGGCAGGAAGAACGCAGCGTGGTCAGCGGCCACGATCATGTCGGCCGCCATCGCAATCTCGAAACCACCACCCACGGCCATGCCGTTGACCGCTGCGATCACCGGCACTGTGCGACCGGCAAGGTCGGGGAAGCCACCGAACCCGCCGGCGCCGTAGTCGGAGTCGAATGCCTCCCCATCGGCGGCGGCGCCAAGATCCCAGCCCGCGCTGAAGAACCGCTCGCCGGCGCCGGTGACGATCACGACCCGCACCGCCGGGTCGCGTTCGAACCCGACGAACGCCGCACCCATCGCATAGCTGGTGGCTGCGTCGATGGCGTTTGCCTTCGGACGGTCGATGGTCAGCACGACGATGCCGTCCGCTATCTCGACCTGGAACCCGAGTCTCGTTGTCACTTGCCTGCCTCCGCTGCTGGGTCGATGAGCAACAGCGCGTCGACGGCGGTTGCGTGATGGACGCCGACCAGTACGGGGTTCAGCTCCACCTCGACGATGTCGCTGCCCGGTGCAATTGCTGCGTCGGTGAGTCGAACCACCAGGTCGGCGAGCGCGTCGATGTCGGCGGCCGGTCGGCCGCGAAAGCCCGTCAGTAGGGGAGTACAACGAAGCCGAGTGAGCGCTGCCTTCACCTCATCGTGGGTGACCGGCGCGAGAAGGTGCGTGAGGTCTGACCACAGCTCGGTGGTGACCCCGCCGAAGCCCAGCGAGACCAACCAGCCCACAGGTGGGTCGCGCCGAACGGTGACCAGGATCTCGGCCACGACATCGGTGACGGTGGCCTCGACCAGGTAGCCAGCTGTGGTGCGCGGTAGCTCGATCAGCTCGAGTGCCAGAGCGGCCTCGTCGCGGACGCCGACTCGCACCGCGCCTACCTCGCTCTTGTGCGCGAGCCCCAACGCCTTGAGCGTGATCGGGTAGCCGATGCTGTTGGCAACCGAGATCACGTCGTCGTGTGCGGCGGCTCGGCCGTCGGGCACCGAGATGCCCAGCGCGCGAAGTCGCTGCTTGGCCGTTGCTTCGTCGACCAAGGCGGTGCTGTGGGCCGCAACGACTGCTGCGTGCCGTGTGGTGGTGCTGTGGGCGCCGATCGTCGCGGCGGCGTCGAGAGCGACGAGCGCCTCGGACAGGCCGAGCAGGGGAGTGAGACCGCGAGTCGCGAGGTGCGCACGGAACGGCTCATTGATGCACTCGGCAAGCGATGCCACCACGACAGCGCGACCGCCGGTGGCGTCGGCAGCGTCGGCCAACGCGTCGGCAGCGAGGTACCAGGCGGTCGGGTCGTTGTCCGGCCCCGGCGGCGCGTCCAACAGCAGCATGGTGGCGTCGTGCGGTCCGTCCATCACGGCACCGAACGTGCGCGCCATGGCGGCGCGATCGCCCCACATGAACGTGTGGTAGTCGAACGGGTTGCTCACCGACACAAGTTCGGTGAGCGTGTGTTCGATGCGACCGGCGTGTTCGTCGGAAAACGGCTCGAACGTCAGACCGGTGTCGTCACTGCGATCGGCGACCAGCGATGCCTCGCCGCCAGAGCAACTCATCGACACGATCTTGCTGCCCGGCAGCGAGCCGCCGTTGTCCAACAGCTTGAGTGTTTCCAGGAGCTCGGCCGGCGTGCGTACGGTCGCTACCCCGTAGCGGGCGAAGAGAGCGTCGTACGCGGCAGCCCGGCCCGACATGCTGCCCGTATGGCTGCTGGCGATGAGGGCGCCGGCGGCGCTGCGACCCGTTTGCAGTGCGACCAACGGTACGCCCTTGGCAGCGGCCCTCTCTGCCACCACGGCGAACTGCTGGGCGTCGCGCACCGCCTCCAAGAACAGCCCAATGGCGGTGATGCGGTCGTCGTCCAGCAGGGCAGCCACGGCGTCGTCGCTGCCCAGGCTGGCCTGGTTGCCGACGGTGATCATGGTGCCCAGCCGCAGCCCGCGCTGCTGAAAGGTGAGGTTGACGGCCACGTTGCCGCTCTGCGACACGATCGCCACACCCCTGTCGTGGCGGGCGCATCCGTGCTCGTCGGGCCACAGCGCAACGCGGTCGAACGTGTTGACGAAGCCGTAGCAGTTGGGACCGAAGAACGGCAGCCCGTCTGCCGCGGCCAGGAGCGCATCCTGCAGCGTGTCATCGCCGGCCTCGGCGAAGCCGCTGCCGTAACAGACCGCTCCGCCGGCACCGAGACGACTGAGCGCAGCCATCGCCTCCACCGTGGCGAGCCGGTTGACACCGAGAAAGACCGCGTCCGGCACGGCGGGCAGGTCGTCGAGTGAGGGTATGCAGGGCACGCCGGCCAGGTCGGCCCGCTTCGGGTTCACCGGCCAGATCGGGCCCTGGAAGCCAAGCTTGAGGCACTGCTGCACCACGCGCTCGGCAGGAGCACCCCCCACCACGGCGATGGACTGCGGCGCAAGCAGACGGCTGAGACGGCCGGAGTCAGGCATGGACCCACAGTATCTGACCGGCCGATCAGTCAACTCGTTGTCGTTCGCCGTTGCTCGTCGTCGGGTCTCGCTGCGGCCCTCGCAAGGGCAACTGCGGATCCGAGCAGCATCAATGAAAAACAACAGTACTCAGCTTGCAACGCGAACACAAGTTCGATAAAGTGGCCAGTATGGACCACGCCCTCGACCTTGGCGCAGCTGCTGCCGACGAGTTGCTCGCGGTTCAGGTTGGGTTGCTCACTCGTCAGCAGTTGGCGTTGGGTGTCGTCCGGGCGCAGCACGTCATCGACCGTTTCACGCTTGCCCACTCCCAGCTCATCGCTGCTGCTGACCGGGCCGGCGTGTGGCAGGGCACAGGCTCACGTGACATGGCCGACTGGTTGGCCAACACCACCAAGACCTCGTTCGGTACTGCCAAAGGGCTGGTCGAGCTCGGTGAAACGGCCGCCGCTGCGCCAGAAGTTGCGGCCGCCGTAGCCTCCGGCGAGCTGTCTGCTGCCAGCGCCGTCACATTGCACGACGCTGTGACCAATGCTCCGGCCAACGCCGATGTGGGTGAGCTGATCGACGCCGTGAAGGGTTCGAAGCCCACTGCTGCGCGCAAGGCGGCGGAGCGCTGGAAGGAGATCAACGCTCCAGCGCCAGAGACGGAGGAGGAGCGCGAAGATCGTCGGTATCAGCGGCGATCCGTGCGCTCTGGTGCTGCGCTCGACGGCATGGTCACCACCACCGTCACGCTGCCCGCGTTGCAGTCGCGACAGTTCATCAACGCCATCAGTTTCGTCGCCGGTGCTCCGGGCAAGGGCGACGAACGAACAACCGAGCAGCGGCTGGCGGATGGGCTCGTCATGTTGTGTGACGCTCTGGCCAAGGGCGAAGTCAAGGGCGGCCGCGAACGCCCGACAGTGCTGCTGGTGTTCGACATCGAGGCATACGTCGGCGAGTCCGACACACCTGCCCGCACCGCCAACGGCGACCGCATTCCCGCCTGCGTGGCACGCCTCCTGGCGGAGAACGCTCACCTGCAGCGGGTCACTCAGGCCGGGTCGCGCATTCTCGATCTCGGCACTGTGGTGCGGCTCGCCAGCGACGACCAGTACCGGGCACTGCTAGTGCGCGACGGCGGCTGTCGCTGGCCGGGCTGCGAGATCCCGGCAGCATGGTGCGAGGCCGACCACCTGGTGCCGTACCCGGCTGGCCCCACCTCGCTCGACAATCTGGTGCTGTGGTGCAGCCATCATCATCACGAGAAGCACCGGCCAGGCGTACACGTGTTGGGCGACGCTCACTCGCTGCGGATACAGCTGGCCAATGGCACGGTCGTCGATTGCACTCAACGAAGAGCGTCGGCGGCGGCCTGACGCCCACAGCACCGAGTACAACTCAACCCTGTGGGAGAGCGCGCCGAGGTGCGCTCATCGGCGCGTGTAGCAGACTGCGGAGATGAACGAGTCTGAACTTGCGTATCTGTCGGCTGTTGATGCACTTGCGGCGATGCGTTCGAAATCGCTGTCGCCCGTTGAGTACCTTGAGGCGCTGATCGAGCGGATCGAGCGACTGGAGCCGACGCTGAATGCGGTGGCCGACCGCCGTTACAACGAGGCGCGTGCGGAGGCGAAGAACGCTGCCGATCGTTACGCCAACGGGACGGCTCGGGTGCTGGAAGGGCTGCCGGTGGCAGCCAAGGAAGAGCACCCGATGACGGGACGGTCGTGGACGCAGGGCTCGCTGACGCTCGTGGACGAGGTGGCGCCGTACGACCATCCGATCATCGAGCGCATCCAGGGCGCGGGCGGCGTCATCCACATTCGCACCACGACGCCCGAGTTCTGCTGCGCCGGCTTCTGCCACAGCCGTTTGTGGGGTGTCACCCGCAACCCGTGGAACACTGACTACTCGCCGGGCGGGTCGTCGGGAGGCTCGGCCGCCGCGCTCGCCGCCGGCTATGCGCCACTGGCCACCGGCAGCGACATCGGCGGCTCCATTCGCATTCCTTCCTCCCTCAGCGGCGTCGTTGGCTTCAAGCCGCCGTGGGCACGCGTTCCCGCACTGCCCCCGTACAACCTGGACCAGTTCTGCCACGACGGACCGATGGCGCGAACCGTCGCGGACTGCGCGCTACTCGAGGACGTGATCGCCGGTGCTCATTGGCGAGACCCCGCGGCGCTGCCGTACCCGCCGCTGGTGGGGGATACCGGTGAGTCAGTCGCTGGGCTGCGACTGGCCGTGTGCCTGCAGTTGGGCAACTGGCCGCTCGATCCTGACGTCGAACGCAACACCCGACGCGTCGCGGCGTCACTGCGAGAGGCCGGAGCGACCGTCGACGAGGTCACGCTGCCGTGGACGATTGCCGATGTGTGGGCAACCGCACAGGCCCACTTCGCGACGATCATGGGCGCGGGCATTCTGGCCGTGGACCGTCAGCACGGCGAGCAGCTCAGCGACTACACGCGGGCCTTCGCCCATGACTTCACCACCGACCCCGAGCTCGGGTTCTACGAGGGTCTCGAGCACGAGGGTGAGATGTGGGAGCCGTTGGGCATTCTGTTCCAGACCTACGACGCGTTGGTGTGCCCGACGATGGCCACCTCCGGCTACGAGGCCGGCAATCGGTGATGGCCACGTGCCGCACCACATCCTCGGGGCGATGACGTTGCCGTTCAACATTCTCAGTCGCTGCCCGGTCGTCGCCGCGCCGTCGGGGCGAGCGTTCAACGGTGTGCCCACGGGCGTGCAGGTGGTCGGCCACCCCTACGACGACG
>DAORTY010000088.1:0-4475 GCA_035432905.1 Ilumatobacteraceae bacterium | reverse complement strand
GCGTTCAACGGTGTGCCCACGGGCGTGCAGGTGGTCGGCCACCCCTACGACGACGTGATGGCCTTCCGAGTGGCCGCGGCGGTGGAAGCCACCGGAGTCGGTTTCCCACACGAGCAGTGGCGCCCGGCCCTTTGAGCTGTCTGCGAGAAGGCGCGCTCAGGCGCCGAACGGGCGCAGCATCGAACGCGAGATGATGTGGCGCTGAATCTCGCTGGTGCCGTCCCAGATGCGGTCGACGCGGGTGTCGCGCCACATCCGCTCGAGCGGTAGCTCGTCCATCAGGCCCATGCCGCCGAGGATCTGAATGGCCTCGTCGGTGACGAACTGGCACATCTCGCTGGAGAACACCTTGGCCATCGCCATGTCCTCGTCGGTCGCCTTGCCCTTCGCGTCCATCGATGCTGCGCGCAGCGTGAGCAGCTCGGCCGCCTCCAGCTGTGTGCGCATGTCGGCCAGCTTGAACGAGACCCCCTGGAACTTGCCGATCTGCTGCCCGAACTGCACACGGGTAGCGGCCCACTCGGTAGCGATGCCGAGCGCCCGACGAGCGCGCCCGACACAGACGGCGGCCACCTGCAGGCGGGTGCTGCCCAGCCACTCGTTCGCCGCGTCGAAGCCGTGGTGCTCCTCGCCGAGAACGCTGCGCAGCGGGACGCGGCAGTTGTCGAAATTGATGATCAGGTTGTGGTAACCGCGGTTGGAGACGCACTTGTAGCCATCCACCACTTCGCAGCCAGGAGTGCCGAAGTCGACGAGGAAGCCGGTGATCCGCTTCTTCGGGCCGCGACTTGTCTCCTCCTCGCCGGTGGCGGCGAAGAGGATCACGTAGTCGGCAAGGTCGGCGTGGCTGATGAAGTGCTTCACGCCGTTGATCACGTAGTCGTCACCGTCGCGAACAGCACTGCACTTCATGCCGCGCACGTCGCTGCCGGCATCGGGTTCGCTCATCGCCATGCAGTCGACCCGCTCGCCACGAATGGTCGGCAGCAGGTACTCCTCGATCTGGTCGCCCTGACAGGCACGAAGGATGTTCGACGGGCGAGCGACGATGTACTGCAGTGCATAGGACGTGGCACCGAACTCGCGATCCACCAGCGTGGTCCCGAAGCTGTCCAACCCGCCGCCCCCGAGCTCGGCTGGCATGTTGGCCGCATAGAGCCCCGCCGCCAGCGAACGCTGCTTGATCTGCTGCACCAGTTCGGGCGGCACATCACCGAGTTGCTCGACCAATGCTTCGTGTGGCATCAACTCCTTCTCGGTGAAGGAGCGGACGGTGTCGACGATCATCTGGTGTTCGTCGGACAGTTCGAAATCCATGTGTACTCCTGTGGGTCGTTCAGTTGCGCGGTGCCGGGAGCCGCATGACGCTGCCGACTTGGGAAGGGATGGGGAGGGGCGCGTGGGCGGCGGCGATCGCGGCGAGCGCAGCGGCAACGCGGGGAAGAATTGCGACCGATCGGCCCGCTGCCATGTCGACGTGCACCAACATCTGTTCGGCGGTGCACAGCGTCGCCCCGGTGTCGCCGTGCAACATCGTGTGGATCAGGTGCACACGCTTCGAGTCGACACCCAGCAGTTGCGTGGTGAAGACGATGGGCTCGTGCACGTCGACCTCGAGCAGGTAGCGAATGTGCGTCTCGACGGTGTAGAAGCTGTGGCCGGCAGCGCGGTACGCCTCGTCGTCGCCGATGTAGCGAAACAGCGCATCGCTTGCCCAGCCTGCAGCGGTGAGGTACGCCGCCTCGGTCATATGGCCGTTGTAGTCCACCCAGTCGGGTTCCACCGGAGTGTTGTAGAGCGAGAGGGGAGTGGCAACGACATCGCCGGCCCGCCACACCTGGGCACCGGCGGCGAATCGCAACGCCTCGTGATGGGCGAGCGCGCGACCGGCCCCGGTGTTGGTCCCCCGCAACGAGCGCATCACTGCGAGCAGCGAATCAGGGTCGCCCTCCGTCAGCCGAACCAGCCCCTCGCCCAGCTGCCACCGGTCGTGTGCGGTGGCGTCGGCGCCGACGGGGGCCATTCCAAGCGAGCGATAGAAGTCGATGAGCGCCGACGAGTCGGGTCCGTCGACCTCGACGAGCGGAACCAGATGGATGGGGGAGCAGCCGCGGGCCGTCGCCTCTGTGGCGATCAGCCCAGTGCCATTCGGTAGCACACCGGTGGTCGCCTGAATGAACGTGGCCGACGCGAGTTCTGCCGGGCTCGACACCACCCTGAGCCGGTCGAGGCTGGCACCGGGGAAGAGGCCCAATCGCTGCGAGGTGGGCCACAACGCAGCAACCGCCTCGCAAAGTGTGGAATCATCCACCACCACGTCGAGACCGGAGGCGAGGAAGCGCGTGGCCCACTCGGCGGCGCGGCTTCCACCTCCAGTCACGGCGACAAACGTCATAGACTAAATATACATTCAGGATTGGATCTGTTCGATGCCCCGACCCCGACTCGACCATGTTCGCAAGGCGCAGATCCTGTCTGCTGCGGCAGAAGTCCTGACCGAACGCGGCTACGCGAATTCGCGAGTGGTCGACATCGCGAAGGCTGCCGGCACCAGTCCGGCGGCGATCCTGTATTGGTTCGACGGCAAGGACGGCTTGCTCGCCGAAGCGCTGCGACTTCGTGAGCAGGAGTTCCACACCCGCTACACCGCCAAGGCCGAGAACAAGGCAACCGCAAGCGAGCGGCTACGGGTGCTGGTGGAGGCGATGCTGCACCACTACGACTGGAAGCTGTGGATGGAACTGTGCGTGCTGGCTCTGCGCGATGATGCCGCCGCCGCCGAACGTGACCGCCTCGACCGCCGCTGGCGCGCCGCGCTGCGGAGCGCGATTCGTGAGGGCCAGGCATCGGGTGAGTTCGTGCAATCAGACCCCGACGACACGATGTTCGTGCTTGCTGCATTGCTCGACGGACTGTCCCCGCTGCTGGTGCTGAAAGCCAAGGGCGTCTCCAAAGATCGCGTCGAACGAGTGTGGCTGGGTGAGGCGTCACGCCTTCTCGGCTCCGGCTTCGACGCCAGCCCCCTCGTACGAACTCGCTGAGCCCGCAAAGGGTGTTGCAGAGATGACCGACGCCGCTCAGGCGTAGGCGAAGGAGGTGTACATGTCCTTGTCGCGGTCGTAGTCGAATCGACGGGTCAAACCGACCGACTCGATCGTTGCGATCTGGTGATCGAGCTTCTCGTTGGTGATGATCGCGGCTCGTTCGAATGACCATGTGCCGCGGAGCCAACCAAGCAGGGCCTCGAGTAGCGTGCGTTCGAAACCGTCGCTCCACGTCGAGGGGCGAACCCAGAACGAGACAGCGACGTCGATTGTCGAGAGGTCGCTGCCGTCGTGTGATGTGACTTCGGCCGACTTGTACATCGGGTCGTCAACGGGGAGGAGATAGATGCAGCCGAGGACCTGTGTCTCGTCGCTGTTCATCACCGTGTACGTGTACCGCAGGCCGTTGCGGTGATTGTCGCCCATCCACTCGAGGTCTGAGCGGTTGTCCTCCACCGAGAAGTCCTCCGGTGGATACGGGGGGTCCTGCTCCCAGTGAAACAGGAAGTCGCGGCTCGCCATCACGGCAGCATGATCCAGTACTGCGTCGGAAGGCTCCAAGGGACGAACGATGAACCCGTCCGCGGAGAAACCCTCGGCTGGTTCGATCCCGCGATCTCGCAAACTCATCGACGGTTCCTTGACCCGAGTCAGCTGCGTGGCTGGCCCACGAAGCGCCCGACGTGCGCCGGCTTCACCAGCCGGCCGTGATGGGCCCACAGCTCTTCGAGCTTGGCCAGGACGGCGGATGCCGCCGGCGACGACTTCCCCGACGCAGTGTCGACGTGCAACATCAGATGCTCGGCGGTGGCAACGACGGCATCATCGTCGGCCCTGTGGATGACGATGAAGGCGTGCAGTTTCTTGGTGTCGTAGTGGATGAGTTGCGCGGTTACATACAGACGGTCGCCCAGCTTGGCCTGGGCGCCGAAGTTCATGTGGCTCTCGACGGTGTAGTAGCTGCTGTGACGTAGATAGGCCTCGTCGACGCCGATGAAGTGCAGCAGCCGGTCGCCGGCCTCGCTGGTGACCTGATAGAACCGGCTGTCGTTCATGTGGGCGTTGTAGTCCACCCAGTCGGTGGGCACGGTGACCTCGTGGAGGCGCAACGGTTGGTCGAGATCGGTGGGTGTGGCCGCGACTCCGGCCTGGTCGAACAGCCGACGTTCGTACCGATCGAGTACTTGGCCGGCGCCGTAGTCCTGTCCGCGTAGGCCTTGGATGACAGCGATCAAGCAGTCATCGCGCAGTACTTCGAGTTCGCGAACCGTCGCGCCGGCCGCTTGCTCGTCGCTCTGAGCGACCAGTGTGTCGAGTAGTTCCTCGGTGAGCTCGGGAACGTCGGTGAGTTTCGACCACGGCCACTGCAGCGCGGGGCCGAACTGGGCCATGAAGTGGCGCATGCCCGCCTCGCCGCCGGCGATGCGATAG
>DAORTY010000087.1:0-14823 GCA_035432905.1 Ilumatobacteraceae bacterium | reverse complement strand
GCGGTCACCACAGAGTCAGCGGTGAAGGCGGCGGTGTCGATGTCGAACGTGATGGTGTCGCAGTGGAACCGTCCGCCGTCGAACTCCATGAACGCTGCACGTTCACCGGCGGCACGGGCCGAGGTCGCGTCTCGTTGTGTCGACGCGGCGCGTGCTGCCGCCCGGGCGGCAGCTTCGACATCGGCTCGAGCGTTCTGGATGCGACCGAACGCCACGACCAGGAGCAGCATGGCGACCAACACAGGCGTGAGCAGCACCAGTTCGATGCTCACCGAACCACGCTCGGCGACGTGAGCGGTCATCGATCCTCCCGGAACCGTTCGGTCGGCGCTTCGGCCGAGCCCGACACGGTGAGGTCCAGTCCGGGAAGGACCTGCTGAACACGGCTGGTGACCTCGACCCTTGTCACCTCCGAAGTGCGCGCAGCCCACACGTGCGCGCTCGCAGCGACCGACGGCGACAAGCGGTCGAGGAAGTCGTGGGCGCGTGTCTCGGCCGACGTAGAGCTGCCGGTGGGTACCCGTCCGGCCTGGACGCCCTCCTGCGCAGCTGCTTCGACGAGTTGGTCACCGTGAAAGCAGAGGCCCATCTGGATCACGAGCATGATGAGGAACAACAGGACCGGCACGGCGAGCACGACCTCGACTGCGGCGTCGCCGCGTTCGCCACGGGATCCGAGGGTTCGCATCGTCAGGCGTCGAGGTTGATCGACTCGGCCTTCGACGTGACCTTGGCGACGACGATGGCACCGACGGCGATCGCAAGCGCAGCGAACACGGCGATGATGATCACCTTCTCGGTGATCTCACCTCGTTCGTCGTGTCGGGCGAGCTCGATGCGTGCTTTCGCGAACGCCCATATGATCGGGATGAGGGACATGGTTTCCTCCAGTTGGAGTTGGTTCAGAGGCCGGTGAGGACCTGGGCGACGGCGGGGTAGCCGAGGAAGACGATGAAGCCGGTCATCAGCAGCACGACCGGCAGTGACATCCGTTCGCTCGCTGCTTGAGCAGCACCTTCGGCGTCAGCGAGCCCGCGCGTACGGATTGATCTGGCCTTCGCGGCGATGGACACCCGGACCCGGGCGCCTTCGTCGCCGGCGAGGCCGGCCGACGCCGCCAGCTCTTGAAGTTCGCCGATGCCGATCTCCTCGCCGAGTTCCGCGAGGCCGTTCCACGAGGGCTCGCCGCGTAGTCGCGCTTCAGATAGCGCCTGGCGTAGCTCGCTGAACGCCCACCCCTCACCGGCCGCAGCGCTACCTGCGAGCGCCGAGTCGACCCCTGCGCCGCCAGCAAGGCGGACTGCTACGAGGTCGAGGAAACATCCGAGGGCGTGGCGGAACGACCTGCGCCGCTCGGTTGCCTCGGCGCGCACCGCCAGGGTCGGCACGACTGCTGCGGCGGCCGACAACACGAGCGAGACCCACAGCGGTAGCACCCAGGAGACGTCGACACCGCCGACCGCCATCAACCCGAACGTCACTGGCGCCCACAGCAGCGCGACTCCGACCAGCGCGACGCAGCGGGCCAGGTGCTCAGCAGTTGTGCGGCCGATGATCCGCAAGTCGCGGCGTACCGACTGCGTCGCTGCGTGCCCGATGCCGGTGTCGACGAGCGGTGCGCCCAGGGCCTGCACCCACCACCTGTCGTCGGTCCGCTCGCGTACTGCGGGTGTGTCGAGGCGATCGAGCGCACGGTCGAGCGGCACTCTCGCAGGGAGGAACCCTGTGGCGAGGAGCATCAGACCTCCGCCGGCGGCGATCCCCAGGAGAAGTGCGCCGGTCATCGACGTGCTCCTTCGGCTGCGGCGATGAGGAACCGTTCGGGTTGTTGGAAGCGGCTCATCGAGGCGAGCCACCAAAGCGCCGCACCCCAAGCTGCGGCGATCCCGGCGAGAACGACTTGGCCGAACGGGGTGGCGTACACCTGCACGTAGGAGCGGTTGAGGCCGATCAGTCCCAGCGCGGTGACGACGGTGACGGTGGAGATGACTCGCACCGCCGTGCGCATGCGTGCCCGCGACGCTTCGACTCGCATCTGCATGGCGGCTTCGTCCCGTGCAGAGTCGGCGAGCATCCCGAGCAGATCAGCGAGATCTCGGACCGCCCCATTCGCTGCGACTGTGAGCGACGCGACGACGAGGTCAGAGATCGGGTGGGCGAGGTCGACAGCGAGGCCTCGCAGTGCGTCGGTGAGCGGCATGTGCTTGAGCGACCGGGCGAGTTGTTCGATCTCGGGTCTGATCGCTGCAGGCGCGATCGGAGCAGTGGTGGTGATTGCGGCTTCGAGACCGTGGGCGGACGCGATGGTGTCGCGCAGCATCTCGGTCCACGCTGCAATGGCTTCGGTGCGAGCGAGTGCGGCGTCGCGGTTGTGGCGGGACGCGAAGAGCTCTGGTGAGAACCAACCGAGCAGCGCGCCAGCGAGGACGGCGGTTGGCCAGCGCGACACGACCGCCAACACGAGCGCACATCCGGCGGCGCGCAGCGCTCGGTCCCGCAACCGTCGATCGACACCTGGTGTGCTCGCCGGCGCAGCGTTCGGTTCGACGAGTCCGTCATCCGGAGCGGCGGGCCGGAGGCCGGTAGCGACCAGCCACACCCCAGCTGCCGCCGCGACGACGGTCACGACGACGAGGACAGTCACTGCCACCACCCCTCACGCCGCTCGTGCATCATCGAGTCCCAGCCATGCGAGGAGAGCACGGCTGCCAGGTCATGTGGCACAGGAACGCCCGGCACCGCACGGCCGTCGTGCCCGGGTCGGAACAATTCGTTGGTGACGACGGTCGAACCGTCCGCACCAACCACCTGGCGCACCGAGGACACCCAACGGCCCTCGCTCGACTTTGAGATGTAGACGACGAGGTCGACTGCTGCGGCAGCAAGCTGACACGTTGCCTCGAGCGGCAACCTCTCGGCCGACTGCAGCGCGTAGAGCGCCATCTTGTTGAAGACGGTCGCCGAGGAGTCCGAGTGCACAGTGCACATCGACCCGTCGTTGCCCTGCGACATCGCGTTCAGCATCGGGACGATCTCGTCACCGCGGACCTCGCCGACGATCACCCGGTCCGGGTTCATCCGCAACGACATGCGAACGAGGTCCGCAGCGGTCACCTCGCCTGCGCCCTCGACGTTGGCTTCGCGCGCTTCAAGGGCGACGCAGTCAGGGTGGATGTCGTGAAAGCGGTCCAGTCCGAGCTCGAGCTCCGTTTCGATCGTGACGATCCGCTCCGACGTCGGGATCTCTGATGCAAGCGCCCGCAGCATCGTGGTCTTCCCGGCTCCTGTCGCTCCCGCGACGATGATCTGCTGACGCGATCGAACCGCCGCAGCCAGGAACGAGGAGAGGCCCTCGTCGATCGCGCCGAGGCCGATCAGGTCCGCCAAGGTGAGCTTCAGATATCGGTGACGGCGGATCGACACCGATGGCCGCGAGCACACCCACGCGACCGCGAAGAGTCGTGATCCGTCCGGCAGCTGCAGGTTGAGCTGCGGCCGCGAGGGGTTGAACTCGCGCTCTGACAGGCCGTAGCGGCGGCCGATCTCCCGGAGTTGCTCGATCAGCTCGTCGTCGGACCCCGCGACCGGTGGCCCTTCGATCTTCAGGCCGCCCGCGTACTCGACGAACACACGGTCGTACCCGTTGGCGACAACGTTCTGGATCGACTCGTCGTCCAACAGCGGCTGCAGCCGCCCGAGGTGGAACAGCCGGTTGAACACCGCCTCCGCGAGCGTCGCTTCCTCGCTCTGCGACAGCACGGGACTGCCGTCAGCGATCGAGTCCGACGCGAGCTGTTCGAGGCGCTGTGCGATGAGCTGGCGGGCAAGCATCTCCTCGTCCGCGCCCTCGAGTCGGCGACCGTCGGCGGATATACGCCGTGCTGTGACCGACAGCTCCTCGGCCACCCCGGTGCGCAGCGAGCGGACCAGGTCGTCATCGACAGTCTCGGCGACACTCACACCAACACTCCGTCGTCAGATGCAACTGGCCACAGCTCGAGCGCCATTGCACGGATCGTGCGCGCCAACGCGGCGCGACGGAGCCAACGACTGCTCACCGAGTTGGTGATCAGGGACGCCCCCGCCCGATCCACCGGCAGCACCACCACGTCACTGGGTGGGCAACCGACCGCCGCGGCGACCTCGTCGGGACCGTAGGGGCGTTCACCACGTGTCGCGACGACAACGTGGGCGCAGCGTGCGGACAGGTCCCGGTAGGACCAGCGTGCCGACGCGACCCCCGCCAGGGTCGGGCGCACCACGAGCACCGTCGCATCTGCGACACCGACGAGGCATTCAGCAGGGTTGTCGGGGCGCCAGCGCCCGACGTCGGCTACCGCTGTGTGCGCGGTCAGCGACTCGGCGAACGGTCGGCCGAGAGCGATCAGCGCGGCTGATACCTGTTCCGGGTTCGACGGCGCTGCAAGTAGCCCGACCTCCCCGGTGACCGGCTGGATGTGACGTTTCAGCTCGGAGCCGCTGTAGCTGTGGCGAGTCGCCGCGGCCAACGTCACCAGCCCCGGCGTTGTCGCAGCGCCGAGATGCGCAGCGAGCGAACCGCCGTCGCCGTCCGCATCGACGAGCAGCGCGGAACCGCACTCTGCGGTCAGTGCGGCCGCGAGCGCCACCGTGGTCGCGCCCGGAGCGCCGGGCCCGGCGGCGACACAGACGAGGCCGGTCACGGAGTCACCACCAGGCTCACCCGGCCCGCAGCGCCAGCAGCCGAGATCGCTGCAGCGTCATCCCCGGGCACCGCAATCGACACGGTGCGATCGCTCTGCCCCTCCAACGCCTCCGTCAGCGCCGCGACCGTCCCGACGCCTCGCGCCAGCGCGTCACCGGAACCGGTTGCATCGGGAGCGGTCGTCTCGATGATCTGGACGGTGTCGCCGACCTCGAGATCGACGGGAAACTGGCCAGACGACAGCAACGCTCCGACGAGCACCGAGCCGTCCGCGTACGCAGGGCCATCGGCGAGCTGCGCCGGTGTCACCAGCGACCCTGCCGTTAGGCCGTGCACGGCGGTACGGCCGATGACCCGATCGACGTCTCCCACATCGATGGTGTCGAGTCCCTCTCCGGTCGAGATCGACACGTTCCGCAGGTCGGCCTCAGTCACGGCTGCGCCGGGTGCCACGTCACGAGCGACGGCGATCACAGCGACGCGGTCAGCAGCGTTCGAGAACAACGTGACAGCACCCAGCGCGCTCAGTCCGACCACGACAGCACCCAGTGCGATGCGTGCGGTGTTGGGTCGCCGTGGCGGCTTCACCGCTGACTGCCGTGCTGCGCCGTCGGCTGTTCGTGTCGGCGTGTTGCCGTTGCTGGCCGGGGCGCGAGTCGTGGTCGTCATCGTGATCCTCCAACGTGATCGTTGATGGCCTGAACCTCGGCGACGCGCACCGGCAGCTCCGCCGTTCGTGTGAGCGGGGGGAGGGTGCCGCCTCCCGCACCGCCGCTGACCGTGTACGACGCGGTCCAGTTGACGGCAAGGCGCAGCCGGTAGGAGTCGGATGGCTCGGCGGCTGACGACTTGGCCCATGTGTGGGTGCACGCCTCGGCGGGGTTCGCGTCCGGGCTCCACGCCACACCCGGCGCACACGTCGAGGTGTTCCCGTCGCCGAACACCCACCGCGCGGTTGAGGGTTGCGCGGTGACGGTGACCGTCACGCCGCCCAACGTCGCGGAGCCGGTGAGCGGCGCCCAGTTGGAGATCCACAACCACGACGGCAGGTTCACGATCTGGTCGACCGCGGGGCTGAGTGAGACATCGGGGAGCGGGATCGTCATCCTGCGCAGCACACCCGCGGCCAGCGTCGCAGGGTTCACCGTCTCGGGTGTGGCGGTGAGGTAGACCGCTCCGACGAACGCGCCGTCGCAGGTCTTCTCGTACCAGGCGCCACCGGCCTGGACCTCGATCAGCGTGCCGTCGGTGTCGTACACCGGAAAGTTCTCCGGGCCGCCCATAAGTCGATAGGTGCACGTCGGGCCGGTACCGCTGTCGCCACCACTGGTCGAGCCACCGCTGTTGCCGCCGGTGGTGATGATGCCGTAGTCGATTCCGGAGTCGTCCACGTCGGCGCCGCCCATCCCATCGGCGGACGCCGACGGAGCGGGCACAGCGAGGCAGCACACGGCGGCGGTCACAGTGAGAAGGGCGTGAGTCACTCGGCGCATGGCGTCCCCTCCGCGTCCACTCGTTCCACGCGCCACACGCCGTCAACCTGGCGCAGCGTCGCGGTGTAGGTCCGTCTGGCCGGGTCGTCGGTGTCGACGCGACTGTCGTCAGCGACGCGGTAGACGCCGAGGCGGTCATCGGCGCAGTCGTCGACCATCGCGGTGGTTCCGTCGTTCGACAGGACCGTCGGTGTGTGGCCGATGTCGCCGCGCAACACGAGTCCAGTCGCAGCGTTGCGTTGGAAGAAGTCGAACAGCTGCGCCGTCTCGGGGTCAGTCGTCAGCTCTTCGAGGCGTGCGTTGACTGCGATCGGGTCGAACGGAGGCGGCGCGCCGCCCAGTTCGACGTAGAGCTCCCAGAAGTCGAGGTACGCGATGAGCACGGGATCCTCGGCGATGGTCGTCGAGGTGGTCGTGAGCGATGGTTCGCTGGTCGGCGCTGCGGTGGTGGACGAGGACTTCACGGTGGTCGTTGTGCCACCGGCGTCTGCGCGTCCGTGTGAACACGCGGCAACGATCACCGCCAGGAAGGCGATGCTCAGGGCCGACCATCGCCGCAGTGTGACCTTGGGTCCCATTCGGTTCATGGAAGAGGTGCAGGGACGAGGATGCAACGAGAAGTCTCCACAACGAGTCGGTGCTCGCACCGGTCCGTCGGTGCGAGCACGGGTCGGTCAGGGTCGGCGTGCCGACGGGTGAGACGCATCCCAGTGGCGTCGATGCTCGTCCAGCGAGCGACCGTGTTCCTCGTGCCACCGGGCAAGGGGTGAGAGTGCGCGGAGCAACGAGTAGCCGAGCTCGGTGAGCGCGTAGCCGCGCTCGTTGCGTCGTGGCCCGGGGATCCATGCGTCGGCGACCAGACCGTCGCGCAGGTGATGGCTCAGCGCAGCGTCCAGGCGATCGTCGTTGATGGGGGCTGCACGTCGCTTCAGGTGTTTGCGTCGGGCTGGCCCGTCGGCGAGCGCGACCAGCACCGGCAGTGCCCATTTCGACGACAGCAGCGTCAGCGCCGCCGCACAGTCCTGCATCGTCGACCGATCGACGGTCCCTTCCCGTGTGAGTGTCATCGCCCTTTTCCTTGTCGCCGCGCCTCGCCAGCGGGTGTTGGGTTCGCACGGTGCCAGGAGTTGGCCGAATCGCAAGGGGGCCATTCGGCCCGGGCGATACCGGTTCTCAGGAACGGGCGCGGTCGCCTTTCGGTCTTCTCAGGCGCGGCCGTATCAGAGGTGGGCATGGTCGGCTCAGCTCGCAATCGGTAGTTCGCGGAGCCGGTTCTCAGCACGCCAGCGGCGGTGCCGGAGGGCTTTGACGGTCATCTGCTGGTCTGCAGCGACGTCCCGCAGCGATTCGTCGTTGACCCGGGTTCGCACGATCGCCTCGAGCGCGACCGGTGAGATGATCCCGATGCGAGCGGCGTCAGCAAGCTCGGCGAACACGAACCCTTCGAGCGCCTGGTCCTCAGCCGATGGGCCATCAGCCGGTTCGGCGAGCAGGTCGGTCGGGTCGGCGCGGTAGCTGTGGAAGTAGCGCTTGCGGGTGTCCAACAAGACGTTGCCCGCGACGGACCCGGGGCGGTGTGCGGGGTAGGTGCGGATCCGTTCCCACGCGATGGCGACGAGCTCGTCGGTGCTGTCGGTGTTGATTGCGCAGCGGATCGCCATGGTGGTGATCCCACCGAGGAGCGCCTGGAGAAGTGTGCGGGCCGCGAGGTCGTCGTCGTGAGCCATCTCGGCGAGCGCACGACGGACGACATCTCCGGTGTCGCTGAGGTGGCCGAGGTCGACCACGTCGTGCAGATCGGCTGCCTCGCCGAAGACGGGGTATCGGCGCGACCAGCGAGTGACCGCCTCGCGGGCTGGGGTGGAGCCAGCGAGGTGTGACCACTCGCGGTTCAGAGCGTTGAGGATTCGTGACATGTAGGGACTCCTGGTGTCGATGGGCACCACGAGGTTCCGAGTCCGACCTCCCGCTGGAGTTCCCGCTGAGCATCCCGTTCGCCAAGAAATCCACGAGATTCTGTGCGGCGGCGCTGCGCGGGATCCCGCCGAGGTTCCCGCTCGACCACCCGCCGAGGTTCCCGCTGAACCCGCCCCTCGCTGCGGCGGGTCATCGACGCGTGTTCGACGGCCTACGTGGGCATGGAAGAACACAACGCCCTCACCTTCACCCCCGTCGAACACCCGAACCCGCAGGTGCGACAGGTCGGCTTCGACCTCGAGCACCCCTATGTCGAACGCTGCTGGTCCGCGGTCGTCGGGCCCAGCTCGACGCTGCTGTTGCGTCGCGTCGCCGCCCTGTGGGTCGACGACGTCCCCGCCCGCATCGACGCAGCTGAGCTGTCACGCTCCCTCGGGCTCGGAGCCAGCGTCAGTGGCCGCAGCCGGCTGGTGAACACGCTGGACCGACTCGTGCGCTTCGGACTCGCCCAGCCGGCCCGCGACGGCGCCGGCTTGGACGTGCACCGCCAGGTCGCACCCCTCTCTGGCCGTCAGCTCGACCGGGCCCCCGAGTGGACCCGACGAGCCCACGACGCACTGCTCGGCACACACCTCGACCAGCTCGCCACAACACCGACCCAGCCGCTGTCGATGACCGCCCGCCTCGACCGTCTCCAGCACTCACCCACGCCCTCGGACGGCCCCGGACAAGCCGTCGGCCTGTGAACCCCCCTCGCCCCCAAGGGCACCCCGGAACACCCGGCTGCCGGTCCCGTCACATCGACGCAAGACGGCAGGTCCGGCGCGCACACATTGACAGGTTCCCCTCCGGGGAACCTGTTGAACCTCCCGCGCGGGTCGTCTCGTGAAGTTCACGGTGACCCCACTCGGCGGCGGCAGAGCCGACACCGCCCGCGTCGTGGACTCGATCGTCCGCTATCTCCAACCACCACCGAAGACCACGTCAGCGTCGCCGGAACCAGCGGCAGGCGCGGGCGGCGAAGGTGGCGCGGAGCGCTACTACGCGGATCGTGGCGAGCAGCCCGGCCGGTGGCTCGGCCGCACCGCCACCGTGATGGGACTCACCGGGGAGGTGCACCGTAGCGACTTCGCGTCGGTGCTCGCGGGACGTGACCCCCACGGCGGCGAGCGACTCATCTCGGCGCAGGGTTCCGCAGGGCGACGAGCTGCGTTGGGTGCAGGCGCCCACACCAAGCTCAGCGCCAGCGGTGTCCGCCTTTACGGCGTCGCGGACGCCGCTGCGGTCCTCGGCGTCACCCACGACGAGGTCGAACGTCTGCTCGACGCCGGTGCAGCACTCCACGACGTACGCCGGGAAGATCCCGGCGTAGCCGGGCACGACGAGCAGGGACCCGCCCGGGTTCCCGCTGAGGTTCCCGTCGGCGATCGCGTGGCACACCCACCTCCCGCTGAACATCCGGCTGAACCTCCCGTTTGGGCGTCCGGTGGCGGAAATTCTGCCGGTTGGGTCCCGGGTGGGTCGTACCTGATCCCGACCGTCGAGACGGACGGCACCCGGTGGGTGACCGACACCGAGCTCACGCGGTGCAGCGATGCCCGCGACGCAGGAGTGCACCCAGACGAGGTCCGAGCGCTCGGCGCCCCAGACGACATCCTGACGATCGCCGAAGCAGCTCGCCTCGCAGGAGTCACCGCCCGCTACCTGCGTGGGCGTGCGCGCTACCACGACGAACACCGCGTCGAGATCGAACGATCCATCACAGCGGGACGCACACCGCGCCGCGCGTACCTCGTCGCCCAACGCGGTGTGAACGGCCGGTGGTTCGTGACGCGCGACGACCTGGCCGGGTTCCTCGAACGCCGACGGCCGCCCGCCGTGCGTGTCGCCTACGACCTCACCTTGACCACCGAGAAGTCCCTCGGCGTACTCGCCCTCCTCAGCGACAACACGACACGAGAGGCTGTGCTCGGTTCGATCCAGGCGGGCAACGACTGGGCGCTCAGCTGGATCGAAGACCGCGCTCTCGCCCGCGTGGACGGCCAACCCGTGCCGGCGGGCGGGTTAGCGATCGCATCGTTCCAACACCTCACCTCCCGGGCGCTGGACCCGTTCCCTCATCACCACAACGTCATCGCGAACACCGTGCAACTCCCCGACGGCACACACCGCGGCGTCTGGTCACGCTCCCTGTTCGTGAACGCGCATGGCGCCTCGGCGCTCGCGACCGCGGAGATGCGTCACCGACTCTCCACCCAGCTCGGCGTGCGGTGGCGGCCCGGTCGAACCGGCGGCTGGGAGATCGCGGGCATCACCAACGCGGTGATCCGAGAGTTCTCCCAGCGCCGCGGTGAGATCGACGACGCCCTCGCAGAACTCGAAGCAGAGATCGGCCGAGGGGCGCACCCCGGCGAGATCGAACACATCGTGCTGCGCACCCGACCAGCCAAGAACCACACCCCCGCCGACGAACTCATCACCACTTGGCGCAAGCGCGCAGCGCGCCACGGGCTCGACCCCGCAGCGTTCGCCACGATCACCGGACACGAACCCGCCGAACAGCACGTCGACACCGCGACGTTGTTCGCGTCACTCGCCGAACCGGACGGGATCTGCGCCGGAGGCTCGGTGTTCACCCGCACCGACGCGCTCACCGCACTCACCAACCACCCCATCCCGAGCGGCGACGACGGTGTGGTCCAGCCGTTGCTGTGCGGCGCCGACCGGCTGATCGAACTCACCGACGACTTCCTCGCGTCACCCCACGTCGTTGCGCTCACCGACACCGACGACCCATTGTTCACCACCACTGAAATGCTCGCCGTGCAGGACCGCATCGCCACACGCTTCGGCAACGGCCTGCACCGCGGCGCCCACCAGGTCGCCGAACTGCATCTCGACGCCGCGTTCGCCACGCACCCCCACCTCAGCGGCGAACAACGCCAACTGGCCATTGGGTGGTGCCAGGGTGGCCACCGCTTCCAAGCAGCGATCGGCCGCGCCGGTGCCGGTAAGACCACCACCGTCGCCGCGTGCGCCGCTGCATGGACCGCAGCCGGCTACCGGGTGATGGGCGCCGCGGTGAAAGGCGAGGCCACCCGCACCCTCGCCCAAGCAACCGAGATCGAGTGCGAGACCGTCGCCTGGTACCTCGCGCACACCGACCCCCAGTCCCTCCCCCTCGACGCCCGCACGGTGTTGGTCGTCGATGAGGCGTCCACGTTGTCGGACCGTGACCTGGATGCGCTCATGGACATGGCCGCCACCACCGGCGCCAGCCTGCGCCTCATCGGCGACCCAGCCCAACACGGCGCCATCGCCGCGGGCGGTATGTTCCGCGTGCTCTGCGAACGCCACGAACACGCCACCCCAGAGCTGACCACCACCCACCGGCTCCAGCACCCCCATGACCGCGCCGCCGCCCAAGCGTTGCGAGAAGGTCGTATCGACGAAGCGTTCGACCTGCTTGCAGCGGCCGGGCACCTGCACGTCGTCGCCGACGACCTCGCCATGTACCGCGAGGTCCTCGGCCGCTGGTGGGACGCCCACCGCGCCGGGCTCGAGCACCCGATGGTCGACCGGCGCAACAGCACCAGACGCCAACTCAACCGCCTCGCCCACCTCCTGCGACGAGTCAACGGCGAACTCGACAGCGACCCCATCTCCGCCAGCGGCGACCGGACCTTCGCTGTCGGAGATCGGGTGACCGCTCGGGCACCGAACCGCGACCTCCACGTCAACGGCGACCGCCACGCGTACGTCCGCAACGGCTCGCTTGGAACCATCATCGCCGTTCACCCCCACCAACGCGACGCCGCTCGCGACGCGCTCACCGTCGACTTCGACGGGATCGGACGAATCGACCTTCCCCGATCGTTCTTCGACCACCACCGCACCACCACCGGCCGCGGCGAGGTTGGTATCGACCACGCATACGCGCTCACCTCGTACGCCGTTCAAGGCTCTACCCGCGACGTGTCCACCAGCCGAGTCGACGCCACCTCCACACGCGCCGAGACCTACGTCGACATCACTCGCGGCCGCGGGGAGAACCACCTCTACCTCACCGCCGTAGTCGACCCCCTCGACGGCGAAGCCCTCCCCAAAGTCCCCCCGGCACCCGCCGATCTCGCGGTCGCAGAACGCCTCCACCGATCCAGCGGCGAGAAGACCGCGTGGGAACTCGCCCACCACGCCGACCAGCCAGCAGCGGCGGAGCGGTCGATCGGGATCTGACCACCGCACGCGACACCACGGGCCCCGCATCGGCTTACCCAGCACGACCCTCGATCAGCCAGGAGAAGAACATGACCGACACCGACACCAGCGTCGAGGTGCTCACCATCGACGAAGCAGCAGCCGTGCTCCGCATCAGCCGAAACGCCGCCTACGCAGCCGCACGCCAGTGGCGAGCCACCGGCGGTGAACACGGCCTCCCCTGCATCGAGATCGGCCGCACCCTCCGTGTCCCCCGCGCCGACCTCGACCGCATGCTCGGCAGACCAGCCTGACGGCGGTCTCAGCCGGTCAAGCCGACCCTCGGGCTCAGGAGCTATTCGATGACCCAGGTGTGCCAGTCGATCGGGCCGGGCGTCGAGTCGGGATCGCGATCGGGCGCAGTGTCGACCCCGGTCGTCATCCGTTCGATGGCAGAGGTCACGCTGTCACGGATCTCGGCCGGGTCGATCGCCTCGTAGGCGTCGTCGGACCAGACATGCACGACGCCCTCGACGACCCGTGTGCTGGAACCAAGGCCGTTGGCGCGAAGCACCTTGCGGATCGCGGCGCGTGTCGCCTCGACGTGCTCCACCGGGACACCGGTGACGTACGTCGAGCTGAACCTGGTGACCTCCTCGGCCGCCACCGCAGCCAGCAGCCACACACCCGAGGGAGTGTCGGCTGTCGGGAACCAAGAGTCGAGGATCCGAAGGCATCCACGACAGGTCGGAGCGAACGCGGGATCGCGCCACTCCGGCAACAACTCGTCGGCATCGGCAGCCATCCGGTTCCAGGTCCGGCCACACAGCGTGGAGTCGCTCCAGCGTCCGACAAGCGGGGCACCCTCGTTGCCCTCGTGTCGAGCGGACCACCCCGGCCCGTCGGCGACTTCGGCGAGATGGGTCTCGGCGCCACCACCGACGTCGACGAGCAGCAGGTCTCGGCCGAGCACCGAGATCGAGTTCTCATCGGTTGGATCCATCGGTGACTCCCTTGCTGGCCGCTCCATCCTCGCCGGCTCGGCGGCTCCAGGGGTGTCGACCCGGAGCCAGTCACCGCTACCTCTGGAGGTGTGCAACCGCCGAGAGCGCCTCGTCGGGTGTCGTCCGGTTTCTCCTGGCACGCATGGCGCGCCATAGCGGGCCATCACCACTTGCGGCCACGACCGACGCGGGCTCTTCTACCGTGGCGCCGACCGCGCCGACCGCGCCGACCACCCGTCGCCCTCGTCGTCCGTGCCACCGGCTTCGGTCTCGTCGCCGTCGCTGTCATCGACTGCCGGCTCCGCCTTGCCGCGTTCGTTGCGCAGCAGCAGTGAGAACGCGTCAGCGGCTGCGGCCTGCATGCCGGGCAGGACGTGCTGGTACACGTGCATGGTGAAGGCGATGTTGGCGTGGCCGAGTCGTTCGCTGACCACCTTCACGTTCACCCCGGCCTTGAGCAGCAAGGTGGCGTGGGTGTGGCGCAGATCATGCAGCGAGATGCTCGGCACGTCGATCTTCGCAACGGTGCGGTCGAACAACTGGCTGAAGATGTCCGGGTGCATCGACGCGCCATCAGCCTTCACGAACACCAGGTCATCCGCTGCGGGCGCAATGCCGTCACACTCCTCAGTGCGAGCCTTGCGCCAATCGCGCAGCACCTGGACCACGTCCTCGTCGATGTCGATCGTGCGGCGACTCGCCCCGGTCTTCACATCCGAGATCGACACCTCGTAGGCCACCGACACCAGCGCCTGACGAACTGACACCCGACTTTCGTCGAGGTCGATGTCGCGCCATCGCACACCGAGAACCTCCCCGCGACGCATCCCAGTGTGCGCCGAGAGGAAGAAGGCAGGTCCCATGCGGTGGACCTCGATGGCGTCGAGGAACGCAATCAGCTGGTCGACCTCCCACGCCTTGATCTCTGTCCGCTTGCGCGCCTGGAGCGATGGTGCGTCGGCAAGGGCGACCACGTTGCGGACGACGGTGCCCTTGCGAGCCGCGTCGCTCAGTGCCTTGTTCAACATCACGTGGATGTTGTGCACGGTCTTGGGGGCCAGGCCCTTGGCCGGGCCCTTCTCGCCCGGACGCTTCTTGCGACCGCTCTTGAGCAGCGACGCATAGAAGATGTCGATGTCCTCAGGCCTGAGCTGGTCGAGCTTCCGTCGGCCCAGGCCGGGAACCACGTGCAGTTCGATGTTGCGCCGGTAGGACTCGTAGGTGCTCTTGCGCAGCCGCGCTTCTTGGATCGGGAGCCACCGCTCGGTCAGATACTGGCCGAGCGTGAGCTTCTCGCTCACCACCGTCTCGCCCTGGTGGGCACGCTTGACCAGCTCGGCCAGCAGCTTCTCGGCATCGCTGCGCCGGGTGCCAGCTTGGACCCAGCGGCGGCGGTACGCGCCGGTCGCTGGGTTCACGCCGTCATAGACCACGGCGTACCACTTCTTGCCCTTCTTCTGGATGGATCCACGCATCAGCGTCCCCTTCGGTTCGAACCGATTGGGGACGTCTGCCAGACACGAAGGCC
>DAORTY010000086.1:0-14983 GCA_035432905.1 Ilumatobacteraceae bacterium | reverse complement strand
ACGTACGAGGAGTGGCTGACCCACCTGCGCGGCAGCCGCGTGCAGATTCGGGTCGCGCAGCGCGGCGACAAGCGTGAGCTCCACGAGACCGTGACGCGAAACGCCAAGGAAGAGTTCATGCGCCACCGCATGCGCCGCGCCGGAGACCACAACGCGCGCAGCCGCGCCATCACCGAACTCCAAGACCTACTCGGTCTGCCCGAGGCCCCGCTGCGCATCGAGTGCTACGACATGGCGCACCTGCAGGGCACGGACTACGTGGGTTCGATGGTGGTGTTGGAAGACGGGCTCCCCAACAAGCGTGAGTATCGCCGATTCAAGGTGCATATCCCGGGCAACGACGACTATGCGGCGATGGAAGAAGTGTTGACCCGTCGTTTGCAGGCGTATCTCAACGAGCGCGACCAGCCGCTGGACGAGGAACTGATCGACGGTGAGCGACGTCGCCCGCGCAAGTTCGCCTACCCGCCGCAGCTGTTGCTGGTCGATGGCGGCAAGGGCCAGTTGGCGGTCGCGGAGCGGGTGGTGCGAGCGCTGGGTCTGCAGGACGAGATACCGATCGCCTCGCTCGCCAAGCGATTCGAAGAGGTGTACGTACCGGGCCGCAGCGAACCGATCGAAGTGCCTCGCGGCAGCGATGCCCTGTTCATGTTGCAGCGCATCCGCGACGAGGCCCACAGATTCGCGAACACGTTCCACCGAGAACTGCGCGGCAAGCGCATGACGGTGTCATCGCTCGACGGTATTCCCGGGCTGGGCGAGGCGCGCAAGAAGAAGCTGACGCAGACGATGGGCGGGGTCAACGCCGTCAAGAAGGCATCGCTGGACGACTTGAAGGCGCTGTCGTTCCTTCCCGATGCAGTCGCCGAGGCGATCCACCAGAAGTTCCACCCTGCCTGAGCCACGACGTCGTCCCTACCAGAACACGGGGTCGTCGTCGGAAGGCTGACTGGTGGGACCCCTACGGAACCGTTCCAGCATCATCTCCGCCTCGTGCTCGGCCTGAAGTCGCTGATTGCGACGCACGACGTCTGGCCGTGGCGTTGGCGGAGCGAGCGGGAACTTCTTCCGCGCGCCTTGTCGGGTGAGGCCCAACAGCCGTCCGATCTGTCCCCAGTTGTAACCGTTGACCCGTGCGTGGACGACGGCGCGTCTCTGTAGCCACGCGACCTCGTCGCCAAGGCGGCGTGCTGCGATGAGTGCGTCCTTAGCGTCCGCGCCCAACGCCTGATCGATCATTGCAATAAGTTCTCGTCGAACCTGAGACACACGGCTCTCCACTTCGGTCGGTGGGAAGCCGAACGGTCGACCATATCTGCAATCACGTTCTGTCGAGTCTCCGCGACTGGGGGTGCTTGTTTTCGCGGCTCGGTAACTGCTGTTACCGCTACGGTAACTGGAGTTACCGAGTGGCAAAAGAAGGTAGGCCGGACTGGCGAGGATGAGTCAGGGGAGGGCGCTGAGCACGTCTGCGTGCAGCGCTTCGTACGTCTCGCGTCGTGCTTCGGGTGTGTCGCCCAGGGTGAAGTCCGGGATGGCGAACTCGTCCACACCGAGTTCTACGTACTGAGCCAGCTGATCGATCAGCTCCTGCGTGCCGCCGATCAGCGAGCGGTCGGCGACGACGTGCGGCTCCATCGCTGCGCGGGCGGCAGCCGTTGGCGCATAGAAGATCATCGCCTGTGCGGAGCGGTGCAGCGAGCCCGGATCGCGACCGACCGCGTCGCACGCTGTCCGGAACCGCTCGGTGCGGCGGCCTACCTCGGCGGGGTCGCCCCACGTGTTCCACTCCTGCGCCCAGCGCGCCGTCAATCGCAGCATTCGCGGGCTGCCTGTGCCGACCAGCAACGGCAGCGTGCCGTTTACCGGCTTGGGCCCGAAGGGGGCATCGGTCAGCTCGTACCTTGACCCGTGGAAGTTCACGCTGTCCTCGCGGAACAATCGGTTCACGATCTCGATTGCCTCCGCGAAGCGTGTGACACGCGGCCCCGGCTCGGGCAATTCGAATCCGTAGGCGGCATGCTCCTCGACCATCCAGCCGGCACCGAGGCCCAAGACCGCACGGCCGCCAGAGATGTGGTCAACAGTCGTGGCCCGTTTGGCCAGAACGACCGGATGGTGGATCGTCACCGGCGACACCATCGAGACCAGTCGCACCCGCGGCACCAACGCGCCGATGGCGGCGAGCACCGTCCAGCACTCGTGCGCGTCGCCGCTGTCGCCGTCTTCGACTTGTGACATCAGGTGGTCGGCGTACCAGAAAGATTGAAAGCCCGACGCTTCCGCCCACTGTGCAAGGGCGAGCGTTTCATTCCAGGAGCGGTCGTAGGAGGGCCAGACGGAGAACTGCATGACCGCACTCTACGATTGGAGGAGTGCGCAACGAACCTGCCTCCGACAACCTGTGGGAAACACACGCCGAATGGTGGATCGACGGCTTCACGGCTGGTGCCGACCCTGAGTACGAAGAGCAGATCTTGCCGCTCGCTGCTCGCGAACTCGCCGGCGCGCAGCGGGTGCTCGATGTCGGTTGCGGCGATGGCCAGGTCAGCCGGCTTGCAGCAAAGATGGGCGCGCAGGTTGTTGGCATCGACCCGACGTGGAACTGTGTCAGCGTCGCCCATGAGCGCGGCGGGGGAGTGTTCGCACGGGCAGGTGCCGCGCAACTTCCCTTCGCTGACGGCACCTTCGATGCCGTGATCGCGTGCCTCGTCTTCGAGCACATCCGTGACGTGGACAGCGCTATTGCCGAAGTGGCCCGTGTTCTGCAGCCCGGTGGTCGGTTCTGCTTCTTCCTCAATCATCCTCTGCTGCAGACGCCGAACAGCGGCTGGATCGACGACCAGTTTCTCGACCCGCCCGAGCAGTACTGGCGTATTGGTCCGTACCTCATCGAGGACGAGACCATCGAGGAGGTGGAGAAGGACGTGTTCATTCCGTTCATCCACCGTCCGCTCAGCCGCTACATCAACACGCTGTCCGACAACGGCTTGCTGCTGGAACGAATGGAAGAGCCGGCACCGCCCGCCGGTTTCCTGGCCAAGGCGCAGGAGTATCTGGCGGCCTCCACCATCCCGCGCCTGTTGTATCTCCGCACGCGCAAGGTCTGACGCGCCTACCATCACCCTGTGGCCGACATCCTGCTCATCACCGGAATGTCCGGTGCAGGCCGTTCCGGCGCAGCCGCCGTGCTCGAAGATGTTGGTTGGTATGTCATCGACAACCTGCCGACCTCGCTGGTCGACACCATTGTCGAGCTGGTCAGCAAGCCTGGCAGCGACATCGAACGCTTGGCGCTGGTCGCCGGTAGGCAGCACGTCGAACTGCTGCCGAAGGTTGCGGCGCTGAGGGCCAGCGGCCATCGAGTTCGGATGCTGTTCCTCGATGCCAGCGGCGAAGTGTTGGTCAAGCGCTACGACGCGACGCGTCGCAAGCACCCGCTCGCAGGCGAAGCGCCAGGCCTGGTCGAGGCAATCGACCTCGAGCGCGAGCTGCTGCAACCGGTCAAGAGCGCGGCCGATCTCGTCATTGACACCAGTGCGCTCAACGTCCATGAACTTAAGGCCAAGCTTCTCGCCGCTTTCGAGGATGCCACCGACGGGCAACGGCTCCAGATCGCGGTCGAAAGTTTCGGTTTCAAGCACGGGTTGCCCATCGATGCCGACATGGTGATGGACGTTCGTTTCCTGCCCAACCCACATTGGGAGGAAGCACTCAGGCCGCTGACCGGCCACGACCCCGCGGTTCGCGACTTCGTGTTGGAGCGAGCGCAGGCCAGCGATTTTCTTGATCGCTTCGAGGGCTTGATGCTGTCGCTCCTGCCCTCCTACGAGAGTGAGGGCAAGAGCTACCTCACGGTTGCCATCGGCTGTACCGGAGGTCGGCACCGCAGTGTCGCTGTCGCCGAGGAAGTGGCACGTCGCCTCCGCGAGCACGGGTACGCCGTTCGTACAGGACACCGCGACCTCACTCGTTGAGCGCCCGTGCTGTGGGTAGGCTCGTCTCGAAGGTCCTCTCTTGAAAGGAGACGCAACCATGACGGTTCGCGTCGGTATCAATGGTTTCGGGCGCATCGGGCGCAACTTTTTCCGGGCTGCCAAGCAGCGTGGTGCAGACATCGACTTCGTGGCGGTGAACGATCTCGGATCCCTCGACCAGATGGCACACCTGCTGAAGTACGACTCGGTGTTGGGAGTGCTGCCCAACAACATCAAGGCCACCAAGAATGGCATCAGCGTCGACGGTGACGAGCTGCGTGTGTTCAGCGAGCGCGACCCCAAGAATCTGCCGTGGGGCGAGCTCGGCGTGGATGTGGTCATCGAGAGCACGGGTTTCTTCACGAAGCGCGACACGGCTGCATACCACCTCGAGGCCGGCGCTCCGTTGGTCATCGTGTCCGCACCCTGCGACGGCGCCGATGGCACCTTCGTCTACGGCGTGAACCACAAGGATTTCGATTTCGCCACCCAGAAGGTCATCTCCAACGCGAGCTGCACCACCAACTGCTTCGTGCCGCTGGTGAAGGTGCTCGACGACGCGTTCGGTATCGAGCAGGGCCTGATGCAGACCGTGCACGCGTACACCGGCGACCAGCAGTTGGTCGACGGCCCGCACAAGGATCTGCGTCGTGCCCGCGGCGCCGCGATCAACATCGTGCCCACCGGCACCGGCGCTGCCCGTGCCACCAGCCTGGTACTCACCTCGATGAAGGGCAAGCTCGACGGTACGTCGCTGCGCGTCCCGGTGCCCACCGGTTCCATCGTCGACTTCACCGCAACCTTGAAGACTGCAGCCACGGTCGAACAGATCAATGCCGTCTACAAGAAGGCTGCAGCCTCGGGCCCGTTGAAGGGCATACTGCGCTACACCGAAGACCCCATCGTGTCCAGCGACATCCAGGGCGACCCGCACAGCAGCATCTTCGACGCCGGTCTCACCATGAGCATGGGCAAGCTGGTCAAGGTGCTGTCCTGGTACGACAACGAGTGGGGTTACAGCAACCGGCTTATCGACACCACGCTCTACGCGGGCGCGAAGGTCGCGGCAGCGTCCAAGTCGAAGTCGAAGTCGAAGAAGTAGCGATGACCGGCCGCATTCCTACGCTCTCCGATCTCGGCGACGTCAGCGGCAAGCGAGTCCTGGTTCGTACAGATTTCAACGTTCCGATGGAGAACGGCGAGATCACTGACGACTTCCGCATTCGCGCTGCCCTGCCCACCATCGCCTGGCTACAGGAACGCGGTGCCACCGTCATCACTGCGTCGCACCTCGGTCGACCGAAGGGTCAGCCCAATCCGAAGTATTCGATGGACGCCGTGCGGGCGCGGCTCGCCGAGCTCGCACCAGGTGTCGAACTGTTGGAGAACCTGCGCTTCAACGCCGGTGAGGAAGGCAACGATCCGGCGTTCGTCGCGCAGTTGGTCGATGGCGTCGACATGTATGTCGACGACGCGTTCGGTGCCTGCCACCGCGCGCACGCCAGCATCGTGGGCCCGCCCAAGACGCTGCCGTCCGCAATGGGTCTGCTGCTGCAGAAGGAGGTCGAGGTTCTGCTCGGCCTGCGCAACAACCCCAAGCACCCGTTCATCGCGGTGCTTGGGGGCAGCAAGATCAGTGACAAGCTCGGTGTGGTCGAGGCGTTGCTCGACAGGGTCGACGCGCTGGTGATCGGCGGTGCAATGTGCTTCACGTTCTTGGCGGCACAGGGCTACCCCATCGGCGCCAGCCTGTGGGAGCCGGATCAGATCGACACGTGCAAGCGCCTGCTCGAACTCTCGAAGTCGACGGGGAAGACCATTCACCTTCCCGAAGATCTGACGGGTGTCGATGCTGCAGGCAACTACGCCACGTTCGGCATCCGGCTTCCCGATGGCGCCAAGGGTTTCGACATCGGTCCGGGCACCGCCGCAGCGTTCAGCGACGTGATCATGGATGCTCGCACGGTGTTCTGGAACGGCCCGATGGGCATGTTCGAAGATGAACGCTTCGAGAACGGTACGCGCACCATTGCGCAGGCGATGGCCGACACGAAGGCGTTCACCGTCGTCGGTGGCGGCGACAGCGCTGCTGCGCTGGCCCAGTTTGGGCTTGACGACGAAGTCGACCATGTCAGCACCGGCGGCGGCGCGTCGCTGGAACTCCTCGAGCTGGGCGACCTGCCTGGCCTCGATGCTCTCAGAGGGGCCCCCAACGCATGACCCGTAAGCCACTCATCTCCGGCAATTGGAAGATGAACCACAATCACTTCGAGGCCATCCAGACGGTCCAGAAGCTGGCGTACCTCGTCGGCAAGGATGAGCTGGAGGCGGCAGACGTCAGCATTCATCCTCCGTTCACCGACATCCGCAGCGTGCAGACCGTCATCGACAGCGACAAGTTGGGGTACGCGCTCGGCGCGCAGCACTGCCACTTCGAGGAGAAGGGCGCGTACACCGGTGAGGTGTCGCCCGTGTTCCTCGCCAAGCTGGGCGTGCAGTACGTCATTGCCGGCCACAGCGAGCGCCGCGAGATCTTCGGTGAGACCGACGAGATGGTGAACAAGAAGGTCGCTGCCATCCAACTGCACGGCATGACGCCGATCTTCTGCTGCGGTGAGACCTTGGACGAGCGCGAGGCAGGTGAGACCGAGGCGAAGGTGCTCGGTCAGGTTCGCGCCGGGCTCGAAGGCCGCAAGCCCGAACAGGTGGGTGCGCTGGTCATCGCGTACGAACCGATCTGGGCGATCGGCACCGGCCACACGGCAACCAGCGACGATGCCCAGCAGGTTTGCGCCGCTGTTCGAGCGTGTGTGGCGCAAGGGTGGGGAAAGGATGCGGCGACCGCCGTTCGCATTCAGTACGGCGGAAGTGTCAAGAGCTCGAACATCGGCGAGTTGATGGCACAGTCCGACATCGATGGAGCGCTGGTGGGTGGAGCGAGCCTCGACGCAGACGAGTTTGCCCGCATCTGCAAGCTCGGTATCTGAAGCGCCCGATAGAAACCGGGGCTGGAATGTCCGCACCGACTTTTCGTACAAGTTGGAACAAGACCGCTATCGCTCGGTGACGGAGCGTGATAGCTTTCCAGCGCCCGTATTGATCGGGGAGGACAATACGAGTTTTGGGGGCACTTCGGTGTCGCCGCAGTTCCTTCCCTCCGTTACCCCAGGAGGACCATCCACGTGAGGACCACGAAGCGCAGCAAGTTTGTTGCACTCGCCGTCGGTCTTGCTCTTGTCGCCGCAGCATGCGGTGACGACAAGGAGAGCACGACCACGAATGCACCAACAGTTACCACCGCAGGCAATGTCACTGAGACTACTGCCGGCTCCACGGAGACGACGGCCGGTGGAACCGACACCACCGACTCCACTCCCGCCGCCGACACAGCGGCAATGAAGATCACCTACGAGCTGTCTGACACCGCAGTGTGGAACGACGGCTCGGACATCACCGTTGCCGACTTCCAGTGCACGCTCGACGCAGTCATGAACACGCCTGGTTCGCTGAGCACCACCGGTTACGACCAGGTCATCTCGGTCGAGGAAGGCTCGAGCCCCAAGGAAATCGTCACGACCTACAAGTCGCTGTACGCCCCCTGGCAGGGCCTCTTCACTGGCCTGCTGAAGGCTGACGAATTTGCCGACTGCAATGACGTTTCGGAAGATTTTGACGGTGGCGTCAAGTTCTCGGGCCGTGAGTGGATGATCGATTCGTGGAACTCGGAGCAGCTCGTGCTGGTCCCGAACCCCGGTTACACCGGCTCGCGGGTTCCCAAAGTCGACAAGGTAGTGTTCGTCCCGGCCGAAGATGGCCCGACCGCCCTCAAGGCTGGTTCAGTCGACTTCATCTTCCCGCAGGCGTACACCGGCATCGACCAGGAACTGGCCGACCCGAACGTTGACTACGACACCGCCCTCGGCGGTTCGTACGAGGGCTTCTACTTCCAGGCGTACAAGGGTCCGTTCGCGGACCCCGTCTACCGTGAAGCATTCAGCAAGTCCATCGACCGCGACGCCGTCTACCAGCAGATCTACGAACCGTTCGCACAGGGCACCCCCCTGTTGGACTGTGGCCCGATCGCTCCTGGCCCGTACTGCGATGATGCATTCGCCAATGGCTATGACCCGACCGGTGCTGAGAAAATTCTGACCGATGCAGGCTGGACGAAGGACGGCAGCGGCATGTGGGCAGACAAGGATGGCAAGGTCCCGGAGATCCGCTGGATGGTCAACACCGGCAACACCCGCCGTGAGAGCACGCAGGAGTTCCTGATCCCGAAGCTGGCAGCAGCCGGCTTCAACGTGAAGGCCGACAACTGCGAAGCGCTTCCCTGCGTGTTCGAAACTCGCCTCCCGTCGTTGGACTACGACATGGGCATGTACATCAACACGGTGGCACCGGATCCCGCGTACCTGCGTACCTATGGCTGCGATCAGATCCCGACCGAAGAGAACGACTTCAAGGGACAGAACAGCATTGGTTGGTGCAACGAAGACGCCACCGCTCAGCTGATCGCTGCTGACAAGGAGCTCGACCCGGCCAAGCGCATCGACGAAGTCAAGAAGGCCATCGATCTGATGGCTGGCGACTACGTCATGCTCCCGTTGCTGCAGTTCCCCAACGTCGGCGCCATCCGCACCGACCGGTTGGCAAATGCCTACGGGCAGCTGGCCAACTACTGGGCGTTCAACGACTTCTACAACTGGACCGACGTTGACGGCGATGGCCAGATCATCATCGGCGCCGAGCAGTTCCCGGATGCCGCCTGCCCGAACCCCATCACCGAATGCGCGAACTCGTCGTGGTACGTGTGGCTCGCTTCGTTCCCGGTTCTTCCGGGCACGTACGAGACCACCAACGACCAGACCTTCGTGCCGTCGGAGATGCTGACCGGGGAAGCAACGATCGAGGTCCTCTGACCTCCTCGTTCTGATTCACCGAATGTGGTGAAACGGGGCCGGTCCTTCGGGGCCGGCCCTGTTTCCTTTTTTGTAGAGAGACTCTTGGGGGGTTGCGTTTTGCTCAGATTCATCGTCCGGCGTTTGCTGTGGGTCGTGCCGACGATCGTGATCGTGACGTTCCTGGTGTACATCGCCATCCGTATCGGCTTCAACCCCGAGGCCTCGTACATGCGCGCCAACCCGCGGGCAACTGCCAAGAAGGTGCAGCAGTACAAGGACGTCAATGGCCTCTATGAGGGCTCATGGGGCTACATACGTGGTTACTTCCGTTGGCTGTGGCAGTTCCTGCAGGGTCCCGACCAGTGGCCGCGCAGTATCAAGGGTCGGGCCCTGGTGTGGCCGCCGTTGCGTTACTCGGTTTTCAACACACTGCGGCTTGCAGGTATTGCCTCGGTCGTCGGCATTCCTCTGGGCCTGAGCATCGGCATTCTGGCCGCTCGCAAGCCGGGTAGCTGGTTCGACAGCATTGCCAACACCACGGCGTTCTTCGCCGGCGCCGTCCCCCCGTTCGTCTCGGGTGTCGTGCTGCAGTTGATCTTCGCCGTCCAGCTCGGCTGGCTGCCCGTCGGTGGTGTCTATCCGCCAGGTCACCAGGGTTTTGATCTGGTGCTGATGGTCAAGCATCTGCTCTTGCCAGTCGCTGTCGTCGTCATCCAGACCGTTGCCGGCTACAGCCGCTACATGCGAGCCTCACTGCTGGATGTGAAGTCGTCCGACTTCGTGCGCACCGCGCGTGCGAAGGGCCTGTCCGAGCGCAAGGTGCTGTTCCGCCACGGCGTGCGAAACGCAATGATCCCGATCGTCACCGTGCTGGCGTTGGATATCGGCGCTCTCATCGGCGGTCTCATCATCACCGAGAAGATCTTCAACTACCCGGGCATGGGAGTGTTCTTCATCAATGCATCGGGCAAGGGCGACTTTCCGCAGCTGATGCCGTACATGGTGATCATCGTCACCTCCATCTTGTTGTTCAACCTTGTTGCCGACGTGACGTACGCCTTTCTTGATCCGAGGATCCGACTTGACTGACGACAAAGTTCCCTCCACTGACACCGTGGACGACATCGACGCGCTCGAGGCGCTCAACGTCAAGGGCCTCTCGCCGTTCCAGATGGCGCGTAAGCGTTACTTCCATCACAAAGGTGCCGCGATCTCGACGATCATCATGGCCTTCCTGCTCATCGTCGTGGTCTTCGCCCCGCTGACCGCTCGCTACGGCGTCAACCAGCAGGTGCTCGACATCAGCAAGGGCAAGAACCAGTATCTGTCGCCCCGCTCGATTGCGTGGATGGGTACCGATCAGATCGGGCGTGACCTGTTCAGCCGGTTGATCTGGGGTGTCCGGACGTCGTTGTTCATCGGCGTCGCCTCGGCAATCCTCTCGGTCATCATCGGCACCACGGTGGGCTCGATCGCCGGCCTTCGCGGTGGCTGGTTCGACGACATCATGATGCGCGTCACCGACTTGTTCCTGGCGTTCCCATTCATCGTGATCATCATCATCATGCGGGCGTTCCTCGGAGCCGTGCCGTGGATCACCGGCATCATCGGCGACGTCTCCTCCATTCGTTTCATCATTGCGCTCTTCGCGATCTTCGGCTGGATGGGCGTGGCGCGACTGGTGCGTGGCCAGGTACTTGCCTTGAAGGAACGCGAGTTCATCGAGGCGGCCAGGGCTGTCGGCGCGTCGAATTCCCGCATCGTCATCTCCCACCTGCTGCCCAACTCCGTCGGCCCTATCCTGATCGCGTTGACGCTGTCGGTGATCGGCGCGATCGTGGGCGAGTCGACGCTGTCGTTCTTCGGCCTCGGGCCGCAACCAGGTGCCAACGCGGTGTCGCTTGGCCAGCTGGTCGAGCTGTCCGCTGAGGGTGCCAAGCAGGGCAACTGGTGGATGGTCGTGTTCCCCTGCGGCGCGCTCGTGCTGCTCGCCGTGTGCATCAACTTCATCGGTGACGGCATGCGTGATGCTGTCGACGCCAAGATGGACATCGGGGGCTGAAAATGACTGCACCATTGCTCTCCTTGAAGGACCTGCGAGTCACCTTTCAAACAATGAACGGGAAGGTGTCCGCGGTTCGTGGGGTCGACCTCGACGTCGCGCCTGGCGAGATGGTCGGCGTGGTCGGCGAGAGCGGGTCGGGCAAGTCCGTGACGTTCCTGGGCATCATGGGTCTGCTCCCGAACTCGGCCATCACTTCCGGCTCTGCCACCGTGGACGGCATCGAGTTGGTCGGCGCTGCGAACAGCACCATGCGCAAGGTGCGGGGCAAGAAGATCGCGATGATCTTCCAGGACCCGCTCTCGGCATTGAACCCCGTGTATCGGGTTGGTGATCAGATCGTCGAGATGATCCAGTCGCACCAAAGCATGTCCAAGAGCGCGGCGCACGCCCGAGCCATCGAGCTGCTCGACATCGTGGGCATTCCCCAGCCGAAGCAGCGGTCACGGCAGTACCCGCACGAGTTCTCCGGCGGCATGCGCCAGCGCGTGATGATTGCAATGGCCATTTCCAACGACCCCGACGTGTTGATTGCAGACGAGCCGACCACGGCCCTCGATGTGACGGTGCAGGCACAGATCCTGGAAGTGATCCAGCGCATCCAGAAGGAGATGAACAAGGCTGTGGTGATGATCACTCACGACCTCGGTGTCATCGCCCGGGTGGCCGATCGCGTGCAGGTGATGTATGCCGGACGCGTCGTCGAGCGGGCAGGTGTCGATGAGCTCTTCACGCACCCCACGCATCCGTACTCGGAGGGCCTGCTCAACTCGCTGCCTCGCGTCGGTCAGAGCCGATTGCAGCCCATTCCGGGTCGCCCGCCGAACATGTTGAAGCCACCCGATGGCTGTGCGTTCAGTGCCCGCTGCGAATACGCCAAGGCGGTCTGCCTGACTGGGGTGCCTGAGTTAGCGCCCATCGGCACATCGATGAGTGCATGCGTTCGTGCTGCCGAGCTGACTCTTGGAGTGAAGACATGAGCGAGCCAATCCTCGAGGTCACCGATTTGGTGAAGGAGTTCTCGGTCAGCGGGTCGCGTGGTTTGCGCAAGACCAAGGCAATCGTGCACGCAGTGTCGGGTGTCTCGTTCTCGGTGAATGCCGGCGAGACGGTCGGATTGGTGGGGGAGAGCGGCAGTGGTAAGACCACTGTGGGTCGCACCTTGCTCCGCTTGGCCGAGCCCACGTCGGGCTCCATCAAGTTCAAGGGTCAAGAGATCGTCGGGCTCGACCGTGGCGAAATGCGAAAGCTGCGCAAGGAACTGCAGATTGTCTTTCAAGACCCTCAGGCGTCGCTCGATCCTCGCCTCACGGTTGGCTCGGCAATTGCCGAGCCGCTGCGCATCCAGCGAGTCAAGGGCAACCATGACGAGCGTGTCCAGGAACTGCTCGAGTTGGTAGGCCTCGCTCCTGACCATGCGCAGCGCTTCCCGCACGAGTTCTCCGGCGGTCAGCGGCAACGCATCGGTATCGCCCGGGCCCTGGCGCTCAACCCGTCATTGGTGGTCCTCGACGAGCCGGTGTCAGCGCTCGATGTCAGCGTGCAGGGGGCGGTCGTCAACTTGCTCGACGACCTGCAGGACCGCCTCGGTCTCAGCTATCTGTTCATCGCTCATGACCTGTCCGTGGTGCGCCACATCAGCGATGTGATGGCCGTGATGTATCTGGGCAAGATCATGGAGATCGGTCCGGCCGAGGAGATCTACACCGCCGCTGCGCACCCGTACACACAGGCGCTGCTGTCGGCGGTGCCCGAGCCCGACCCGCAGCTCGAGCGCACCCGCCAGCGTGTCATGCTGCAAGGCGACCCACCCAGTCCCATCGACCCGCCGACCGGCTGTCGTTTTCGCACTCGCTGCCCGATTGCTCAAGAGATCTGTGCAATGGAGGAGCCAGCGCTGATCGATCGCGGCTTTGGTCACCCCGTTGCCTGCCACTTTCCGTCGGTCACGCCGGTTCGCGTGTCGAGCGCAGCTCTCTGACCGATAGCCTTTCGAACCGTGCGCGATTTCATCACAATCCTTTCGATCGTCGTCAACGTGCTGTCGTTGGCCGGCATGGTTGCCGGCGTGCTCATGCACAGCGGTCGCGGTGGTGGTCTCAGCGACATGTTCGGTGGCACCGGCTCGACGGCACTCGGCAGCACCGCTGCCGAACGCAACCTCACCCGTATCACCACGGTTTTCGGGATTCTGTGGATTGGCACGATCATCGCACTGAGTTTCCTGTTGGTGTGATTACCCCGCTGCGATAGCCTCGTAGCGCACCACGTCGAAGTGGCGGAATAGGCAGACGCGCCAGCTTGAGGGGCTGGTGAACTTAGGTTCGTGGGGGTTCAAGTCCCCCCTTCGACACGGAAAGGCCACTTGACACTTGCTGTCAGGTGGCCTTTACAGTATCTGACCTGGGGTTGCGTGGCCAGCGGCGTTCCGATCGGCCGCCCCTTCATGGGGGTTCAGTTCGGGCCGTCCCGGGTCGCGCGGCGGCCCGTTCTTACGGAAACCGGAGCCGAAGGGGCCGCTGACCTGGAGTTGTTCACCACCGTGAGCCTCGGTTGGGCGCCAAGTGGGGGTTCATGTCGGAGAGTTACCCACCGACACGATGCGGTCAAGGACTCGCTGCGTCTGCGACGGTCCGAGTTGCTGTTCGACTAGTAGTGAATCCGCGAGCAACCTGTCGCCTGTCGTCAGGCCGGAACTCAGCAGCGCGAGGTACTCGCCTCGGGACAGTAGAGCCCCCAGAAGCTGGGCGAGCTCTGCGATTTCGGCCGGCAGCCCAATCTCCAGTCGGACACCAATCTCCTGGTTGAGAGCGCCGCTGTCTACCGAGCGCCCGGAAAACTCTGCGATCCGGCAGACCGCGTCGATGACATCCCGTGTTCGAGCCGCGACGCTGCGGATCGGTCCCGATGCTGATCGATCTCGGGAGTGCTGCAGAAGTTCCTGTTCGATGGCGGCCATCGGGTTTGCGGAGATGAACAACAAGACTGCGACCGCACGCTTCGTTCGCATGAATGAGTCACCGCCGCCGACATGCAGCCCCTGCTGGAGGGCGGAATGTGCTCCGAGCTGCTGCAACATGACCGGCCAGCGCCGTTGCTCTTGGCGTGAGCGCCGGTTGGCAGGAATGAAAGTCTGATCCATTTCGTGGGTGACTTGGGCGGCAACAATCACGTCGGCGGTGGTCAGCGTTGCCGGTCCGAAGCGCATTAGCGACGCAACCTGTGTCACGGACCGAACCTCGATTCCTGACTCGCCTGCGTATCGGCCTAGCGCAGTAAGCGTGAGGTGACCGTTGGGCTCGCGGTCGAGTAGGCCACCCTCGGTTAGTGCGGCGACATCGCGTTGAAGCGCCGGCCGGTCCCATCCGGGACCACCAGCTTGCTGTCGGAGCCAAACAGCGAAAGAGCTTTCCAAGAGTGCCACGAGCTCTTCTTCGTCAACGCTGGATCCGAGTGCGACGAGCGCTCGCAAGACGAGGGTTTGGGGGTCTGTGTTCTGGTCGAGAAAGTGAGATTGCACTGGCTCGGGCTTACCCCTGATGTATCGCTCCCACGCTTCGGTCGGTCCCGGGTCCCCGCTGGCGATGATGTACGCCTCGCCGGCCTCGGTGTGGCCCATCCGCCCGGCTCGCCCGGCCATGTTCTTGTATTCGGCGACTGAGTACGGCTCGGAGCGTGGGTGAGTGAGTCCCGCAATGATGACTGCCTCGGCAGGTGTGTTGATTCCCATCGCCAAGGTTGTTGTCGAGACCAGCACTCGCAAGTTGGAATCTGGGTTACGAAAGCTTTGCTCAAGGGCCGCCCGTTCGTCCCGATCGAGGTCCGCGTTATGAAAGCCGACGCCACGCGTCACGTACGCGCGCAACTGGTTCGATGCCACAGAGCGATCTCCATTAGGGAGCTGAGCCAATACGTCGTCGGCTGATGGCAGACCTAGGGAGTCAGCGAGGTAGCCAGCGGCGCCAACGGTGTCACCTTTGGTTGCCCGGAAGACGATCACTTTCTTGCCTTCGTGCACAAGGCGGCGTACCAGTGGAACG
>DAORTY010000085.1:0-15194 GCA_035432905.1 Ilumatobacteraceae bacterium | reverse complement strand
TGCTCGGCTTCGTGTACACCGACGAGGCCATCCAGTTCTCGGGCAGCGAGTTCCCGACTGTCGGCGTCATGTCCGGTTTCGAGAAGAACCCACAGATGATCATGTGGGACCCGGCCACTTACCCCGATGTGAAGGGCATTGCCGATCTGGGCAAGAAGAACGTCACGGTCCGCTACTTCGGTGGCGCTGCCTACATGGACTTCCTCACCGGCACCGGCATCCTCAGCAAGGCCCAGGTCGATGGCTCGTACTCCGGCGACCCGGCATTGTTCATCGCCGATGAGGGCAAGGCTGCCCAGCAGGGCTTCGCTTCCTCCGAGCCGTACGTGTACCAGAATGAGCTGAAGGACTGGGCAAAGCCAGTTGCGTACCAATACATCAACGACATCGGTTGGCGGAACTACGCACAGAGCTTGGCCACCAAGCCGGGCAACATCACGAAGTACGCCGATTGCCTGACAAAGCTCGTACCGATCATCCAGCAGTCCACCGTCGATTACCTGAACGATCCCGCCCACGCCAAAGAGGTGGTGCTTGCCGCAGTTACCGCGTTCGGCGGCTCCTTCGGTTGGACGTACACGGATGGCGCCTTCGATTTTGGTGTGCAGAAGATCAAGGACGATGCTCTGCAGGCCAACGGTACCGATGGCGTCATGGGTAGCTTCGACATGACCCGCGTCGCCGACCTCATCAAGGTGGCCGTCCCCGTGTACACCGCCCAGGGCGCCACGCCCAAGGATGGTGTAGTTCCCGAGGACATCGTCACCAACCAGTTCATCGACACCTCGATTCACGCCTGATCGAACACACGAACTGAAGTAGTTGCCTCGAAGGGGGCGTCGGCTGCGGCCGGCGCCCCCTTTGCACGTCATGTCACGTGCGACGTTCGGCTCAGATCAACAGTTGCACGAGTATCAGCTTGAGGATCATCGCCAGCGGCAGCACGAGCGCATAGCCGGCATCGACCCGCTCGTCACCTTCGGTGCGCTCGGCAGCGTACGCATGCACTGCCGGTTGCGTCTCGATACCGGCGATCTGGCCCGCCGCCGACTCCGGTGCGCTGCCCAAGAGGCGCATCAGCAACACGCTGGCCAACGCGAGTAGCACCGTCACGATCAACGCTGCGGCCGCGAGCTGTGCACCGACAGCAGTGCCCGCAGCATCGGCGAAGGTGGCGCCGGAGCGAATACCGATGGACGCGAGGAAGATCAAAATACCCAGCTGGCGAAGGGTCAGGTTGGCAGCGTGTGGCACCTGCCAGGTGATGCCGCCCGTACGGGAGAACGTGCCAAGCACGATTCCTGCTATCAACGGGCCGCCACCCACGCCCAACTCCACAGAGCCACCACCTGGTAGTGGAATCGAGATCAACCCGATCAGCAAGCCGATCGACATGCCGATCGCGAACCCCATCGCATCGACCTCACCCAGGCCACGATCCGAGTCGCCCAGGATGGCCGCCACTTCCGGCAGGCGGCTGGCCGGACCGACAACTCGAAGCCGATCACCGAGGCGCAGGACGAAATCGTGATCGGTGACGACGTCGGTGTCGCCGCGCCGAACGCGCGTCACCGTTGCACCGAATCGACCCTCCAGGTCCAGGTCGCGAAGGTGAACCCCGGCCAACGCCCTGTTGGACACCGATATCCGACGGAAGTCGAATGTCGTTCGGTCGAGCGCCAGGTGCCGAGTGCTGCGCTCCCCAATCCACTCGATGAACCGGTCGACTTCGTCCGCAATGCCGATCACCACGCACAGATCGCCCGGCAGCAGCCGCACGTCGGTGGTCGCCAGTTCGACGCGACCGGCCTGCTCATAGCGAGAGAAGGCCAGGTGCGAACCCTGCCAATGGCGCAGCTCACCGAGTGCCGGGAGATCAGCCCGTGCGACTCGAAACGTGGCGCTGGTGGCACTGCGGGTGGCCGGAGCGCTGACTACGGCCTCATCGCCTGATGAGTTGCGACGCCGGCGCAACGACCACTGTGCAGCGAACAGCATCATCAGCACCCCGAACGGATAGGCGAGCGAATACCCGACCACCGGATCGGTGACCTCACCCGCTGCCATACGCGTTCCCAGAGTGTGCAATGCAGCGGACAAGGCGGGCGTGTTGGTCAGCGAACCGGCGAACAGCCCGGCGCGCTCACCGGCGTCGAAGCCGAAGAGCTGACCGACCCCCGCGAGAGCGACGGTGAACAGCGCCAGCAGTACCGTCACGCCCACCAGCACCTTGACGCCACCGCGACGAACCTCCGCCAAGAACGACGGACCCGAGGCCAGGCCAACGGTGTAGATGAACAACGCAAGGCCGATCTGCGACACGATCGCGGGCGTGTTGGCCAGCCTGTCGTCGTATGCGGACACCGCAAGCCCGACGAACAACGCCGCTGCCGGGCCGAGCGCGACACCTCGCACACGCACGCTGCCCAGTGCTGCCCCGACGCCGATCACGACGAACAGCAAGAGGACAGGGTTGTCGATCAGTACATGCACCCGCAGGTTCTATCGCGTCAGCACACGACTGCGTCAGGGTCCGTAGGCACAGAGGTCGAACGGGTTGCCATCTGTATCCGCGAGGTTGGCGATGGACCCGTACGGCTCCATACGCGGCGGCTTCACGAGGCTGGCGCCCAGCGCGACCAAGCGAGTCACCTCGTCCATGAACTCACTGCGGCTACACGCGAGGTCGAGATGTGTGCCGCCCGAACCGTGCATGTTGCGCTGGATGCCGAGCCGGCGCACCCCGTTGGCGTCACTGAGGACGAACCAGCGATCACCGTCTTCACGTTGCGACTCGTGCAGGCTCAGCGCTGCGCACCAGAAGGATGCCAATACGTCGGGGTGTGGTGAGTCGATCGTGACGAGGTCGAACGCGCTACTCATCGGCTCGGCGGCTCGTCAGACACCAGGCGACAGCACCACGGCAGCGGCGAGCACCACCTGCAGCAGGACGTCGGCACCGGCGGTGACGTCCTGCGGAGTGGTGTATTCAGCGATGTTGTGCGACAGACCATTCACGCTGGGCACGAACACCATCGAAGTTGGGCAGACCCTCGCCATCATCTGCGCATCGTGGCCTGCGCCGCTGGGCATCCGCCTGGTGGAGTGCCCCAATCGGCGCGCGGTTGCTTCCACGAGATCAACCATTCCGGCGTCGAACTCGACGGGCTCGAAGCGAGCCAACGTCCGCCGCTCGATGGTGACACCTTCCTCACCCACCAGCTGTTCGCACAGAGCGGTGAACACTGCCTCGGCCTGCTGCAGCAACGCCTCATCGGTATTGCGCAGGTCAACTGTCATCGTCACCGTCGAGGGCACCACATTCACCAAGTTGGGTTGGAACTCGCACCGGCCGACAGTTGCAACCTGTGATCCGCCCATCTCGACAGCAAGTGCGCGAACTCCGGTGGTGATCGCAGCAGCCACATACCCAGGATCGTGCCGAAGACGCATCGGCGTGGTTCCGGCGTGTGCTGACTGGCCGGTGATCGTCAGCTCCGTCCACGAGATGCCTTGTACGCCGGTGACAGCACCGATGGTGATGCCTTCGTCCTCCAGCACGGGGCCCTGCTCGATGTGGAGCTCGAATGCGGCGTGCGGCGCGTGGGCTACCGGGCACGGTTGCGGGCCCGCGTAGCCGATACGGGCAAGCTCGTCGCCGAGACGTGCGCCGTCGTCGGCTGCACGCACATCGAGTGCGTCCTCAATGGCCATGCCGCCGACATAGACCAGGCTGCCGAGCATGTCGGGCTGGAACCGAGCGCCCTCCTCGTTGGTGAAGAACGCGACACTCACGGGGTGCACCGTCGAGATGCCGTGCTGCTCCAACGTCTCGAGTACTTCCAGACCCGCCAACACACCCAGGTTGCCGTCGAAACGGCCACCGGTGCGGACCGTGTCGATGTGTGAGCTGACCATCACCGGCGCCGCATCTGCGTCGGTGCCCGCACGGGTGGCAACGACGTTGCCGACCGCATCCATCACGACGGACAGGCCGAGGTCGTGCATCCAGCTCATCACCAGGTTGCGCCCGTCGCGATCCTCGTCCGTCAGCGCGAGGCGTGCACTACCCCGCTCGCCGTTGGGACCGTGCACGGCGCCGATCTCGCCCAGCGCCTCCAGCCGCGCCCACAACCTGACCCCGTCGACCCTCAATGACTCGGTGTTCATAGCGGCTTTCCAAAGTTGAAGGTGGAGATCTCGCGCAGCGCTTCGCCAAACCCGCGGACGGCGCCGTCGAACAACTGCTTTCCCAGCTCGGAGGTAGCCGCAGTGGGGTCGCCGATGTAGCCGTCGGGGAAGAAGTCGTTCGACATCCACCCGAAGCTAACGCGACCGCCGAAGCGGACGTACTGATTCATCGCCAAAGCCTCGGGTACCCGTCGCTCGGCCAGGTCCATGTTCACCAGGTGAGGCGCCAGGTGCAGCATGATCGATGTCTCGTCGGTGCCACCGTGTACGCCCATTCCCAGTTCGTCCGCCGGCGACGTGCCGCCCTGGTCCGGCGGCACCCCTGGGTGCGTCACGAACGTCATCAGCCCATGAGCGAGGCGCAGCTCACGATTGGCGACGTTGAGCAGGGCGCTGTTGCCACCATGGCCGTTGAGGAACACGAGGCGCTTCGCAGGAGTGGTCGCAATGCAGCGCCCCAGGTCGTCGAGCACGGCCATCAGCGTGGTCGCACTGAGCCATACCGTGCCGGCGCTCCACGCATGCTCGTTGCTCTTCGTGTACTCCAACGTTGGCAGCAGCCAGACATCGAGTTCCTCGCCGACCTCCGCCACCGCCGCTTCGGCAACCGCTGTCGCAACCACCGAATCAGTGCTGAGCGGCAGGTGCGGACCATGCTGTTCGATGGCGCCCAGCGGCTGCACCAGAATGCTTCTGTCGCTGAGCAGACTCGCCACCTGGGGGCCGGTGAGGTCGGGAAAGTAGCGAACGCGAGTCACGCCTGCACGTTACCCGTACCGCCAGTTCCACCCGGCAGAATGGAGTCGATGAGTGCGAACCAGACCGGCAACAGCGACTACGACGCAATCGTGGTGGGGGGTGGCCACAACGGACTGGTGTGCGCCGCCTATCTGGCCCGTGGCGGCCTACGAACCCTGATCGTGGAAGCCCGCGACTCGGTCGGTGGCACCGCTGCAAGCGAGGAGTTCGCGGGCGCAATGGTCAACATCTGCAACTGCGACCACATCACTTTTCGCACGACGCCGGTCATCGAAGAGCTGGATCTCCGGCGCCACGGCCTGCGCTATCTCGATGTCGAGCCGGCGCAGGTCAACATGTCATGGAGTGGCGGCGCAGCCTGGGCGAGCCATCACTCGCTCGAGCAAACGCTGGAGTCGATCGGTCGCAACTACCCGCAGGAGGTCGACGGCTACCGTCGCTATGCAAAGGCCGCCATGCCGGCTGTGGAATTGGTGTTCGACGCTGCCAACGATCCACCGTCATTCGGTGGGCTGGCCAAGAAGGTGATCGCAAAGAAGGGTCGCGGAGTGTCGACGCTGTTGCGTTGGAGCCGCAGAAGTGCAGCAGAAGTGATGCGCGAGTACTTCACCACAGACGCCTTGCAGGGCCCGGGCATGTTGGCGGGGCCGATGGTGTGGGGCATCTCCCCCGAGTTCGAGGGCAGCGGTCTTGGTGCGCTGACCTACGCCCTGCGCCATGTGGGCAGTCTCGGCCGACCGATCGGTGGTAGCGGTGAAGTACCGCGCACGCTGCGTGCCGCGTTCGAGCTCGCCGGCGGCACCGTACGAACCGGCACCCGGGTCACGACCATCACGTGCGAGGGCGAGCACGTCCGCGGTGTCACGTTGATGGACGGCACCGAAGTGACGGCGCCGCTCGTGATCTCCGCCTGCAATCCGCACGACACCTTTCTCTCCTGGCTCGTCAATCCTCCGCCGCAGGCACGCAGCATGGTCGAGCGTTGGCGGTCCATCCCCCACGCCGACGGCTACGAATCCAAGATCGACGCGGTCATGACCTCGGTGCCCCACCTGCGGGCTGCGCAGCAAGCTGGTCTCCACGGTGACCTCAACGCAACATACGCAATCGCCCCGACGCTGGCCGACATCCACCGCGGGTACCTGCTCATGGCGTCGGGCGAGGTGCTCGAACGACCCGGCCTGATCGCCAATGTGCCGTCGGTGGGTGACACGACGATCGCCGCCAAGGGTCGCCACATTCTCAGCCTGGAGGCACTTTTCACGCCGTACTCCCTGCAGGGCGGCTGGGCCAGCAGCGGCGAGCCGGCGCGCTGGCTCGACCTGTTTGGCGACCTCACCGAGCCGGGATTCAAGAAGAGCATCCTGGAGTGGAGGGCGATGACACCCGACCGCTACGAGCGCGAGTTCCATCTGCCTCACGGCCATGCCACCAGCTTCACGGGCGGGCCACTCGCGGTGCTACGCAGCAAGAATCCGGAACTGACCCGCTACGAGACACCCGTCAAGGGCCTCTTCATCACCGGTGCGGCGACATTCCCCGGCGCGGGTGTGTGGGGCGCCAGCGGCCGAAACACCGCAATGACGGTGTTGGCACGCCAATAGATCAGGCGTCCTTGACGGACCAGTCGCGCTTGGCCACCGGGTCCTTGTCGCTCCACGGGAAGTTGATCCACTGGTCGGTGTGTTTCCAGACGTACTCGCACTTGACGACAGAATGGCTCTTCTCGTAGAGGCAGGCGGTGCGTACTTCGGCGACCTTGCCTTCACAGAACTCCATCACGCTGCGCAACGTGTGGCCGGTGTCAGCCACATCATCGGCAATCAGGATGCGAGCATCACTGACGTCCACGAAGTCGGGTGCCGGGGGCAAAATGCGAGGAACCTCGAGGCGCTCATCGACACCCGTGTAAAACTCGACGTTCATCGTGTAGACGTTCTTCACGCTCAGGGCGTACCCGAGCGCACCGCCGATCAGAAGCCCGCCGCGAGCAATCGACAGGATCATGTCGGGCTCGTAGTCGTCGGCGATCATCTGGGCGAGCACACGCGACGCTTCACCGAAGATTTCCCAGGACATGATTTCGCGTTCGTTCGACACGTCGTGCAACCTAACCCATGACACGCCGGCGCACGAAGAACACAGTTGACGGCGGCCTCACGGAAGGCAGATGTCGCTGGGGCGCACCGGAACCCGTGTCAGGTCGCGTCCGAGCGCGTCGCGAATTGCGGCCACGATGGCTGGCGTCGACGAGATGGTGGGTGACTCACCGACACCCTTTGCTCCGAGCGGCGCCATCGGGTCCGGCTCCTCGATCAGCGAGATGGCGACATCAGGCATGTCGAGGAAGGTTGGCAGCAGATAATCGGTGAAGCTGGCGTTGCGCACGTGACCGTCGATCTGGATGATTTCTTCCATCACCGCCAGGCCGAGGCCCTGCGCGATACCGCCCTCGATCTGGCCAACGACACTGAGCGGATTGAGTGCTCGGCCAACATCTTGGGCGGTGGCAATCTGCACCACCTTGACCAGTCCCAATTCGACGTCGACATCAACCACGGCTCGATGGGCAACGAACGCAAACGCCGTGTGGCAGCTTCCCTGGCCGAGCTCATCGAGTGCCTCCGTCGGGCGGTGATGATGCTCGAACGTCTCATCCAATTCAAGGCCGGTAGAGGCCTCCACCACCGATACTCGAAGGCTTCCTTCGGCATCAACCACATCGCGACCATCAATGGTGAGACGCAGCGGATCGATGCCGTGCTGCCCGCCAACCTGTCGGAACAGTTGCTCTCGAACGAGTCGACAGGCGCCGTCGACCGCTCCCCCGCTCATCCACGTTTGTCGCGAGGCCGAGGTCGACCCAGCAGAGCCGACCGTGGTGTCGATGGCCTCGATGATGATGTCGTCGACGCCGAGAACGCTGCGTGCAATTTGGCCCGCAATCGTCACGAAACCCTGCCCGACCTCCGCAGTCGCGAACTTGATCGAGGCAACGCCATCGGACAGTCGCACTCGGGCCGTCGAGTAGTCGTCGTGTGTCTCGCTGTACATCAGGTTCTTGATGCCGACGCCCCATCCGATGCCACGTCGAATGTGGCCGACGTCGGCCGTGAGCCCGCTGCCGCCCGGCAACCGCAACGGGTCGCCATCGTGCCCGCCCACCGGTTGCGAGGGCAGCGGCAGCGCTGCCGTCTCGCGAATGCAACGGGCGACAGGAGCGACGTTCTCGATCACCTGACCGGTGATCAGCCGATCGCCCGTCTCCATCGCGTTGAGGAGGCGAATGGCGACCGGGTCGCTGCCGACGGCCGCCGCCAGCTTGTCCATCTGGCCCTCGTGTGCAAAGCATGCCTGCACCACGCCGAAGCCACGCATCGCGCCACACGGCAGGTTGTTGGTTCGCACGGCCCAGCCATCGACCGTTGCGTTCTCGCACTTGTACGGCCCCTGCGCGTGGGTGACGCCGTTGATCAGCACCGCCGATGACGTTGACGCGTATGCACCGCCATCGAACACGAAGCGGGCCTCGACGCGCAGGAGTCGGCCATCGTTGTCGGCGTGGTGGCGCATCCAGATGGTGCACGGATGGCGATGTACGTGCCCCAGGAAGCTCTCCTCGCGGCTGTAGGCCATACGCACCGGGCGACCCGTACGCAACGCCAGCAAGCAGGTGTGGACCTGCAGGCTGATGTCCTCACGGGCGCCGAAGGCACCGCCGACGCCACCCAATGTCAGGCGCACCTTCTCCGGTGCGAAACCGAGACAGGAAGCAATCTGCTTCTGGTCCTCGTGCAGCCATTGCGTCGCCACGAACAACTCGACTCCGTCGCCACCGCTGTCGGGCAACGCCAGCGCGGCCTCCAGCCCGAGAAACGCCTGGTCCTGCATTCCGATCTCGTAGGTACCTTCCACGATGACAGGCCCGTGAATGGTCTGGTCGCCGCGCACGATGCGCTGACGACGAATGACGTTGCCGTCAGGGTGGATGGGGGCGTGCGACCCGTCGACGGCGCGCTCAGGGTCGATCAGTGGGGCCAGCACCTCGTACTCGACGATGATCGCGGCCAATGCTCGGCGACAGGTCTCTGGATGGTCGGCTGCAACGGCGGCAACCGGTTCGCCGACGAAGCGGACGATATCGGTGGCGAAGACGGGCTGGTCGTGACTGATCAATCCGTAGGTGGGCGTACCTGGGACGTCTGTCGCCGTGATGATCGCCTCGACGCCACTGATCTTCCATGCGGCAGACAGGTCGATGCGCACGATCCGCGCGTGCGGGTGTGGCGATCTCAACGTTGCTCCCCAAAGGAACCCGTCGGCACTGAGGTCACCGGAGAACGCAAACGTGCCCTGCGCCTTGGGTACTCCGTCGGGTCGCGAAATGCTGTCGCCCAGCCGACCGCGAGGCTGCGTACGAGTCGCTGAATCCGTCATGCCTCGGCCCGCCGATTCACCGCGACGCGTTCTGCGGCAACCCGTTGCACGGCGTCGATGATGCGGCCGTAGCCGGTGCATCGGCAGATGTTGCCGGACAGCTCCTCGCGGATCTCCATCTCGGATGGCTCGGGCGAACGTTCCAACAGCGAGTGTGCGGCCATGATCAGACCGGGAGTACAAAAGCCGCACTGCACAGCGCCCGCCTCGACGAAGGCTCGCTGAACATCGCTCGGAGCACCCACCGCAGCGACCCCCTCGATGGTCACGATCCGCTGTCCCACGGCAGAGGCTGCCAACACCAAGCAACTGCACACCAGATCATCATCGACCAAGACGCTGCACGACCCGCATTCCCCTTGCTCGCAGGCGCCCTTGCTGCCCATCAGCCCGAGTCGTTCGCGCAACACGAACAGCAGGCTCTCGCCCAGCCAGGCATCGCGGACCTCGCGTGTCGCTCCGTTGACCTGCAGTGAGTACAGCTGGCTCTCAGCCATCAGGGAATGCCCTTCGGAGTAGGCGGCCGGCAAGTACACCGACAGCATGGCGGCGATACGCAGCCGAGGAACGATGATCGTCGATCGGTCGCGCCGCGTCGTGCACGAGATGGGCGAACCCCTCGACGACGGACTGATCTGCCGTGCGCGTGGCAAAGTCGACGTTGGCAGCAGCGAATGCTTCTGCCTCGGGACAACGCAAGATGGTGGGCCCGACCGAGCCGAGCGCGACCCGCACGGTTCCCGCGTCGGTGTCGGCCACCAGCGCCGCGCTCGCAACAGCAATCACCATTGCGTTACGCACACCAACCTTGCTGTAACCCTGCCAACCACGAACCACGGGCACGGTGACACCGGTGATCAGTTCACCTGGCACACGCGCCGTGCGTTTGGGGCCAACCATGAAGTCCGCGAACGGCATGGCGCGCGTGCCGCTGAGCGAGGCGAGGTGGACGACGGCGTCGAGCGCCGACAACACCGGCAACCCATCGCCTGCCGGCGAGCAGGTGCCCACGTTTCCGCCGATCGTCGCGGCGTGACGAATTTGCGGCGAACCAACAGTGCGAGCGGCCTGCGCCAGCGCTGGTGCCCACTGGGCGAGTGGTTCACGAGCGATCTCGTCGTAGGTGATGCCGGCGCCGATGTGCAGCAGACCACCGATCGGGTCGTGCGACCAACTACACAGCTCGGGAATGCGGCTGAGCGCGATGACCGAAGCCACGTGTCGATGACCGCTGTTGAGCTCGACCATCAGATCGGTGCCACCCGCCAAGACCGTGGCGTCGGGAGTGTCGGCCAACGCTTGCAGCGCGCCGTGCAACGAGGTGGGAACTATCACAGACATGATGAGGTGACTTTACAATTCGTCAAGCGCTGCGCGCAGCATCACTGAACGACGAGCCCTTCCATACCTTCCTCGGGTGCCGGCAGCTCTGGGTCGAGCTTCTCCAAATAGTGCAGCAGAATCTTGGCAACGGCCAGATTGCGCACCCAGTTGCGATCGGCCGGCACCACGTACCACGGCGCCGCAGCCGTGGTGGTGCGCTCGATCGCTTCTTGGTACGCCTGCTGGTACTTCGGCCACAGCTTGCGATCGTCGAGGTCTCCGGCGCGGAACTTCCAGCGCTTCTCGGGGTCGTCGATGCGCTCCTGCAGTCGCTCGCGCTGCTTGTCCTTGGAGACGTTGAGGAGGCACTTGACGACCTTGGTGCCTTCCTCACCGAGAAGGTCCTCGAAGCCGCGAATGTGGTCGTAACGCTTCGACCAGACCGAGCGCGGCACGAGGCTCTTCACACGCACCACCAACACATCCTCGTAATGACTGCGATTGAAGATTCCGATGCGCCCCTTGGCCGGCACCTTTGCGTGCACCCGCCACAGGTAGTCGTGCTGCGTCTCGGGGCCACCCGGCACACCAAAGTTGGAGACTTGGAAACCTGCCGGGTTCAGCCCCGCAAGAATGTTCCGAATGGTGCCGTCCTTGCCCGCAGCGTCCATGGCCTGCAACACCAGGAGCACGCTGTGCTTCTCCTCGGCGTAGAGCCGCTGCTGCAGAACATCCAGTCGCAACTTCACCTGGTCGAGCTCGACCTTGGCCGCCTCCTTGTGCCAGCCGAGGGTCGCGCCTGGGTCGTGAGACTCCAACGAGAACGGCTTGTTCGGGGCGATACGAAGTGAGGCGATTGGATCAGCGGCCATGCCGCCGACGCTACTTCACTTGTCGTCGGCAGCATCGAGCGCGTACGGGCAGTGCCGACACCCGCTCGCGCAGCAGTACTCACGCTCGGCGAGGAACGCGGCGGTGAACACCGAGTTGCCCGTCGCCGGGTCGCGATACACCGGCACGGCGGCGGCGACCGCCGCGGCGTGACGGGCCATACCAACCTCGAAGCTGCGGTGGCGCGGCGAGTACCGTTTTGGCAGCGGAACAGTCAAAAAGTGCTCCCGGAGAGGCCGCATTCGTCGACCGTAGCTCCGTGTTGCCGTGAGCCATACGGTTGTGAGTAAGGTGCGTCCACCGAGGTGTGATGGGGGTCACACCTGTGACCCGACGCCTCGGCAACTACGCATTCACGCACATACGAATTGGGGGAAGAGAATGGGTCAATTGAGCACTCAGTCACGGCGTAAGCCGGGCCGCCTGCTGGCCGTTCTGGCCATCAGTGCCGGCTTGATCGGCGCCGCTTGCGGCGGCGACGACACCAGCACCAAGACCACCGACGGAACAACGCCGTCAGCTGTGGAGACCACTGGTCCCGCCGGCAGCGACACCACCGCGGCCGTGGCGACGACGGCACCGCCGCCGACCACCTCCGCCGAGATGCAGCCCGTTGCGGGCGGCAAGGTCGTCTTCGGCCTCGAGGCCGACACCTCCAGCCCCTGGCGCCCTGCCGAAATGGTCTGCGCCATCGGCTGCTATCAGGTCATTCGCAACATCTACGACTCGTTGGTCATGCCCAATGATGCCGGATCGTGGAGCCCCTACCTGGCTTCCGCGCTGACACCGAACGACGACTTCACCGAGTGGAAGATCACCGCCCGCGATGGCGTCACGTTCCACGACGGCACCCCGTTCGACGGTGCTGCAATCGTCGAGAACCTCACACGAGCCAAGGAGGGCATCCTCACCGGTAACGCCCTGCGCCCGGTCGACACAGTCGCGGTTGACGCCTCCGATCCGATGACAGCGGTTGTGTCCATGAACACGCCCTGGGAAGCATTCCCCTTCACCCTGATCGGCCAGGCCGGCATGGAGGCCTCGCCCACGTGGCTGGCCGCCAGCGATACCGACGACACCCTCAAGTCCAAGCCCGTCGGCACCGGCCCGTTCGTGTACGCGGACTACAAGGCCGACGAGTCGTTCTCGATGACCAAGAACCCGAACTATTGGAACGCCCCGTACCCGTACCTCGATTCCATCGAGTTCCGCGTGATTCCTGATGGGCTGAACCGCCGCGATGCACTGAAGAGCGGCACAGTCGACTTGATCCACACCACCAACGGCGAAACCATCAGCGAGTTCCGTGAGAGCACCGACTACCCGATGGTGGAAATCTCGAACAACGGGGAGACAGCCTTCACCTTGCTGCACGTGACGCAGGAAGGGTCACCGCTCACCGATGTTCGCGTCCGCTGTGCTCTTGCCTACGCGTCCGACGAGCAACTACTCATCGACACCATCGGCGCCGGGATCAACCAGATCGCCTTCGGTCCGTTCTCCCCGACTCAGGTCGGGTACCTCGAGCACACCGGCTTCCCGGAGGCCCAGGACATGGTCAAGGCGCAGGAACTGATCGCGTCGTACAAGGCGGACAACCCCGGCGAGCTCAACCTGTCGCTGGCCACCACTCAGGACCAGACCAACCTGACCATTGCTCAGCAGCAACAGCAGTGGTGGACCGAAGCAGGCGTGGACAACGTCACCATCGACCAGATCGACCAGGCCAACTACATCGTCACCGCCCTGCTCGGCAACTTCCAGGTCTTCCAGTGGCGCAACCACGGTGGCTTCGACCTCGACCAGCAGTACATCTGGTGGCACTCCAAGGCCGCACCGCCCGTCGGCGAGCTGGCACTGAACTTCGGCCGCATCCGCGACCCGCAGCTCGATGCATTGCTGGACGAGAACAGGGCTGGCGCGACTCCGGAGCGCAAGAAGGAAATCGCCGAGGACGTCAACAAGTTGTTCGGAACCCAGTGCTACAACATCTGGGGCAGCTACACCATCTGGGGCATTGCTGGTAAGCCGACAGTGCACGGCGTGAACCTGTTCACACTGCCCGATGGCACCCAGGCACCGTTCGGAGCCGGCTTCGCCGGCACGTTCTACCCGATGACCCTCTGGGTCGAGCAGTAACCATCCACTAGCAACTACTGACACCAGAAAGGGACCACCACCACGTCATGCGATATGTGACTCGAAAGTTCGCACAAACCGTCTTCGTCGTGGTGGTGGTCACCTTCCTCACCTCAATTGCGCTTCGCTTCCTCCCCGGGGGGACCGATGTCATCGTTGCCCTCAAGACCGGGCCCGGCGCGACACCCGCACAGTCCGCAAAGGTGTTGGACGATCTCGGCCTCAACAAGCCGATGCTCTCTCAGTACTTCAGCTGGATCGGCGACTTCGTCAGCGGCAACTGGGGAACCACGTTCCGCACCAACCAGTCGATCGCGACCGAAATCAAGCGAGCGATGCCTGTGTCGCTCTACCTCATGATCTACGGACAGATCTTTGCGCTCGGTCTCGCCGTGCCGACTGCGGTGTGGTCGGCATACAAGGAGAACTCACGGTTCGACCGTGCGGCAACCACGTCGGCGTTCGGCATGCTCAGCATGCCCAACTTCATCGTGGCGCCAATCCTGATCCTGTTCTTCAGCGTCAACAACAAATGGTTTCCGTACCCGTCGCGCTACACCAGCTTGTGGGACTCGCCGATCGAGCACTTCAAGGCGTTCGCACTTCCCACCATCACCATCGCAATACCCCTCTACGCCGGCTACATGCGCGTGCTGCGAGCTGACGTGATCGCCACCTTGCAGAGCGACTTCATCACTACCGCTCGCGCCAAGGGTGTGGGTACCGGCTCGATGTTGTTCAAACACGCCCTGCGCCCGTCGCTCTTCTCTCTGGTCACGTCGGCGGCAGTCAATGTTGGTGCGCTGATGGGTGGCGTCGTGATTGTCGAGCAGATCTTCTCACTCAACGGCATGGGGCGCCTCACCGTGCAAAGCGTGATCGGTCGCGAGTATCCGACAGTGCAGTACTGCGTCGTGATCCTTGCGCTGATCTACATCTTCATCAACCTGATGGTCGACCTTGCCTACGCCTGGATCGATCCGAGAGTCCGCGCCAGCCGGGCACTGGGGTAACGACATGACCGACATCGAAGTCATCGCTGACGACCAAGCCCCCGAGGTGCCCGTCGTCAGCACCGAAGCGCCACGGCGCGTCAAGATCAAGCGCCGTGGGCGTATTACCAAGTGGCTCGCCATCGGCTGGTTGGCGTTCATCACCATCAGCGCCATCGGCGCAAACTCGCTGCCGTACATCTCCCATGACTGCCCGTCGAACAGCAAGACCTGCGCGGACGCGCTCACCAGCAACCTACGGCTCGCCGCTATCCCCCCGTCGTGGGCAACGTTCGCCGAGACACCCAAGCCCGTCAAAGGCACACCGAGCCACATCGGCATCATGGGCACCGACAAGAACGGGCGCGACCTCTTCGCCCGCTCGATGCTGGGCGCTCGCACATCGCTGATCATCGCCGGTCTCGCCATCACGTTCGGCCTGCTCATCGGAACCTTCCTGGG
>DAORTY010000084.1:0-15304 GCA_035432905.1 Ilumatobacteraceae bacterium | reverse complement strand
GTCGCGGTCAGCGAAACGCAAGGGCAACGAAACCGATCTCCACGACCATTGGCGCGCCCAACTCACCCCTTGCGAGCAAACCGCGATCGACACTGTGACTGGTTGCCAGCTGGCAACCAACGGCGGCCGCATGCCAGCTGGCAGCACACAACTCGCGGAGGCGGTCATGCAGTCGTTGCACGAACAGCGCTCGTGGTGGACCCGCGCCCACGTCTTCGGCGAGGTTGCCCGTCTGGTGCAGGACCCCACGGTTGAGGCGATCGAGTTGGAGGTCGAACGGATCATCGGTGGGTGCTTGGAACTGGAACCCGATCGGGACCACGAGTACGCGCAGCACGACAAGACCAAGTTCACGAGCACAACCATCAAGGAAGCCGAGCAGAGAGTTCTCAATGCAGCGGTGCAGACAGCGCCGTGGACGGTCGACCCTCTGGCGATGGTCGGACTTGGTGATGACCAGACCGATGCTGTCACCGCGATCTGTGCCGGCGAGTATCAGGTGTCTACTGTCATCGGACCTGCAGGCGCAGGCAAGACCACGATGCTCAAAGCTGCCGCAGAGTCGTACGGCGTCGCAGAGCGACCGGTTGCCGTGCTCACTCTGTCAGCTGCGGCGGCGCGGGTAGTCACCGAAGAGACCGGGCTGCCAGCATCGACGATCGCTGCCTGGCGGGTCGGGCAAGTGCGACTGCCGCGCAACGGGCTGGTGATCGTCGACGAGGCGTCGATGGTGCCTACGCTCACGCTCGACCAACTGATCCGCGTTGCCGCCGCGTACCACTGCCGGATTGCGATGGTCGGCGACTACGCGCAGATGGGTGCACCCGAAGCTGGCGGGCTGCTCCGCGACCTCGCCGGTCTACCCAGCGCCACCCACATGGCCTCGGTGCGTCGCTTCCACCAGCCATGGGAACGTGACGCATCGAAACAACTTCGACGACGCAACCGCGACATCGCAGACGTCTACGACCAGCACGACCGGCTCATCGGCGTCACCACCCAGTACGCGGTGACGACGATTGCCGACGCCTGGCTCAACGACATCCTCGCCGGCTACGACTCGATCATCGTGGTCGACACCACGGCCGAAGCCGCCCTGGTGTCAGCGCGCTGCCAGCAACTCCTCGCCGGCAACAGCTTGCTCGGCGAGACGGCCGGCGCCGGAGTCGACCAGACCTGGATCTGCGTCGGTGATCTGGTGCAAACCCGTCTGAACACCAACACCATCGCCACCAGCGACGGCTCACGAGTACTGAACCGAGACGTTTGGCGTATCACCGGCAGCAACGCCGCCGGTGACCTGCTGGCAACGCACACCCGCACCGCTGTCACTGCCGAGATCCCTGCCGGCTACGCCCACGATCACGTCGTACTGGCTTATGCCACCACCATCGCTGGAGCTCAGGGCCGCACCCTCGACACCGGGCACGTCCTTGTCACCCCACGAACGGCAGCTGGTGCGCTGTACGTCGGCATGACAAGAGGCCGCGAAGCCAACCATGCCTATGTCATCACCGACAGTCACGACCACGAAGAGTTCCAACTCGGCGACCTCAGCCCACGAGATGCGTTCGCCGCCGCCGTGTCGAGGGCGCCCGAAGGCCAACTATCTGCCGCTGCGATTGAACAGCGGTGGAAGCAGACCGCCGGCCAGCGACTGGCGAGCCGAACCGACGATCGCACTCACCAACGAGCCTTCGAATGGTGGACGCAACGGCAAACGGCGCTGCCACCACAAATCGCCGACGCGTTGCATGGCCATCACCAACAAGTGATCGCTGTCCTCGCCAGTCGGGGACCGGCGACATGGGCCACGATGATTCGATCCGCGACCACGAACACGAGCTGGGACCAACACCGAGCGGTCCGGACCTTCATCGAGCGGCTCGAGACGATGCCGAGCAGCGCCGCTGGCGGTGCCTCCAGCGAGGCACCGTCGACTCAAGCGGGCTCGAACCCAGAAGTCGCGCGGCGATGATTGCCATCCAGAGCTGGCTTCGACCACGTCGATCACCGGAGCGATAGGCGGGTCGTCGCGGACTTGTGGTCTGCCGTCCGCTCGCTCTGCCAAGCACCACAGGAGTCTCTATGCCACACGACCCGGTCTAGTTGCTCCTCCACGGTGTCGGCCAAGACCCGGACGACAGATGGCAGGACGCACTTGAACTGGCGCTGACGAAGATCGGGTACCCGGATCTGTCTGGCGAAAAGGTGCCGGCACCGAGGTACCCGAACGGCTTGAACGGCCTGCACATCCCATCACTGATTACTCATGGGTTGTACATAGCTAACTCGTCATGTATTGTGCTCTGTGTGGAACGCAACGAACAGCAACCTGTCATGACGCTCAAGGAGCTCCGCAACGAGCACGGGTTAAGCCAACAAGAACTGGCTGACGCCATGGGCGCATCCCAACCAGGTGTCCTCAAAGCAGAGAACGCCCCGGACCCGCAGCTGTCCACAGTTCGTCGCTACATCGAAGGAATCGGGTCGGCAGCGAACGTTGCCGCGTCCCTCGAAATCGTTGCGGTGATCGACGGCCGGCGCTACCCCATCACCATGAAAGGCCCCAACAACATGACCATCACCTCACTCACCCGAACTGCCAGTGCGACCGACGCGACCACCGTGTGGAGGCTGCGAGCTTGGGACGAACCCGCCCTCGAGGAACGCTTTCTGAGCGAAGGGGTGATCGCGATGAGCGCCGATGAGATCGGCGACATGACGAGCTGGCCGAGCGATGATGAGCTGCGCCGCCGCCTGCGGGCAGGCACCGACAATCGAGGCGAGCAAGCGATCGGCATGTTCGTCCGCTACTGGGACGACTTCCGCAACCGGATGAAGCCCGGCGATGTCGTCGTCGTTCCGCTACTCGGCCGTAGGGCTGCGATCGGCCTGATCACCGGCGACTATGAGTACCGCTTTACCGAGAACGAACCCAGGATGCGTCACACCCGCAAGGTGCGCTGGTTGCGCACCGTTGACCGCTCAGCGCTCGACGACGGGATCCGCAAGGTCGTCAACGCGCCCGGCACGATCTGTCGGATCAAAGCACTCGGCGCCGCCGATTGGCTGATGGGGTAGGCGGTCGTGTCGCTTTCGTCGATGCCGACCAGACCAACGGCCAGTTGCGTGTCTGGTGGGATCGTGAGCTACCCGTCGTCAAATTGTTCACGGCCGACGGAGCGTGGAAGAGGCCGCTCGCTGCCCCGCCGCTCGAGTCGACCCGCTCCGGCGGCGACACGGCTCAGCCAACGATCTCGTCGGTGTCGGCCACGGCACGTACAGCGCCTTCCCGCCTCTACGCGCGACCGAGTTCGTTACAGAGGTCGACGAGATCGCAGGACCAATGGACGGCAGCTCCTCATGGGAAGACGAAGGCATTGACGAACGTTTGACCCGGCTGATCCGAATCTCGAACGAGCTGAGGTCCGAAGGCGAGTAGTGCGAAGTCCATATGGCCGAACAGCGGCTGCCGACAGCGGATCTCAACAGCGCCCGGCGACGCCGTCGCTCCATCTCCGCGTTTCCTCAAGGCTGCCGATCAGTCCGTCCCCGAATGCCCTGCCTGAAGCCTCGTCGCACATCACGTCGTAGAGGTCAGGAAACACGGCCAACAGATTCGCAATTGCCTCCTCACAGCGCTTGCGGGCATCCGAGTAGTACTTGATCCCGATCGCCACATCGAGGAAACGAACCAACGAACGCGCGATCTCCACGTCAAGGTCATCGTGATCGTGGTGGCGGCGTTGCTCGAGGCGGTTCCACGACCAGATCGTGTTCGTCAGTTGGTACGAGAGCATTCCGTCGTCGTACAACGACACCGACGGCTCCGAGGGTGCACTGCGAGACAGGTCGTACCCTTCCGCACCCACGATGACGTCCCACATCCCGAACACTGTCATCGCGAGACGAGAAATCTGAACACGGCGGGCCGAGTCAACCTCGTAACGCACACTGTCCGCGCCGGTACCAGCCAGCGTTCGCAGTACTTGTCCGAACGGCGCGAACAGCTCTTGACGTTGCGGCGCGGTAGTCCCGCCCGTCGGGCCTTTCGGCATCGTTTCTCCTGACATCCCTGCCCGACCATAGCTTCGCCTGCGCCAGCACGGCTTCGTCGAGTTTGGGTGACGCCTCACATGTGGGCCCTCGCCCGCTTCGGCCACCGCGTGAGGTGTGTCGTGTTGCCAGCACGTTGCTCGCGTAGTCGGCGGCCGCCACTTCACCTTCCACCTCCGCGGCGAATGGGTCGAGCACCCCAGCTTCTTACGTCGTCGCCTGGGCCAGCCTGGCCGAAAACGTCGCTGGTTGAGTCACCGGTCGGGCTCGGCCACAGGGGTGGCCGGCCAGTTGGCCCGAGGTATGAGCCGACGAGCCAGCTCGAGGTCGTAGGATTTCGTCGCGTTGGCCGCCAGCGTCGCGCCGAGCACTCTCGCATCGAGCCATTCCGCGTACTGGCCAACCGGTGCGTCCGAGGTTCTGGACACACCTTGGCGTCTGAGCTCGCCCAGGATCGCCTCGTACGCCTGGAGTAGCGCACGCGGTGAGGCGCCATTGAGCGCCGCTTCGTCGATCAACAACCGAACCTCCGAACTTGCACAGGTGCATGTTGCCACCCGACCCGGACGGGTTGCGGGTATTGACGCACCGAAACTGTCACCTGCCAGCGTTCAGAGGCGGGCACCCGGGAGTCACCGCCGTTGCGCACGCGTGAGCCAGTGGATTACAGGGCTTCGCCATCGGCGTCGGTGCATGCGGCGCGATGACACGCCAGACGGCCAGTCCAGCGCTGGCCCGGCACTCCGAGGGCCCTCCCTCTTGTGACCCTGCCGGCCGTGTCTGCAAGTACGGCAGGCGGCCGTGAGGGACCAGCACCTGCAGGCTCCTGCCGAGCCTGCAAATTCGCGCGTGACCGGGCAGCGTGTCGGTCGGCGATCTGGCCGGCGAGATCCTGCAACGGGAAGCCGAGGTGTTCTGCGTCGGCCGCTAAGCGATGACCGGTTCGGACCAGCACCCCCTTCAATGACCCTCATTCGCCGACCGGACCAACATCCGGCGCTCGCGCCGCTGATCAGCCTGGATCTTGCAGTGCGACGCGCTCGAGAAACGCCACTCGATCGCGCGGACTGGTCTTCCTGCGCCGAGCAAGGATCGCTCGGTGCGACAACTCCTTGCGGTTTGGGCGGTCGTACAGCGATGCTGCGTTCGGATTGGAAAACGTGACCACCCCAACGCCAAGGTCCGTCGCTGCCACTCGAATGCGTGCGGGGATGCCGTCAGCGTGCGCGAAGAGCCATGCGTACTCAGCGCCTCGAGCCTGCTCGTACGACTGGTAGACGGACTGGATGCCGAACCCGTTCTGTTGTTCGATCTCGAAACAGTGAATCTCTCGCGCAGCGTGTGGCGCGGTCTTCCGGCGAGGATGGGCGAACACCACGAGATCGGGGTTTGCCCAGTCGCCGGCTCCCTTGCGGGGCTGGCCGGGGCAGAGCACACCATCGGCTTCGCCAGTCTTGAGGCCGAGCACATCCGGCCCCCACTTCTTGGTGAAGGTGTTCTGAATGGCCTCGTACAAGGCCACGCTGGAATAGTTCTCAGCGCCCCAATAGATGAGTTTCTTGCCATTGGCCTTGGTAGCGCGCGGCGGACGATTCGCACCGGAAGACTTCGACGCACGTGGCGGCGTCGTCACCTTCTCGATCGCGGCATCGATCTGTACGGAAGTCAGCGGGTTCGACGCGTCCGACGACGACAGTGCCTCATGAATCGCTGCAATCGAAGCCTCCTGGCCAGATTGCTTCACCAGGAAATCGATCACGCGTCGCTCGTGTGCAACGGTCATTCGGCAAACCTCGCTGTCGTGCCAGGCGGCAATCGGTTCATTCCGTCACCACGGTGTAGCCCCGCGCTTCGAGCGCGGCAATCAGGGCAGGCAACCCCACGGCATCCACATGGTCATTGACGTGCCCATCGAACCCGGGCGACCCACCGTGCAAGGAAGCGCAAAACTCCTCGAACAGATCACTCGGGATGTCGCTCGACATGGCGCGAGCGATCACGACGTAACCGCGGAACTCCTCCGCCGGCGCCTCCTCCGCCTCCCACTCATTGAGAAACCCCACGTCGTCGGCCGGCAGGTAGCAATCCTCACCGTCGAGACCAGGTTCCGTCCCGTCCAGGCCTTCGAAATCGACCTCGTTGAGTGCTGCGAGACGGGCACCCAGATCGGCGCCGGAAGACTGAACTCCTTCTGAACGCTCGATCGCCGCCACATAGTCCGCAAGCGTGCCGTAGCCGTGTTGTTCCAGGCGCTCGCCCAGGGTGTCCAAATCACCCGACCTCCGTAGATCTCCGAAATCGACCAGGACGGGTTGCTCGTCCGCTGCGTCGGCCTCGGCAATCGTGGCCGCGCTGACAATGTGAGCGATGTTGTCGAACGGACTCCAGCGAACGTACAGCACCTTGCCGTCGTTCCTGGCGAGGCTGACATCGATGTCTCCCGAGCTCATGTTCGCGCCTCCAGGTTTCCACGGATCATAAGCAGACTCACGATGATTGACTCCACATCCAGCGCCGAAAAGCACCGCTACTACTTTGGCCCAAGGGGTCCCTGCCGACCACTACGGTACGAGTGACTCCTGAGATGTCACCGTCCAGCGATACCCGGTGAGCGAGAGGAATGGCGATGGCGAAGCTCGAAGTGTGGCCGCTGGAACTGCAGGGCTTCGCAATTGTGTCGACCGAAACAGCTGAAAGGCTCCGCCTCCAGTACGAGCCGTACGTCGACATCGAACAAACCCCGACGTGGGGTGACTTCCGTAGGGCCGGTCATCCGTTCGACATGGCCTGCGAGATCATCGATGACGACGCTCGGGGAGACCTAGCGGACTACGTCGCAGCAGTGGAGTCAGCCAATGCAGTAGACGAAGGTACCGCAACTCTCGAAGAGCGGTGGCGGCGTGCTTGCTCTCTCGCACAAGGCCCTGCACAAGACTCCGAGGCCCCCACGGACGACGAAACCTTCACGTACCAGCACGGAGAGTACGGCGCCGACATCGAGTGGTTGATCGCCCTTCAGAAACGCATGCTTGACGACCTGCCCGACGACGTGCTCGACCAGTTCAGGCTCCGCGTCGACGGGACGAGCGAGTGGCCAGCCGGACTCGTACCCACCGAGCAACTGGACGATGTCAAAGATCGGCTCGTCGCACTCGGGTACGAGTTCGCGTGACGTTGACCAGTTCAGAGGCGCCGAACTTGATCGATGGATTCGACGTGATCGGCGATGTTCACGGCCACGCTGACAAGCTCGCGGCTCTACTCGACCAGATGGGGTACACGAGAAACGCCGGTGCGTGGGCTCATCCTCGGCGCCAGGCTGTCTTCGTCGGGGACCTGATCGACAATGGGCCGCAGCAGGTGGCCACCGTCGACATCGTGCGCAAGATGGAAGCCGCCGGTTCAGCGCTCGTGGCGATGGGCAACCATGAGTTCAACGCCATCGCTTGGCATCGCGGGTGGCGCGAACGAAGCAAGAAGAACCGCGAACAACACAAGGCCTTTCTCGACGAGGTCGTCGATGGCTCCCCGCTCCACGACGAAGTCGTTGCATGGTTCACCCGACTGCCCCTCTGGTTCGACCTCGGAGGTCTCCGCGTCATTCACGCTTGCTGGGACCAGTGGTCAATGTCTGTCCTGTCCCCTCACCTTGCCAACAACAACTCGATGAGCGAGGACGGCCTCGAGGCGGCGGCGTACAAGGGAACTGCGGAGTTCGACGCAGTGGAGATCTTGCTCAAGGGTCCTGAAGTGCCGCTACCGAGCGAGTTTGGGTATCTCGACAAGAAGCAGCACCCGCGAGTACACGCCCGCTACCGGTGGTGGAGAAATGGACCCACGACGTATTGGCACCGCGCTCACCTGCCCTCTGATGCCCTCGGCCTGGACGAGCAACCGCACCGAGGGTTCCCCGACATCGACCTACCGACTCCGCTACCAGTCCCGCCCTATGTGGGGCCGCCGGTGGTCTACGGCCACTACTGGCAAACGGGGTTGCTGCAACTCACCAGCCCCATCACAGTGTGTGTCGACTACAGCGCCGGCAAGGGTGGACCGTTGGCGGCCTACCGATGGAGCGGCGAGACCACGCTGACCGACCTGCACCTCGTCGCCGCTGAGTAACTCATCCTGTCGACGGATCGTTGTCACACTGCTGGCTCATACTCGACTTGTCGATACAGCGTCCCCACGAGATCGCGATCACACACCATGACAGACCACCTCCTCACCCCCTCGAAGATCACTGCGTTTCTCGATTGCGGCCACTACCTCACCCTGCGGCACCGCCTCGAGGCCAACGAGATCTCCATCGCCACCCCCTTCGGGTCGATGGCACAGATGCTGATGGAGAAGGGGCAGGAGCACGAGCAGGCCTGTCTCGCCCATTACCGAGCGCAGGGTAAGCAAGTCTTCGAGGTCCCTCCGAAGGAGCGCGGTGAGTCGTTCGCCGACTGGGTAGCCCGAGTCGGCAACCCGGTGGCCGGCGACTTCGACGTGATCTACCAGATGCCGTTCGTTCACGACGGTGTGCGCGGCGTCGCCGACTTCATCGAGCGCATCGTCGACAACGAAACGGGCACCGTTCGATACGAGCCGGTCGACGCCAAGCTCGCCCGCGCGGCAGCGAAGCCCGGACACGTGTTGCAGCTGTGCTTCTACGCCGAAGCAATCGAAGCGCTCACCGGGATTGCCCCGGTCGACCTCCGCATCTGGCTCGGCTCGGGTCGCATCGAGAGTGTCCGCCTTGCCAATGTCCAGGCCTACTGGCGACGGTTGCGTCGGCAGCTCGCTGCAGTGATGGCGGCTGATCCCGCCGACGTGGCGACGGAGCCGGAACGATGCACCCACTGCCAGTTCTGCGAGTTCTCCGCAGTGTGTGAGGCTCAATGGCGCAACGACGACTCACTGCTGTTCGTCGCCAACATCTTGAAGGCCGACCGCCAGACCCTCGTTGCTCACGGGCACCCCACCATGGCCGCCCTCGCAGCGTGCGACCAGCCGGTCGACGGGCTCCGCGAGCAACGGCGGGGGCGCCTGGTGACGCAAGCACGGCTGCAGGTGCAGGCACGGGACAGCGGAGGCATCAAGCCGCCACATCTGCTGTTGGCCGCGCAGACCGACGGTCCGCCGGTCGGGTTCCTGGCGCTTCCCCAACCCGATGACGGCGATGTCTTCCTCGACTACGAGGGCCACCCCTTCTGGCAGGCGGACAGGGGCCTGTTCTTCCTCTTCGGCCTGATCACCAAGGACGTCAGTGGCGCATGGGTGTACGACGAGAGATGGGCACACAGCGTTCAGGATGAAGCGCACGCCACCAAGCAACTGATCGATTACTTCGCCGAACGCCGCCAGCAGTACCCGGGCATGCACGTCTACCACTACAACCACACGGAGCGATCGTCCCTCGAGCGCCTGGCCATCGAACACGGTGTCGGTGAAGCGAAGCTCGCCGAGCTGGTGGAGACCGGACTATTCGTCGACCTGCTCACCGTGGTCACCAATGCGATGCAGGTCGGAGTCGAGTCGTACGGGTTGAAGCACATCGAGCTGCTCGCCGCGTACGAACGCAACCATGACATCGACCAAGGTGCCGGCGCAGTCGTCGAGTACGACGCCTACTGCCACGACGGTGAGGCCAGTCGGCTCACCCGCATCGCCCGCTACAACGAGGACGACGTGCGCGCGACGCTTGCGCTGCGCGACTGGCTGCTCACCCAACGCCCTGACGACCTGCCCTGGCGAGCAACAGTCATCGAGCAAGCGGAGTCCGCGTACCCCGACATCGACGCTCAGGTCGAAGCACTACATCTGTTCCCCGCCGACTCAGCTGAGCACCTGCTGGGCGATCTGCTCGGCTACTGGCTACGGGAGAGCCGCGCCGTGTTCGGGGGCATGATCTCCAAGACCGCCTACGACCTCGAAGCACAGCTCAACGACGTCGGCATGCTGGCCGGGCTGCAGTTCGTCGACGTCGTGCAACGAGTCGGCGTGCGCGGCAACCCGATCACGCCAGCGATCGAGCTCAAGATGCCGGCTCAGGCAGTCGGGCGCAAGCTGACTGACGGGGCAAGCGTCATCTTCTCCGCCGGCGATGAGCTCTTCGGCTTCAGCAGCATCGCAGCCATCGACCCCGACGCAGGCCTGGTCCAGCTCACCTGGAACGAGCGGTGCCAGGAGCTCGGCATCCATCCGACCGCCGTCGTACTCAACGACTGGGTAGCGCCACGTCCGAAACCCGCAGCAGTCTCGGAACTGGCTGCAACGGTTCTCGAAGGGGATGGGTCGGCCGCGCCGAACGAAGCCGCGATGGCGATTCTTCGCCGCATGCCACCGACGTTCGCGGGCGGGCATCAACTCCCCAACGGCGGCTTCACCGACGACCTCGAGGAGATGCAGCAATGGGTGCTCCGTCTCGATGGCACCTACGTGGCCATCCAAGGCCCGCCAGGCACCGGCAAGACCTACACCGGAGCACATCTCATCCACTGCCTCGTCAAAGCCGGCAAGCGAGTCGGCATCACTGCGATGAGCCACCATGCCATCGACAACCTGCTCGAGGAAGTGGTCGCCGTGTTCACGAAGGCCGGCGACCTTTCCCTGTTGCATGCGGTGCGCAAGGTCGACGGTTCGCACCCGCGGCCGCACCCCTCTGTCACCTACACCACCTCCAACGACCCGTGTCGACGACCCGAGTTCAATGTGGTCGGAGGCACCACCTGGCTGTTCTCACGAGCCGAGATGCGCGCCACACCTGTCGACGTGCTGATCGTCGACGAGGCCGGTCAGCTTGCACTGGCCGACGCGCTCGCCACTGCCGACGCGGCGCACGGCGTCGTGCTCTTGGGCGACCCGCTGCAGCTGGCCCAGGTGTCGAAAGGCACGCATCCGAATGGGTCCGGTGCGAGCGTCCTCGAGCACGTGCTGGGCGAGCACGCCACGATGCCTGCCGACCGGGGGGTGTTCTTGTCGCAGACGCACCGCATGCACCCCGACGTCTGCGGGTTCATCTCCGACCACATCTACGACGGCCGGCTCACCTCCCACACCAGTTGCTCCGTCCAGAACACCGGTGCGGGAACCGGGCTGCGGTGGCTGCAGTCCCAGCACGACGGGTGCTCCACCGAGTCGATGGCCGAGGCCGAACTCATCCGCGACGAGATCAGCCGATTGATCGGCCTGCAGTGGATCGACGTGCATGGCGCCGAGCACCTGTTGGGAGTCGACGACTTCATGGTGGTCGCGCCCTACAACGACCAAGTCGGCCTGCTCCGCGGAGTGCTCGACGCATCGACCGTCACTGCCGGAGTCCGGGTCGGCACCGTCGACAAATTCCAAGGGCAAGAGGCACCCGTCGTGTTCTTCAGCATGACGGCATCCACCGCGGCCGACATTCCCAGAGGCATCGACTTCCTCTTCTCCAAGAACCGGTTCAACGTGGCCATCAGCCGCGCCCGGGCACTCGCGTACGTCGTGTGCACCGAAACGCTCCTCGACAGCCGCGCCAAGACCACCGAGGAGATGGAGTTGATCTCCACCCTGTGCGCGTTCGTGGAGCGCTGCTGACATGACCAGGACGATGTGCGCCAACTGCACCCCACTCGAAAGGACACCACTCGATGGCGTTGCTCTATGACCCAGGAACGTTCATGCCGGAGTCGACCACCGACTTCGACCAATCATCGTGGATGCTCACGTGGCGCGACGGGCCGTGGCACCTTCACGACATCGAGCTCGGCAGCACCGTCTACCTCGTTCGGGCCGGCTCGACGCAGCGCATCGTGTGGGAGACACGGGTGACGCAGGCGTTCGGGGTTCCGTACGAGGCCATCGGCGACCTGGCCAACGAAGTGTTCCTTCGCTGGGGTCTCGTCATCGAGACGCCGCAGATGGCACAGGGCGGGTTCTGCATCGGATGGCGAGCCGAACCGATCGCGAGGCTCGATCGCGGCCCACAGCCCTTGCCCGAGCACTTCGTGGTGAACCCCGACGAAGCGCTCGATCTCGATGGCTTCCAGCAGAGCGCCCACATGTCGGCCGCCTTTCGACGCCAGTGGGGTTTGCCGGAGGACCCCGACGTTTTCTGCACCGGACGACCCCCAATGGGATGGTTCGGCCCATCACGGTGAGCAGCGGCACGAGCGACTACCGAGCAGCCTGGTGGGGGTGCGGGGCTCTCGACCAGTGCTTCAAGGGCGCAGCCAAGCCCATCGTGCCGTGGCCCTCTGCCGCGCAAGGGAGAACCACGAATGGCAGTCACCACGGTCCACCATCTCCTGACAGCGCCTCCCCGGCTGCACGAGGTGGACCCGCGCACCCTGTAAGCGAGTCAACCGTGTGTCCTTCGCACGCACACGGGCTACTACCTCACCGGCGAATGGGAACTCACCGGGCACACATCGGCTGACATGCACTCGTCCGCGAACCGTTACCCCACCTTCGCCGAACACAGAGGCCAACTCGTCATCATCACCGGGCAAATCGTTCGCTCGCCGCGCTCATCCGTGGCCAACCCGTGCTGGCTCGAATCGTCGCAATCGACCCGCAGCCCGTGTCGATCACCCCGCAACTCGCACTCGCGGACGACGCCGACAACACCAGCCAGAACGTCGATCTGCTCACCGAGCGCACACTCGCCGGCCAGCGCATCACCGTGGCCACGGCGCTTGTCGCCACGGAGATCCTCGAACGAGTGGGGCTGACTCCTCCCGAAGTGGCCGACCGCCTGCGCCACGCTGGGCTCCACCCACTCGACCGATCACACCGCTGCAGACAAGTGATCACTCTGGGTTCACGCGTGACCGACTGAACTCAGCAACCACCGGCGCGCGACCGCTGATGGGCCGCGTCCGGCAAGGTCGGTTGGCGTCGGGCCCGGATGTGGCGGCTCGCGGGCCCGGCGTCGCGGGCCGCCCCGGCGACGGCGTCTGGAGGTCCACGGGTGAGCTTCCGCTCACATCACCGCGTGTACCGATCGGTGGTGTCCGTGAACGATTGCTTCCATCGCCATTGGTCCATGACGTACATCGCGAACTCGTCTTCAGTGAGTTCCAAGGTGTCGTCGACGGACATTTCGGCCATGGTGAGGATGCGGTTGTAGTCGTCGGTGTGGTCTTCGGGTTCGGGTAGCCCGATGTACTGATCGACGGTCCTGCCTCGCCCGAGATCGCGGACTCGGCGTTCGAGTTCGGCCTTCAGGCGACTCCAGTATCCTTCGAGGGCCTGTTCGAAGACTTCTCGGTGGCTGTCCCGATTGGTTCGTACGCGGGCGAGGAAGTCGTCGGTCGTGACTGTCACTGTGCGCATTGCGGTGCTCCTTGTTGGTTCAGCTGGCTTGTGCGGTTCGGATGCTGCGGATGATTCGGACGACGTCGATCCAGTTGTCGCGCCGCCAAGCGGCGAGCCGGCGCTCGGCGCGGCGCCGCTGCGCTTGGGGGGTGTGCTGGCATCTGTGGTGCCAGTCGAGCGCGTCTTCGGCATATCCCAATCCCGCGATCGGGCGGGCGGATCGGATCGCTGAGATGGCCTCGATCGGGTCCCACGCGATCGCCAGCAGTGCGGCGTAGGCGAGCGACGGTCCGCGGTTGATGCCCATGTGGCAATGCGCGAGCACCTTCGCGTTGGAGGCGTTCAGCGCCTTCACGATGAACTCGACGCCGTCGTTGAACCACTCGTCTGGCATCGCCTCGCCGTGGTCATCCACGCCGTTGTGCAGGTACCGGATTTCGGGAGCCCATTGGGCAACGAACTCGGCGTCGCTCCACTCCAGCCGGTTGTCGACCACGTGTGTGATGCCGAGTTCCTGCCACTTCTTCAGGTCGCGGCGTGCGGCGGCGGTGCTTTCGGGGAGGTCACCACCCGTAGCCAGATTGTCTGTGATGAAACTGAGATTGACCACGTCTACTCCTTCGTGATGTGCGCTGTCACCAAGTAGGAGTCAGCGTCTCGAAGGTTTCTCATTGCCAAGCCCACGCCGTTCCGAGGCGGTGGCGCTCAGCGTCCGAAGGCGCGGGTCGATGCCCGCGACGCTTGCCGGGAACGGTGAGGCAAGTCGTTTAGGCTTCCGTTCGGGGCAGCGATGGACTTGACGACCGCACAGCTGAAGCAGTTCGAGGTTGCGGCCCGCAAGGCTGCCGGACGTGTTTCCAATGACGATCAGGTAGTTGGTGAGGCAGCGGGTCATGCCGTCGTCCAGCTGCAGAAGCATTGGGAGCAGGTCTCGACCGGCTCCCAAGAGCGACTCAATTGGGTTGGCGTGGTGGCTACGAACTATGCGAGAAGGCTCGGAGGGAAGCTCCATCGCGATCTTCCGATGGGCAAGGCGGGAAGCGAGCCACCCCCGATGCACGACGAGGACGACGACAACCGCGTTGCCTTTGTAATTGCTGAGATGCACCGTGGCGCCGGCAGCCTCGGTTCGTTCGTGGCCCTCAAGGTCGACCTCGAAAGTCGGTGGGGGCTACTCGGTGGTGAGGCGCGATCACTACTACACGCCAAGTACGTCGAGGGATTGAGCACGAAGGCGATCGCCGCGGAACGCGGCAAGGACGAGAGCCCGGGCACGATCGACAACAAGCTGACAGCTGCTAAGCGGGCAGCGAGACTGGTGCTACAAGACCTCTTCGACGCCCTACGCGGGTTCGAGGATGACAGTTCGGAAGTGAGCTGAGATGTCGAACTGGCTGTTTCAGGGCAACCCCAAGCGGTATCCCGTCCTCGACCACCTGCTGGACGGTGAGATGGACGTCGACTGGTCCGTCACGAGGCACCTCGACGAAATCTCGGGCGGCGACAATGCCGCCCTCTGGGTCAGCGGGAAGCGAGCGGGTGTGTACGCGACGGGCTACGTCATGGACAGCCCGTACATCGGGCGTGCAGATGACGAATGGATTGAGCCGGCCGATCGCGGCAAAGAACTGAACTTTTGCCCAATCCAATGGACCGAGAACCGCGTCGATCGACCGATACTCAAGGGTGATCTGCTCGCCGCTGGAGGGTTCGAACAGGCGCGGATAATCCGGCAGCCGTGGGCGGGGAACCCGATGAAGCTAACCAATGCGGAGTGGCGCGTCATCGAACGCTTGGGCTGACAGCCAGGACAGCGTCCCGGGGATCGGGATCTTCAACTCGATGTCACCGGCCTGTGTTGACAACAGGCGCGTGCGGTGGCCGTTGCGTTCGTTCGTGCGGGCATCGGTGCGTTCGTATCGGCCGGCGCCGATCGTCTCGGTTGCTTCGAGCTCGATCA
>DAORTY010000083.1:0-15310 GCA_035432905.1 Ilumatobacteraceae bacterium | reverse complement strand
AGCTGCAGACCCGCCTCGAGACGGCACGCCAAGACGACGCCACGGCGGCCGCTGACGCGCTCGCCGCCGGCAAGCCGATCCCCGAGGCAACCGAACGGGCGATCATCGTCGAGCTCGACGACCTCGGCCGCACCGTCGTCACCGCCCAAGTGGTCGCAGGCCGCGCCCGCGGCGTCTACGAACAAGCGATGAAGGACCACGGCGCCACAGCCGTACTGGCCGCAGCAGAAGATGGCCAACGAGCAGCGGCCGCGCTCATCGAACCGTTGCTCGACGAGATGGCAGCGCGATGGAACGACATCGCCGACCTCGAGCGCTTCGCTAGATACGCCCGAAAGGTGATCGACATCGCCAGCGGAGGAGATGGCAACATCCCATTGCACCTCGCTGGCGGCGAAGCACAAGTCAACGTGAACGGGCTCCCGTCGAGCGTCAACACCCTCGCCGCCCACCTGCGCGAGTCAGTGCGCCAGGCGGTGCCAGCACTCACCGTCCCGGCCGCTGAGGCTGTCGCCGCCTGAGCGGTCCGACACCATGAGAGCCTGCCCCAACTGCACCAACATGTTCGCCGGCAAGAAACCGCTCTGCGCGACGTGCATGACCAAGCGTTACGGCAAGCGCAGCAGCCAACGGCGGGCCAACGGCGAGCACAAGTACAGCGACACGAAGTGGGTTGCCCAGCGAAGCCGACTACTCGCCGGGCAACCCCCGTGTGTCGACTGCGGACAGCCAGCAACAGACCTCGACCACGTACCGCCACGCCGGCTCCTCCTCGCCGCACAGGCCACCACCACCACCACCACAAGCGCAGACAGCCCAGACGCTCGCATGACGAACGTCGATGATCCTGTGTGGCTCCATCCCCGCTGCAAGCCGTGCCACTCGTGGCGCACGATGCACATCGACCTACCACTCCTCCACCGCCTGGCCGCTGGCGAAGATGCGACCACCCTGTGCAATGCAGCGATGGCCGACACACGACGACGACCAACAGCGACAGACAGACAAGAGCAAGTGAAGTGACAAGACGACAAGAGCGACAAGGAACCAAGCGAGATGACAGAAGCAAGGCAACTGCGAACGCGTCAGCCAACCGAGCAACAGACGTGAGTTGTCCTTGCGGCGAGCACCACGCCCCAGCGTCTCCACAACAGCGCCAAGAGTCGGCCGAGGCACCGCACCCACCCCACCGGTACCGAACCTGGACCAGCCCTTCCAGGGCGCTTTAGTTACCGACTCGGTAGATCGACGCATCTCCGCTGACCAATTTTCACCCAAGGAAGTGAGCAATACCCCATGAAGAAGACCCCTCCAGATGTCGTCACCGACGATCTGCCACCACCACCTGGCGAGCTGAGCACCACGTCGGCGACCCTGTGGCGCACCGTTGTGGCCGAACGCGAGATGAGTGCGGCCGAGCTGGCGTTGTTCGCCGAGTCGCTGCACGCTCTGGACGAAGCAGCGACCGCGCGCAAGCAGCTCTCACTCGACGGCCTGACGGTGCATCACGGCACCGGTGGGCTGAAGGCGCATCCGTTGTGTGATGTCGAGGCGCGGGCTCGGCAGTTCTTCGCCGCGTCGGTTCGTCAACTCGGCCTACACCTCGAGGAGGACACGTCGCCGGTGCCGCGTGCGAAGCCTGGCCCGAAGCCACGCGTTGCGCCGGCGAGGGGCGCGCAATGAGTCGCGCTCGCCGCATCACCGTGACCGACGACGGCGCTACAGCCACCATCGAGACGCTCGAGCTTCAGTGGGTGCGCGAGCAGTTCCGCCCCAACCCCGACGTCGTGAAGATGGACGACCTACAGCGACAGATCGACGCCCTCAAGGCAGCCCAATGAGCCGCGCCCGCCAGCCTCCCCCACCGCCACTGATCGAGGCCAGTGAGCTGCCCGACGCTCTCGAGCGCTGGCTGTCCCGCATCCGGCGCATGTCGACGGGCATCGTCGTCGAATGCCGCCCCGCCAACGACCGCGACTGGTCGCTACAGGCGTTCTGGGCGGACGTGTGGGCTGCGTGCTCACTCGCACGCCAGCGGGGCGCTCTAATCGCGCACACGGACGTGCACGCGGTCGTGCAGCACGCCGTCGACAACTTCGCACACGACGCCAGGACCGCCGGCCGTTACGCCGACCACGCTCATCGCGTTCGTAGAACGAGAAACCGCGTGCGGTCTGCCTGAATGCCTTCCAGGTCTTGATCCAAGTCCTGCAACAGGTGATCAAGCCGCTCGCGTTCCGCTTCCAAATCCGCTAGCGCCACCTTGCTTAGTTGGCCACCGTTGGCCTCGAGCCGATGGAGTACTTCCTTGAGTTGCTCCTCGGCCTCAGACTTGGACTCGCGAGCGATGGCTTCGCGCGCGTCGCACATGTACTCCATCGTCTTGCGCTGAAGATTCGCCATGTCCAGCCACACAAGAAGTGTGGGCACCAGAAAGGCGAGCCCCCACCAGCCTGCCCGGATGGTCATTGCTATGCCGGGAGCGACGAGGCCCAGCGTGACTGCCATCCGAAACTGAACCTCCGCGTGTCGACGCTCACGATCCTCCACGACTTCGCGAAGAAACTCGGCGTGATGCGGCGACGGAACTGTGTGCGACATAGCGCTCCGCCCTACGACCTTCAGTGTGGTGCCGCCTGCCCCGTTGCCGCTTAAGTGGGTGGTGACTTTGTATTCCTCGTACTCCTTAACAGCGGCTTTGGCTTCATCGATGAAGTCGGGCCAGGACGGCCCGTTGGGGTGCTGCGCAGTGCGCTCGACCAGCTGCCCAAAGAAGGTGTTTGTCAGAATTGATCCGATCATGAATGCCGAGAACGCCCAGAAGGCGGCTCGGCCCGCCGCCCCAAACGACGAGTACAGGTCCACCAAAATGCCTGGTCCGCTAGTCCACTCGCCGTGGTCGGAGATCACCCCGTGGAGCGCTATGTACGCAGTCAGAAGCGCCGAGTACCCAGCAACAAGCTGTATGCGAATTGCCCTGGCACCTTCGATGAGTCCGGTAAACACGGGCCGAAGCTAGTCGACTTCACAACCCGCCCTCGACGACTAGCTAGGACAGTTCGGCTAAAGGGGAAAAGCCTGAGGGGAGCTATTCGGCCGGAGCGCAGATGTTGAACCCGTCGTCTGGGAGCGTTGTCACTTAACCCAGGGCGTCGGCAGAAACTCCGGTGGCAGTACGAACGTGAGGATCTCATAGCCGACAAGGTTCGACCCCACGGACACCTTCACCGTGGAACCAGGCGTCGCGCCAGGCAGGGCGACGGCGAGCACGGTGTCCTTCGTGCCGGGGTAGCCGCTCTCTGACCAGATCGAGTCGAGCTGCTTGCCTTCTGGCGTGATCACGGCATCAACGCTCATCGACGCGTCAGGGGAGTTCCCGTCGACCCTAAATGCCGGGTCCACGTCCATCGCGAGCTGCACCACGAGACAGTCGGCGTACAGCTCGGCCTCGTACTCGTCGGCACATTCGCTGGAGAACGTGCCCGCGCCCTTCAGTGGGCCGTACAGGGCGAGCTGCAGGCGCACGGTGACGCCGCTGGCTGATGTCTGGCTGGGGATTGGTGTGGTCTGGTTGATCCGCGACGGGTCAACGACCGAGGCCCACACCACGCCCGACACGAGTGACGGCTTCAGCGTTGTGGTTGTGGCGGCCTCTGTGGTTGTGGGCAGAGTCGTGGCGGCCTCCGTCGTGGTCGGCGCGTCCGTGGCCGCTGGTGCCTGCGTGGTCGCCGCTGACGGCTCGGTGGGTGCCACGGTGGACGCGGTGCCCTCCGAGCCGCCGCAGGCCGAGAGGCTCGAGAGGAGCAGAACTGCTGGTAGTAAGAGCTTCATGGAGATGTGAGCCTTTCCGTTGATTGCCGGTCACTCTCCCACAACGACGATCAACGACCGATCCGATCTTCGCCGAAAAACGACAACGACCGCGCCCCGATGGAGCGCGGTCGCTTATGTTGCTGGTCGCTACTTAGTCGTCGGTCGCGGCTTCCTCGTTGCCCGCGGCTTGCGCACCGGCTCGACGGCAGGCGCAGCGAACACCATCTCGAGCGGATCCACCACAGGATCGACCGTGAATCCCCGCAACTTGCGAGCGGCGACCATCAGGCAGTCCAGCGAGCACACGTACAGGTCTTGATTGATGCCTAGCGCTAGGTGCCCGCGGTGCCCGAAAATGACCCCCATCCAGCCTGCGTTGGGCATGGTCGGCATCCCCGTCGAACCCCACCCCGCGTCACCTGGGTGCTCGATACCACACCCGTCGCACGTCTGAATCTCTACCTTCATCGATCCATCTCCCCTCAGTTGTTGACCTACGCCGACAATGATGCGCACAGGATGTCGGCCTATGTCAACATCTGTGAATGGAAGTAGACGACCTACTCGACGCCGCCCAGGTGGCCGACCTCATCGGCCTTTCGTCGCGCAAGTCGATCTCCACGTACCGCCGGCGCTACCCCGACTTCCCCGAGCCCGTGCTGGTGCGCGAGCGCTGCATCTTCTGGCACCGCCCCGACGTGATGGCCTGGCTACGCGCCCGCCACTCCGCTGGCGATACCGTCAGTCCCCATGCCTGAAGGCCACACGCTCGCACGAATCGCTCGCGACCAGACCAAGATGCTGTGCGGCCAGGTCGTGCGAGTCAGTTCGCCGCAGGGTCGGTTTCCTGACGCAGCGCTCATCGACGGCCAAGTGTTACAAACCGTTGAATCATATGGTAAGCACCTGTTCTACTGGTGGCACAACGGCCTGGTCGGTCATGTACACCTCGGGCTGTTCGGTAAGTACCGGGTCAGTGTCGGTCAGCAGGTTCCCGAGGTGCAGGGCCAGGTCCGCATGCGAATGTCGACAGAACGCGGCACCATCGATCTGGCTGGACCCACGGACTGCAGCATCGGAACCGCAGACGACCGCGACGCGATCATCGCTCGGCTCGGGCCCGACCCGCTGCGCCGTGGCGTGAAGCCGGAATTGTTCGTGACTCGCATCCAAAAGAGTGCGCAGCCCATCGGGGCACTCCTGCTGGACCAGAAAATGCTGGCGGGTGTCGGCAACGTCTATCGCGCGGAGGCGCTCTTCGTGAATGGCATTCACCCCTCGCGTCCCGGGCGCAGTTGCAGCACCGACGAGTTGCGGGCACTGTGGCTGACGATCAGTTCGATGCTGAAGCAGGGGGTCAAGGACAACCGCATCATCACCATCGACCGCAAAGAGTTCCCGATCACGAACCGACGTGCCCAGCGCGGCGACAACACCTACGTGTACCACCGCGACATCTGTCTGCGCTGCGGCACCGCCGTCCAGATCGTGACGCTCGGTGGACGCGCCTGCTATTTCTGCCCTACCTGCCAGCCCTACTGAGCAACCCAGGCCGGTGCGTTCGGGTCGCCGCGCCAGTACTGCAGGCGGCGACGAGCCTCGTCGGCCGCTGCTGGATCGGTGCGGCCGGCCTTGAGTCGCATCAAGGTTGCCGTCACGTTGCGCATCATCGCCAACGACTGTGCCAACGAATCATCACGCATGGCCTGTCCGTAGCCCTCGGCAAATCGGTCGTAGGCGGTCGGGTCGCCGCCCCACACCGACGACCACGTCATCAGCATTGCGTGGTCCCACGCCGCCGGGGCATGACACGCAAGGTCCCAATCGAGCAGTACCGGGCCGTTCGCAGACTGAATGATGTTGCCTGGGTGAAGGTCACCGTGACACACCACCCGAGTGGTCACACGCGATCGCCAGTCTCCGTGGGCGCGGATCGCGGCACCGAGGCCGTCGCGGGCGCCGTCATCCAGTAGATCGTCCACTTCTTCGAGGATGGCCGAGGTTCTCCACCATGGAAAGTCGTCGCCCCGCGGCATCGGGTAGCTGCCGCGAACCTCGTCGATCGGCCACTGGTGCACTCGTCGGATCTGTGCACCGACATTCACCCAATCGATGTCACCGTCGGGCCGAATCCGCTCGATTGCGAGCACGGCGAGGTCGGCAACGACGATCGGCTCGGAATGCAGCAGCAGCGGCGCCCGCACTCCCCTGTCGGCCAACTGACCCAGTAGCCATGCTGCCTGAGCGGGCGCTGCGGTTGTGTGCGACACCCGCAGCATCACGTTGTCACCGGAGAGAAACAGCGCGTTCATCCCGGTTCGTAGATGGTGTGGCGTGGGCAACCCCCACCTCGCGGCCGCTACTGATGCGGCGCGAGCAGCAGCTCGCAGGTCGGTGGGCGGTCGCACCACGAAGGGTTGATCGTCAGGCACGCACACCAGGATTGAGTCGCCCGGTGGGGTCGAACTCGAATTTGATGGCCGCCATCAATGCCATCTCGCGCTCAGCGACCGGGTCGACAGCGTACGGCTGCGAGTGGTGGACGATCCCTACGCCGATCTCCGCGACGAAGTCGCCCGTCTGCGACACGACGGCCCCAGGCTTCACGCTGCGACGGCTCCCTGTGGGTAGCGATGGCGGACCATCACACGGATGCATTGCACAGGTTGCTGCCTGTTCGGCCACGTCGTCAGGGTGGCCTTCGATGAGGGCGAAGATGCTCGAACCGTCCCACAGCACGCTGACCGGTTTGTACAGACGGGAGAACACCTGCATCGGTTCCCGGCTCTCGCACGTGAACCACTGCGAATGTGTGGGCAACGGGCGGGTGCGCACGATCACCTCACCCATGAACCCCAGCGTGCCCTGTGACCCCACGAGCAAGCGGCACAGGTCGAATCCACTGACGTTCTTCACGGTCGGACCGCCGGCCTTCACCACGTGACCGGCCGCCGAGACGTAGCGTGCCTGCAGCAGGGTGTCGCGCACGGGGCCATAGCCGAGGCGGCGGTGATCGCTGATGCCAACTGCGAGGGCTCCTCCGACGGTGCCTCCGGCGGGCAGGGCGACGGTCTGACCGTGCGCCGAGAGCGCTGCCACCATCTCATCGACCGGCGTCCCTGCGCCGCAGCACATGATCATCTCGTCGGGCTGCATCCACTCGATGCCTGCCGGTGGGCTCACGCAACGGACACCGTCGACCGGGCCGCCGCGCGTCCCAAGGCCGGCGATGGTGACCGGCTCGTCCGTGCCGACCTCGTCGGCAAAAGGTTGGAGGTCGATCACACCCACGCCCCGTCCGGGACATGCTGCACATCGCCACAGGCAGCCGCAGACGGCAACACCTTGAATGGGTTCGCCAGCCCCAGTGGGTCGAATGCGCGACGCATACAAGCCTGGGCGGCGAGATCTTCCGGAGCGAACATCAGCGGCATGAAGTCGCGCTTCTCCAAGCCAATACCATGTTCGCCGCTGAGCACTCCCCCGGCCTCCACCGAGGCGCGCACGATCTCCTCGCCGGCGGCATGCACGCGCTCCATCACGCCAGGTTCGCTCTTGTCGAACACCAGCAGCGGGTGCAGATTGCCGTCACCGGCGTGGAAGACGTTCATCACCAGCAGGTCGTGCCGGGCGGTGATCTCGTACACCTTGCGCAGCACTTCGGGCAGCATCCGGCGCGGAACCACCGTGTCGTGCAGGTAGTAGTTGGGTTTGATGCGAGCAATGGCTCCGAACGCCGTCTTGCGGCCCTTCCACAGCAAGGCCCGCTCGGCCTCGTCCTGGGCGATGCGAACGGTGCCCGCGCCGTGGGCCTTACCGATCTCCACGATGCGTGCAACGTCGGCCTCCAGCCCATGGGGCAGGCCGGCGACCTCCACCAGCAGCACGGCGGCGGCGTCGACAGGTAGCCCTGCTTGGATGTACGCCTCGACCGCCTGCACACACAGTTGGTCCATCATCTCCAGCGCGGCGGGCACCATGCCGTCGGCGATGATCGCGCTCACTGTCTGCGCGCCATCCTCGACCGTTTGAAAGTCCATCAGCATCGTGCGCACCGCCGGGGCGTTCTGCGTCAGGCGTACGCAGACCTTGGTGGCGATGCCGAACATTCCCTCGCTGCCCACGAACGCACCGCGTAGATCTAGGCCCGTCGGCTCCGGCTGCTCACCGCCGAGATGCACCACTGACCCGTCGCTGAGCACGACTTCCATCGCCAGGATGTGCGCGGCGGTGACCCCGTCGCTGAGGCAGTGCGGCCCACCGGAGTTGTTGGCGACGTTGCCGCCGATGCTGCAGCTCTGCTGGCTACTCGGGTCGGGCGCGAAATGCAGCCCGTACTTGGTGACCTGGCGGGTGAGGTCGAGGTTGAGTACCCCGGGCTCGACCCAGGCGTAGCGATTGGCGACGTCGACGCCGAGCACGCGATCCATCTTCGTCAACGTGATGACGAGCGCATGGTCCAACGGCGTCGCGCCGCCGGCCAAGCCGGTGCCGGCGCCGCGTGCGACGAACGGGACCCCGTGCCGACCTGCAGCGAGCACGCATTGCTGGACCTCAGCGGTGGTCAGCGGGAAGCAGACGATGCCCGCAGAGCCGGAGATGTTCGAGGCGTCGCGGGCATACAGGCCCAGCTCTGTGCTGCCGGTGCGAACTCGGTCGGGCGACAGCGCGTCTCGCAGCGAGGCCGCCAAGGCCGTCAGCACCTCGGCCGAGGCGTCGACCACGCTCATGCGCGCCGGCGGCGAGCAGCGGCTTCGTGCTCGTCGCGTACCTGCTTCAACACGATGACTTGCCCGGCAGCGACCGGTTGACCGTCGACCAACACTGTGTCGCCGTCATCGAGGGTGTCGGCGAGCGTGGTCGCTCGCCCGTCCAGACGGGCACGAAGTTCGGCTTCCTTTGCCTTCATCGCACGCTTGCCCTCGTGCATCGCCTCACGAACCCTGTTGGTGGTCTTCTTGGCGACATTCGCCGGAGAGATCTCCGACGCCACGGCCTTCACCTTCTTTTTCGCCACGCTCGCACCAGCGATACCGGCAGCAGCACCGCTCACGAACCACGTCAGTCGCTTCATCATGCGATCTTCCTGTCTTTGCGGCTGAGGCGCCGTACCGCACGCTTGGTGCCGGTGCCCATGGCGACCGTCTTGATCACGGGTGCGGAGAATGCTGCGCGAGTCATTCGACGACCTCCGGCCATGGCGCCACTGATGGCCTCGGCAGAGCCCAGCACACGGTCGAAACGATCGAGGTCGCCGCGGGCCTCGTCGATGGCGGCGAGCGCGTCGGCTGTGGAGGCGCGGAGCTCTCGGAGCAGTGGACGAGTCTCCGCTCGCAACGACTCGACCTCGCCGCGAAGTGCTTTCAGTGAATCGAGCACACGCATGAGAACGACCACGAGCGCGGCAAAGCCGATGCAACACAACACCGCTGCCATCACGACTGCGAGTTCACCTGCGGTCATTGCTCTGCATCCATTCGCTTCTCCATCCGCTCGGCCACCCGTGCCTCGGCACCGTGGTCTGTGGGTTCGTAGTACCGCTTGTCCGCCTGCTCGGCGGGCAGGTACTGCTGCACGACGTAGCCATCGGGGTGATCATGAGGGTAGTCGTAGCCCACACCGTGACCGAGGCTCTTCGCACCCTGATAGTGGGCATCGCGCAGGTGTGGTGGTACCTCGCCGACGGCGCCGGCCTGCACATCGGCTCGCGCATTCCAGATGGCGAGCGCCGCCCGATTGCTCTTCGGTGCCGTGGCCAGGTGGATGGCGGCTTGGCTGAGGTTCAGCTGCGCCTCTGGCAGCCCCACGTGTTCCAACGCATGAGCCGCGGCCACAGCGACCTGCAGGCTGCCCGGGTCGGCGAGGCCTACGTCCTCACTCGCGAAGATGATCATTCGGCGGGCAATGAAGCGAGCGTCCTCCCCCGCCTCCAACATGCGCGCGAGGTAGTACACGGTTGCCTGCGGATCGCTGCCGCGCATGCTCTTGATGAACGCGCTGACCACGTCGTAATGGTCGTCGCGTCCGTATCGAAGCGCGCTCGTGCCAAGGGCCGACTCGACGTGCTCCAACACCACCTCACCCGGGTGGGCCAGCGCCACTGCGACTTCCAGTGCCGTCAACACCTGGCGACCATCGCCACCGGCCCGGTCCGCAAGGTACGTGATGGCCTCTGCCGTGGCCGTACGACCCTCTGCCTCCAGGCCGCGGTGGATCAGCGTCTCGATGTCGGGCCGGGTGAGCGGCTCGAGGCGGAACAGCGTGCTGCGGCTGCGTAGTGGCGCGTTGACCTCGAAGAACGGGTTCTCGGTGGTCGCGCCGATCAGCGTCAGCGTCCCGTCCTCGACCGCCGGCAGTAGCGCGTCCTGCTGGGCCTTGGAGAAGCGGTGGATCTCGTCGAGGAACAGGATCGTGCCCCGCCCGTGCTCGCCAAGCCGCTGACGGGCACGCTCGATGATCTCGCGCACGTCCTTGACGCCCGCGGACACCGCCGACAGTTGCTCGAACGCCCGTTTGGTGGAGCCCGCGACCGCCAGTGCCAGCGTGGTCTTGCCAGTACCCGGAGGGCCCCAGAAGATGGCGCTGGTCAGTCGGTCCTGCTCGACCAGACGACGCAGCGGCTTGCCTGGGCCGACGAGATGAGTCTGCCCGACGACATCGTCGAGCGTGCGCGGACGCAGGCGCGCAGCCAACGGAGCCTGCGCTCGCAGGCGGGTTTCGGCTGCGGCGCTGAACAGGTCGGACACACCAAAGACGGTAGCCCCTCGCGGTCGCTACAGCGTGCCCAGTACCCGCTCGTACGGGCCGCGACGCCACTCCAGCGTGTGAGCGGTGAGCCATGCCGGTGTGACCCACTTCCAATCACTGAACTCGACGCCGTCAGGTGTCGGCACCACCTCGGCTGACGCCACGTCGAAGAGGAACCAGCGCTGCACCTGCCCGATGCGATTGGCGGGACCAGCCTTGAGCTGCTTCACCTCGTCGGGCCACTCGTAGGCCAGCCATTCGGGGAACTCAGCCCGTATGGCGACCTGCTCGTCGCTCAGGCCGGTCTCCTCCAACAGCTCGCGCCACGCGCCCTCGATGGGCCGCTCGTCGGCCTTGAGTCCGCCCTGGGGCAGCTGCCAGTTGCCGGGCGCGTCCGCACGTTCGAATGCCATCACCTGCGTGAGATCGTGGTTGCGCACCACCATGACCACACCGGCTCGAAAGTGACTGCTCGCCATCCGGCCACGGTACCCCTCCTAGCTCCCCCAAACGGTGGGTTGTGGGGGAAGCGCTGGGGTCGACGGGGCGACCGATGTGGATTACGCCTTCGGGGGAAGGACGCGGATGCCCAACTCGTCGAGCTGCTTCTGCACGACGGGCGTGGGAGCGTTGGTCATCGGGTCGAGACCGGACTGCGTCTTCGGGAAGGCGATGACCTCACGGATGTTCTCCTCACCGGCCAGGATGGCGACCAGACGGTCGATACCCAGGCCGAAACCACCGTGGGGCGGGGCGCCGTACTTGAACGGGTTGAGGAAGAAGCCGAACTTCTTCTGTGCCTCGTCGTCGCTGATGCCGAGGATGGCGAAGATGCGGGCCTGCAGCTCGGGCTGAATGATTCGAATGGACCCCGAACCGAGCTCCCAGCCGTTGAGCACCAGGTCGTATGCCTGGCTGCGGACCTTCAGCGGCTCGGTCTCCAGCAGGTGCATGTCCTCGGGGTGGGGGCGTGTGAACGGGTGGTGCCCCGGGCGCGGCCGACCAGACACGGGGTCGACGCCGACGAACAGCGGGAAGTCGATGACCCACACGTACCGGTACGGGCCCTCGTGAACCGGCGGACGACCGAGGTCGTTGCGCAGCGTGCCGAGCACCTCACAGGTGGTTGCCCACTCGTCGGCGACGATGAGGATCAGGTCGCCGGGTTTGGCATCGAACGTGGCCTTCAGCGCGGCCTGCTCGCTCTCACTGAGGAACTTGGCGACGGGCGATTCGAGGGTGCCATCGGCGGCGACCTTCAGCCACACGAGACCCTTCGCACCCATCTTCTTGGCGCGGTCGGTCATACCATCGAGCTTGTTGCGGCCGTACTCCTCCGCCTTGCCCGTGGCGTTGATGCCCTTGATGCAGGCTGCGCCGGAGAACGCCTTGAACTCGGTCGCGCTGAACAGCTCGGTGAGGTCCTGCAGCTCCATTCCGAAACGCAGGTCGGGCTTGTCGATGCCGAAGCGGTTCATCGCGTCGTGCCAGGTGATCTTCTCGATCTCGCCAGGGTCCTGACCGGCGGCCTTTGCTGCGGCGAGCACGGCAGCGCCGATGGCGTTGTGCACGTCGTCCTGGTCGACGAAGCTCATCTCGGCGTCGAGCTGCATGAACTCGAACTGGCGGTCGGCGCGCAGGTCTTCGTCGCGCAGGCAGCGGGCAATCTGGTAGTAGCGGTCGATGCCGGCCACCATCAGCAGCTGCTTGAACAACTGCGGGCTCTGCGGTAGCGCGTAGAACGAGCCGGGCTGCTGGCGGCTGGGCACGATGAACTCGCGGGCGCCTTCGGGCGTGCTGGGAACCAGCATCGGCGTCTCGACTTCGACGAAGTCCTGCGATTCCATAGCGGTGCGAATGGCGCTGTTCACCGCGGCACGCAGACGCAGGTTCTTCTGCATGCGTTCGCGACGGATGTCGATGTAGCGGTGCTGGAGGCGGGTGTTCTCCGCCACCTGATCGGCGCGCTCGTTGACGGGGAACGGCGGCGGCTCGGCAATGTTGAGGATCTCGATGGTGCAGTTCTGCAACTCGATGCCGCCGGTGGCCAAGCCATCGTTGACGTTCTCCGCTGGACGGGCGGCAACGACGCCCGACACGAGTACCACGTACTCGGACCGCACGTCGACGGCGTTGTCGACAACGGCCTGCGTGACACCGGTGTGGTCGCGGATGTCGAGGAAGGCCAGCTTCTCGCCGTGCTCGCGGCGGGTCGCTACCCAGCCGGCGAGGGTGACGTGCTGGCCGATGTGCTCGGGGCGCAGCTCGCCGCATTGATGGGTACGCATGGACGTGGAGCTCATGAAAGGGCTTTCTGGAGGTAATCGAGGAGGTCGGTTCGGGGAATGGTGACTTGTGCGCCGTCGCGCACATCGTTGCTGATGGGATTGCCGTCGGCGTCGAGGGTTCGCTCCGCGCGCAGTGGGCGAACGACGACGGTGCCAGCTTCGAGTTCGTTGCTGCCGATGATGACGGCGAAGGCGGCGCCGCTGCGATCGGCGCCCTTCATCTGGCTCTTCATGCTGCGATTCTCGAATGCACGATCGGCACCGATGCCCATTGAACGCAGCGAACTCGTGATCTGGAGCGCGTGCAGACCGCCAGTCGTATCGACGACGAACACATCGACCTCCGGCTCCGGCGCCGGAAACACGCCCTCGTCGTCGCAGGCAATCAGCGTGCGGTCGAGACCGAGAGCAAATCCGACACCCGCAGTTGCGGGGCCACCGAGTGACTCGACCAGACCGTCGTAGCGGCCGCCGCCGCCGAGAGCGTTCTGCGCTGACTCCAGCGTGCCGCCCTGGTACTCGAACGTGGTGTGGCGGTAGTAGTCGAGACCGCGCACCAGCTTGCTGTCGACAGTGAACGGAATGCCCAGCGCTGTGAGCCCCGCCTGTACGGCTGCGAAATGTGCTGCTGCGTCGGTGCTGTAGAAGTCGGCGATCTGGGGAGCGCCGGCGACGAGGGCGGCGTCCTGCGGGCGCTTCGAATCGAGCACTCGCAGGGGGTTCTTCTGCAGCGTGACCCTGCTCTCCTCGCTCAGTTCGGCGAGGTTGGCCTTGAAGTAGGCCTTCAGCGCTTCCACGTAGCGGGCGCGGTCGTCGGGCTCGCCCAACGAGTTGAGGAGCAGTGTCACCTTCGAGAGACCCAAGGCCTGGAAGAACTCCCAACCGAGGGCGATGATCTCGACGTCGAGATACGGGTCGTCAGCGCCCAGCACCTCGATGCCGACCTGGTCGAACTGGCGGTAGCGCCCGCGCTGTGGCTTCTCGTAGCGGAACTGCGAGCCGGTGTACCAGATCTTCCAGGGGGTGAGCGGACGGTGTTGTACGAATGCCCGGCAGATGGATGCCGTCAGCTCGGGGCGAAGCGCGACATGACGGCCACCCTTGTCGATGAAGTCGTACATCTCCTTGGTGACCACATCGGTGGCGTCGCCGATCCGCTGAAATACACCGAGGTCCTCCAGGAGCGGCGACACGACCTGTCCGTAGCCCGCGCCCTGTGTGACCCGCGCGAAGACCTGCACGAAACGGCGCCAACGGGCCGATTCGGGTGGGAGGATGTCGCGCATCCCGGGGCTGGTCTGGAACTCAGGCACAGCCGACAAGGCTACCGTTCCCCCTTCCGCCGCTCGCCAGCTTTACGTAAACGCTCTCAGCCTTTGCCGGGGACCAGGCGGTAGGCGTCGTAGACGGCATCGATCTGCTTGATGGTTCGCAGAACCGAGTCGAGGTGCGAGGGGTCGGCCATCTCGAATTCGAAGCGCATCTTGGCCACGCGATCGGACCCCGTGTGCGTGCTGCACGAGACGATGTTGACGTGTTGCTCGCTGAGCGAGTTGGCGACGTCACGCAGCAACCTCGATCGGTCGAGCGCGATCACCTCGACGCCGGCACGGAACATGGCACGCGACTGGTCGCCATCCCACTCGACATCGACCAGTCGAGCAGCCTGCTCGGACATCAGGCTCTCGGCATTGGCGCAGTCGGTGCGGTGCACGGATACTCCCCTGCCTCGCGTGACGAAGCCGACTATCTCGTCGCCCGGTACCGGGGTGCAACAGCGCGAGAGCCGTACCAGCACATCATCGAGACCCTCGACATGCACGCCGGCGACATTTCGCGGGCGCCGAGGTCCGTTACCGCGGGGCAGCACCGTTGCCGCCGGCTGCTCGGCATCGTCTCCGGTACGAAACGTTCGCGCAACCTTCTGCGCGATCGAACGGGCGGAGACATGACCCTCCCCGACTGCCGCCAGCAGCGAGTCGAGGTCCGCGAAGGACGCAGCCTCGATTTCGGCGACGACGGCCGGATTCGTCCACATCCGCTGGATTGGCAAGCCCTCGCGCCGGAACTCCTTGATCAGGTCGTCGCGGCCGGACTCGACCATGTCCTCACGCCGCTCACGCGAAAACCATTGTTTGATCTTGTTGCGCGCTCGCGGCGATTCGACGAACTGCAGCCAGTCGCGTGACGGACCCGCCGACTCAGCCTTGGACGTGAAGATCTCGCAGGTATCGCCACTCTTCATCTGGTGCGTGAGCGGCACCAGGCGGCCGTTGACCTTGGCACCGATACACGCGTGACCAACCTCAGTGTGCACGGCATACGCGAAGTCGACCGTCGTCGAGCCGACCGGCAACGTGACGACCTTGCCCTTGGGCGTGAACACGAAAACCTCGTCCTGTTCCAGGTCGGTCTTCAGGTTCTCCATGAAAGCCGCCGGATCGCTGATCTCGGCCTGCCAG
>DAORTY010000082.1:0-15321 GCA_035432905.1 Ilumatobacteraceae bacterium | reverse complement strand
TCCACGAGGTGTGCGTGGTCGATGACGGCGATCCTGTCGGCGCGGCGCACAGTGCTCAGTCGGTGTGCCACCACGATGACGGTGCGGCCCTCCATCAATCGCTCCAACGCCTTCTCGACGACGGCCTCCGTGCCCGGGTCGAGGTTGCTGGTGGCCTCGTCCAGTACCAGTACCGCCGGGTCGACCAGGGCCGCGCGGGCCAGCGATACCAACTGGCGCTCACCGGCTGACAACCGCGAACCGCGCTCGCGCACCTGGGTCTCCAGACCCTCCGAGAACTCCTCGAACCGTTCCAACACGCCGATGGCCCGCAACGCAGCGGCGACCTCCTCGTCGGTTGCTGCGGGCCGTGCAATTCGGATGTTCTCGCGGATCGTGCCGCCGAAGAGAAAGCCCTCCTGCGGCACCACCACGACGCGTTCACGCAACGATTGCAGTGACGCCACCCGCAGGTCGGCCTCGCCAAAGGTGACGTACCCGCTGGTCGGGTCGTAGAGCCTGCTGAGCAATTTGGCGAGGGTGCTCTTGCCCGCACCGGTTGGGCCGACCAGTGCCAGTCGTTCGCCAGGAGCGACCGCGAGGCTGACTTCGCTGAGCGCCGGACGCTCGCTGCCCTCGTAGCCAAAAGTGATGTGATGCGCTTCGAGGACCCCGGTGGCCGGCAGCTCGACCGGCTTGGGGTGCTCGGCCACGTCGGGCACGGTGTCCATCAGCGTGTACAGCTTGTGCAGCGACGCGGCTGCACTCTGCACCGTGTTGTACAGCTGCGAGAGCTGCTGCACTGGGTCGAACAGGTTGGCGACCAGCAAGATGAACGCGGCCACCGTGCCGAAGCCGACCGAGCCGCGATGCACGAGTGCTCCACCCACCCCGACGACGAGGGCGATGGACACGATGCCCGCCCACTCGACGAGCCCGAAGTACCAGGTGCTGATCTTCACGCTTCGCAGGTGGCTGCCGTACAGCGCACGGTTCGAGGTCACGAAGCGTCGGCGAGCCTCGGCTTCGCGACCGTACGCCTGGATGACGCGGACGCCGGCAATGCCTTCTTGCAGGTTCGACAGGTTGCTGCCGACCCGCTCGCGAACATCGAGATACGCGACGTTGGAGAGGCGCTGAAAACGAATGGACGCAAAGCCGAGGATCGGGGCAACGAACACGATCACGACCAGCGTCATCTGCCAGCTCAGCGCAATCATCAGGATCAGGGTCATCACGAGCAGCAGCGCGGCACCCACGAACTGGAGGAGGCCCCACTGGATCAGCTCGCCCATACTCTCGATGTCGGCGGTCATCCTCGCCACGAGCACCCCGGCCTTGTTGCGGTCGAAGAACGCCATCGACTGCGTCTGCAGACGGTCGAAGACGGTGACTCGCAGGTCGCGGAGGAACCCTTCGCCCGCGCGGTTGATGGCCAACTGTTGGGCTCGGGCGACGAAGTAGCCGATGATCACGGTGACGACGAAGCCGGCGACCGCCCAGTTCAGAGCCGTCGCATCGGAGTTGTTGATGCCGTGATCGAGCCCGGTCTTGACGAAGACCGGGCCGGCGACGGTGCACAACGCGGAGATCGAGACCAGCCCGATGGCCCACCAGATGGTGCGCCGGTACGGCTGCGCGAATTGCAATGAACGACGCAGCACACGGCCTGTCTCGGCGCGGTCCAGCTTGTCCTCGTCGCTCACCCCACCCGAGGCCCACATCGTCAGTTCACCTCCGCGGTCGCAACGGGTTCTTCGTCCATTTCGGCGAGCGCCGCCAGCACGGCTCGGTACCGCTCGCTGGTGGCCAGCAGTCCGTCGTGTGTGCCGGTGGCGACGACGTGGCCGCCATCCAACAGCACGACGGTGTCGGCCAGCGCGATGGTGCCCGGCCGGTGCGCGATCACGATGGTCGTGCGGCCTTCCATCACCGTCGTCATCGCCTCGCGGATTTCGTGTTCTTTCGAGGGGTCAACGGCGCTGGTGGCGTCGTCGAGCACCAGCACGCGGGGGTTCGCAAGAATGGCGCGCGCCAGCGCAACGCGCTGACGCTGGCCGCCGCTGAGCGAGAAGCCGCGCTCGCCCAACATCGTGCCGTAGCCCTCGGGAAGTTGCAGGATGAAATCATGTGCACCGGACAACGTGGCGGCGGCCTCGATGTCGGTCATCGAGGCGTCCTGGCGAGAGAACGCGATGTTGGCCGCCACTGTGTCGTGGAACAGGAAGGTGTCCTCGAACACGATGGCCACGGCGTGGCGCAACTCGGCCAGCGTCAGGTCGCGCACGTCGACACCGTCGATCGCGATCGAGCCCTGGTTCACGTCGTAGAAGCGGATCAGCAGGCGGGCCAGGGTCGACTTGCCACTGCCGGTCGCGCCGACCACCGCGACTGATGCGCCCGCTGGAATGTGCAGATCGAAGTCGCTGAGCACCGTGTTGTCCGCGTCGTATCCGAACGTGACGTGATTGAACGTCACTTCTCCCACGCGGTTGCCCTCGGGCAGGTCGTGCGGCTCCGCGGCATCCTGAACGGCCGGCACCGTCGACAGCACTTCGTTCACCCGCAGCAGTGCAGCCGCCGCACGCTGACCGAATGCAACGGTCATCCCAAGGTTGCGCAGCGGGAAGATCAGTAGGCCGATGTACTGCATGAACTCCAGCATCTCGCCTCGTGTCATCTGCCCGTTCAACACCCGGTGGCCGCCGATGGCGAGCACGGCGATCAACCCGAGGTTCGGCAACAGGTCGAGTGCCGGCAGGAACGTACTGCGCACACGTGCCGCCTGCAGTGAGACGCTGCGAATGTCGTCGGCCTCCACTTTCAGGCGAGCCGCCGTCACCCCTTCGGCACCGAAGCCCTTGATGACTCGTACGCCGCTGACAGCTTCCTCCACCACGGTTGCCAACTGCGCCTGCTCGGCCTGCACCGCCAGCACCGCGGGGTGAATCTGACGCGAGAATCGGGTGGCCAACACGTTCAGCAACGGCAACGGTGCCAACGCCACCAGCGCGAGGAGCGGCTGTTGAATGACGAGGATGACCACGATGCTCACGACCATCATCAGGTTCGACGCAGTGATGGGAATCATCACGACGAAGCCCTGGATCTGCAGCAGGTCGCTGGACGCGCGGCTCATCAGCTGACCCGTCTGGGTGTGGTCGTGGTACGCGACGTGTAGCCGCATGATGTGCCCGAACAGCTGCTCGCGCAGTTTCGTCTCGGTCAAACGGCTCTCGCGGAAAGCGAACCAGCGGCGCCACGCGGTGAAGATGCCGGCAATGACCGCCACCGCGGCAATCAGCAGCGACCAGAACCAGAGCGAGCCGGTCCCGAGCACCGCGCGGTCGACGGCGAGGCTGGTCAGTTTCGGAACGGCGACCTTGCCGGCGCTCCACATCAAGCCCACTATGACGCCGGCAATGAGGCCGACACGCTGCTCGCGCAGCATGGCCCTCAGCAAGCCCCAGCCACCGGCGCCCGGCGTCTGCATCTGCTGCGCCTTGGCCCGTCTCCCCACGTCTCGTGACACTACGCCCAGGCACTTGCGAACCGAGAGTCGAATAGCAAACACCTGGCGCCGGAACGCTCGACGGGGCAACGCGCTTGGGTGAGCGGGTTAGCTTGAGCGCATGAACATCATTGGTTGGATCGTCGTCGGGCTACTTGCTGGTCTCTTCGCGCGCTGGATCACGCGCGACGACAAGAGCGGCTGCCTGTACACGGTTGCCGTGGGCGTTCTCGGCGCCCTCATCGGTGGCGCCCTGATGCAGGCGGCCGGCAAGAAGGGCATCAACGACTTCGACCTCCGCGCGATCCTGGTTGCAGCTCTCGGTGCCGTGTTGCTGCTGCTGGTGTTGCAGGCGATTGGTGGCCGCGGCCGTCGACGCCGCTGACGCTACTTCGAGAGCAGTTCGCGGACCCGCTCCTTGGGGCGACCGATGATCGCCTTCGTCTTCGTGACGACAACCGGTCGCTGCAGCAGCTGCTTGTGCTTGAGCAGCAGTTCGATCACCTGATCCGGTGTCTGCGCGTCGGCGTCGGTGAGGCCGAGCTTCTTCCACATGCTGTCTCGCCGGACGAGGTCGGTGACCGGGTCTTCCAGCTTGGCGATGATGTCGCGCAGTGTGGCGGCGTCAGGTGGGGTCTTGATGTACAACACGATGTCGGCGTCGACGCCGAGTTCCTGGGCAATGCTCACGGCATTGCTCGACGAGTTTCAATGCGGGTTGTGGTAGATCGTGACGTTGGCCATGAGGCCGAGCGTAGCCAGCATGGCGCACCTAACCATGTCAGACCCCCTGCGTATGGTGCTGTCCGCGGCTTCCCCCCGTTCATGACAGTCCTGTCGGCGCTTCGTGCGGCCGGCACCACGTCCGGAGGTCGCCTCATGCCCGCACACGAAGTTCCATTCATTCCTCTCCCCCGCCCGGCACCGGTGCGTTGCGGCACCGACGCGCTGCGCGTGCTGTTCCTGTCGGCCTCACAGCCGCTCGAGCCAGAGACGTTGGTGTTCATGCTCGATCGTCACGGCAACGGCAGCATCGTGACCATCGTGTCGGGCACGGTCGACCCAGATGCTGTGCTGGCAGTCGTCGAGTGCATCGCCCGCGCCGCAGAGGGCTTGCCGCACGCGGAGGCCATGGTGCTGGCCACGGTTCGTCCGAACGGCAGCGTGCTACCCGGCGACATCGACCGCTGGATGGACGCCAACGACATCGCCATTGCCCACGGGGTGGCGCTCATCGATTGGTTCGTCATCGGTGCGTCCGGCGCGCAGAGCCCGCGCGACCTCTTGGGAGAGCCCGAGCGCTGGGCCTTGCTGAGCCCCGGCGCAGCACCGTGATCCTGGTCCGCCCCTGGAGAGCACCCGCTGATGGTGCAGGATGACCGTTGTGCCGTTCGACCCTGAGCTCGCTGCGCGTCTCCGCGAATGTCTCGCACCACTCGACGTCCGAGAGGTGGCGATGTTCGGGGGCCGTTCCTTCATGGTCCACGAGCAGCTCTGCGTGGCAGCGGCATCCGATGGAACCATGCTCGTTCGCTGCGCACCCGATGAACTCGATCGGCTACTCCGACGGGAGGGCGCGCGGCCCGCCGAGATGCGCGGCAGGCCCATGAGCCCCGGCTGGATACGCATCGACCTCGCGGCAGTTCACGACGATGCCGATCTCGCACGGTGGGTCAACGATGCAGTGGCCTACGCCGCGAGGCGGGCATCGTGACGAGTGTGGACATGCCCGGCGATCCAGCGTTGGCGGCAACGCGTGCGGCGTACGACGCGACCGCCGCGACCTATGTCCGCTCCATCGGCACCGAGATCAGCGAGTCGATCGAGGCGCCGCTGGACCGATCGATACTCCACGAGTTCTCATCGCTGTTCTCCCATGCAGCCCTCGTCGCCGACCTCGGCTGTGGTCCGGGCCGAGCTGGCGCGTTGCTGGCAACCACGGGTGCCGAGGTCATCGGCATCGACCTGTCGCTCGCAATGGTGCAGATCGGCAGTCGTGCCCACCCCGAACAGTCCTTCGCCGTCGGAGACCTGTCTGCGCTCGCGCTGGCCGATCGTTGCCTCGACGGCGCGGTGTGCTGGTACTCCATCATTCACACTGAACCCGAGCACCTCGACGTACTGTTCGACGAGATCGCCCGGGTGCTGGTCGCCGACGGGCATCTGCTGGTGGCGTTCCAGGCGGGCAACGGCGAGCGGTTGCAGCGCACCGACGTGCAGGGCACGCCGGTCACGCTGACCAACTATCGCCACGACCCAGACGACGTCGTACGACGGCTCACCAGAGCAGGCTTCGAGGTGAAGTCCTGCGTCGTGCGAGGGCCGGAACTCGCGCACGAGTCGACTGCGCAGGCGTTCGTGGTTGCGCGCTCAGCCGGCCGCCCGGCGCTGGCTGGGGCTCAGTCGCAGCCCGGCTGCGCGTAAGCGGCGCACGAGTTCGCGGCTGGGCGTCGGCACTGCCCCGCGTTCCACCATCTCGTCGTAGTACTCCTTCGGTATGTCGTAGTGGTCGCCGTGAAACCCTCGGCGCGGTATGCCCGCTGCCTCGGCGAAGTCGTGCAACTCCTCGTAGGTGGCGTCGCTGACCAGGTGTGCCCACAGCCGACCCTTGAACTGCCAGCGTGGTTCGTCGATCAGTACGGCCATCGCCACATACGATCACACCATGACCACGCCCGAGGTGGAACTGCGGTCGGCGTGGCGCCAACTGGCAGCGCGCCGGCACGACCACCTGCTCGATGGCGTGTTCGCCCGTCACCGCGAACCTCACCGTCGTTACCACACGCTCACCCACGTGATGTGGGTGCTACGCCACATCGGCGTGCTCGTCGCTGCCGGCGAAGCCACCACCGATGACGCTGCAGTTCGGCTGGCTGCTCTCTGGCACGACGCGGTGTACAACTCCACCGCCACCGACAACGAGGCCCGCAGCGCGCTGCTCGCTCGGGAAGCAGCAGCCGAGCTGGGCTGGGCGTTACCGCGACAACTCCTCGTCGAACGGCTCGTACTGGCCACCGCCGGCCATCAGCCGACCGATGCCGACGAGGCGATGCTGGTTGACGCCGACCTGGCAATTCTCGGTGCGTCCGCGCAGGACTACTCCGCGTACGTGGCTGGGGTCCGCAGCGAATACGCGCACGTGAGCGACGATGCCTGGCGAACCGGCCGGACTGCAGTCCTCACTGGCTTTCTCGCGCAGCCGCACCTGTTTACCACCGTCACCATGCGCACCGAACGCGAGACCCGAGCACGGGCCAACATCGCCGCCGAGCTGGCCGGCCTGAGCCACCCGTAGCACCCCAGCCACACTTCGGAGTCGAGACGCGCCGGTGGCGCGCTTCAGCGCCAGCTGCCGGTGGGCTCAGTGAGCGCAGGCGCAGCCGCCGCCACAACCGCCGCCTGACGGGCGGGGTGCGGCCGTGGCCGGGGCAGACGCGCCATTGGCGCCGACGTTGGCGAACACGGAGAGCAAGCGGACGGCACCCTCGTGCCCGTGCGGGCAGGTGGCGGGGTCGCCGGACTCGCTCATCGGGCGACGGACCTCGAAGGTCTCGTCACAGGCACGGCAGCGGAACTCGTAGAGCGGCACGCCCGACATCGTAACCACCTGCTGTGCTTGACTGTCACACGTGACCAGTACTGCCCCGATGACCGTCGAGACCATTCCCATCACCGAGGAGGTGCTGGAGACCGGCGAGCCCGCATCGGCACACATCGTCAAGACCGACCCGGGTGAGAATGCGGCAGCGAAGGTGTTGGAAGCCCGCATCTACGGCACCCCGCTGGAAGCGTTGTGCGGGCACGTCTGGGTGCCGTCTCGCGACCCGAAGCAGCTGCCCATCTGCGAGAAGTGCAAGGGCATCTATGAGATGTACAAGGCGTTCAACGACGGCCTGAACGACAAGCCCGACGAGTGAGCGCGGCCGATTACGCCGCCCGCACACGCGGTCTTCGTATCCGCCAAGCGGTCCGTGCACTCGTGCTCGATCCGCACGATCGTGTGTTGCTGGTGCGCTTCGAGTTCCCCGGCTCGGGTACGAAATGGGCGTTGCCCGGCGGAGGTATCGAGGCGGGCGAGACCGACCACCAGGCCCTGCGCCGAGAGCTCACAGAGGAAGTCGGTGCTCCCGACGTGCAGATCGGCCCGCATGTCTGGAACCGGCTCCACATCGTGCCGTTCATCGATGGCAGCCACGACGGCCAGGTCGAACGCATCTACGTGGTGCGCACACCGGTGTTCGTTCCACAGCCGGCCCTGACGTGGGAACAGCTGAACGCGGAGTACGTCTTCGAGGTTCGCTGGTGGCATCCCGACGAACTCCTCGACGCGACGCCGATCGCGCCGGCGCGGCTCGCCGAGCACCTGGCCGTCATGCGCCGCGACGGCCCACCGAAACAAGCCATCGAGATCGAGGTCTGACGCAATAGCGTCTCTGCTCATGCCCACTCTCGCCACCATCGCCGCGTTCGCGGCGGCGTCGCTGCTGTTGTTGATCATCCCCGGGCCGGCAGTGCTCTACGTGGTCAACCGCAGCGTCAGCGACGGCCGCCAAGCGGGGTTGGCCGGCGTCGCGGGCCTCTCCCTTGGCAACCTCGTGCACGCCATCGCGGCGGCTGTAGGGCTGTCCGCGGTGCTCGCCACTTCGGCGACCGCCTTCAACACCGTCAAGTGGCTCGGCGCCGCGTACCTCGTCTACGTCGGTGTACGAACGCTGATTCGCCCTCCGCACACAATCGCTGCGGAGCAGCCAGAGGTCAGCGTGCGTCGTTCGTTCACACAGGGCGTGGTGGTGAACGTGTTGAACCCAAAGGTTGCGCTCTTCTTCCTGTCGTTCCTGCCGCAGTTCATCCACCCCGCCGCCGGCCGCCCTGGTCTGCAGGCACTCGTACTGGGCCTGGTGTTCGTGAGTATCGGCTTCTGCACGGATGGCACCTACTCACTGGTCTCCAGCCACCTGCGCCATGTCCTGCTGCGTGGCAAGGCCCTGCCGTTCGTACAGCGCTGGGTGGCAGGCACGGTCTTCATCGGACTGGGTGTCGCTGCGGCAACTGTCTCGGCCACACACGTTCGCACCCCCACGACCCGCCGAGGGTGAGCCGTGCTGTTCAGTAAGTCCGCCTGGCCAGGGCTGGCCGACGGATCCATCACCGTCACGTTCCGCACGTGGGCCAAGCCACAGGCGAAGGAGGGTGGCCGCTACCGGGTCGGCGGCATGTTGCTGGAAGCCACCGCTGTGCGCGAGGTCCCCGTCGGTGGCATGACCGACGCCGATGCGGTCACCGCCGGCGAGGCCGACCTGCCCACACTTCTTCAGCGGCTCGGCCAGCCGGCGCCCAAAGCAACCGTGTGGCGGGTGGACCTGCGCTACCTCGGCATCGACGACCGGATCGAACGACGGGCGCTCGACTCACTCACCCCCGATGACATCGCTGCGCTGCGCACACGTCTCGACCGTCTGGACCGCTCCGCCGGGAAGCCGTGGACACGCACAACGCTCCGGCTGATCGAGCAGTACCCGGGTGTGGTGAGCACCGAACTCGCACGACACACCGGCCAGGAACGGCCCGACTTCAAGATCAATGTTCGCAAGTTGAAGGAGATGGGTCTCACTGAAAGCCTGACGGTCGGCTACCAGCTCTCACCGCGGGGCGTGGCCCTGTTGCGGTCCATCGGCTAGCTGTTACCGTGCCCGCCGTGCCAGACACATCGGGTGAACCGCTGTCTCGTCCGATGTGCGTCATCGGCGACTTCGCATGGGATGTGCTCATCCGCACCAACAGCGAGCTGTTGCGTGGCGGCGACACCTTCGGGGAGGTGATGCTCACCCCCGGCGGCAGTGCCGCCAACGTGGCTGTGTGGGCGCGCCGCGCCGGTATGGCCACTCGCTTCATCGGCAAGGTCGGCCGCGACCGGTTCGGTCAGCTCGCCGAAGAAGACCTCGACCGCGAGAAGGTGGAGGCGCACTTCGTGGAGACCGACGCCCACCTCACCGGCTCGGTGGCGGTGTTCGTCGACCACACCGGCGAGCGCTCGATGGTCTCGGGCCACGGCGCCGACTTCTACCTGCTGCCCCAAGAGCTGCCGCGCGACATCATCCGCGACTCGTGCCACCTTCACCTGACGGCCTGGTCGTTCTTCGTCGACCCGCCACGGGCAGCGGTCCGCGAGGCAGCGCATCTCGCGCAGGCTTCGGGGGCCACGCTCTCCTTCGACCCGGGTTCGTTCCAGATGATCGGCGAGATGGGTGTGCGACAGTTCCTGGCGGTCACGCAGGACCTTGGCATCGACGTACTGCTCCCCAACAAGGAGGAGGGCAGCATGCTCACCGGTGGGCTCACGGAACCCGAGGAGATTGCGGCCGCGCTCGCCGAGCTGTATCCGGAGGCGCTGATCATGCTCAAGCTCGACGCCGACGGCGCGCTCGTGTGGGAGAACGGCCAGGGCACCCACATTCCTGCCGGTAGCAACAACCTGGTCGATGCCACGGGTGCCGGTGATTCGTTCGCCGGTGGCTTCCTGGCCCACTACCTCGAGCACGGCGACGCCGTCGCGGCAGCCCGTTTCGCCACCACCATCTCGGCGTGGGTCATCGAGCACCTCGGCGCCCGACCGGAGCCCGACGCCAAGCTCCGCGCCGCGCTCCTGCGCCCCTAACCAGCCAAGTCAGCGTTCATCTGCGGCACTACCGCATCTCACCCCCGATTTGCGGACCGCTATCGCCCGGCGTCGGCGGCTCGGAGGCGCTCGATCACCGGCTGGAAGTCATCGATGGAGCGCAACGAGAAGTAGCTGATCCCCCACCGCTCCCGGCAGCGCAGCAGATGCGCGGCAATCTCGTCGGGGGTACCGACTGCGAGGAACGGTGTGGCTGCGGCGTCGTCGAAGGACAGCGACGGGATGGCCGCGAGCATCTCGTTGAGTGCACCCGCACGATCGTCGGTGACCACGACTCGCTGTATCAAAGCGTTCAGTTCCACTGCACGACCGCCGGCGCTGGCGTCGATGTGAGCGATCGTGCGGTCCAGCCGATCGGTCTCCCATCGCACCTCGTGGCTCTGACCATCGGCCAGCGTGCGCCCCAGCATCATCAAGCCGATGATGTCCGCGTGCTGGGCGGCGTGGGCTAGCGCTGCCGGGCCGTTGACACCCACCATGATCGGTAGTCGGGGTTGCAGGGCACGCATCGTCGTCACTTCGGCGAGGTGGTAGTGCTCACCGTCGTAGGTCACCGTCTCGCCGTCGAACAGCCGACGGAGGATCTCGATCGACTCCGCGAGCCGCGCCTTGCGCACCTTCGGCGGGTCGAACTGCATGCCCATCGCGGCATATTCGGTGAACGAGTGGCCGGCGCCGATACCCATCTCGACACGGCCACCGGTGAGATGGTCGAGGTTGGCGTACTCGGCCGCGAGTAGCGCAGGATGGTGGAAGTCGTTGTTGATCACCAACGGGCCGACTCGCAACCGGGTGGTGGCCTCGGCCATCGCCAACAGCGGCAGTGTCGGCGACCAGTCCGGTGAGAGGTGGTCGTACGTGTGGATCACATCGAAATCTGCTGCTTCGGCACGGCGCGCCTGATCACGCAACTCATCGGCGGAACCGTCACGAGCCTGGTATCCGAACCGAAATGGAGGCATCGCAAAATCGTACCCGCGGCCATCACGTCCGAAACCCGCTCGCGCGTCGGTCCAAGAGCCCCATAGCCTCGGCGCAGTGACTACGACCGCTGCCGCCGCGACACCTGCCCAGTCGAAGATGTCGGTGGCCGATTGGGGGCTGCTGGCGCTTCCCGGTCTGGTGTGGGGTACGTCCTTCTACTTCATCGCCGAAGGGCTCGACGCGTTTCCTGCCGCGATGATCACACCCATGCGTGTTGGGTTCGGAGCGCTCACACTGGGGCTGTTTCCGGCCGCTCGGCGAGTCAACATCGCGCGCCGCGACATGCGCAAGATCCTGCTCCTGGGCGTGATCTGGATGGCAATTCCGCTGTCGATCTTCCCGTTCGCCGAGGAGCGAGTGTCATCGTCGGTCACCGGCATGCTCAACGGCGCTACGCCGCTGTTCATCGCGGTCGTTGCTGCGTTCATGGCTCGCCGGCTACCACCACGCCAGCAGATGGTCGGTGTGGCCGTCGGCTTTGCCGGTGTGGTGCTGATCGCAGTCGCCTCTGGCACCAGCGGCAACAACTCGTGGTTCGGTATCGGGCTGATCTTCGTCGCACTCGTGTTCTACGGCATCTCTCTCAACATCGCGGTGCCGCTGCAGCAGAAGTACGGCAGTCTGCCGGTCCTGTGGCGGGCACAGATGATTGCGTTCGCGATCGTCACTCCGTTCGCGATTCCGTCCGTCGGCGACATCGAGTTCAAGTGGGGACCGTTCCTCGCCGTGGTCGCGCTCGGCGTGTTCGGGACCGCGCTCGCCTTCGTGGTGATGGCCAGCAACGCCGGGCGCGTCGGCAGCACGCGCGCCTCGGTCAGCGTGTACATCGTGCCCGTGGTGTCGCTGCTTCTCGGCGCTCTGGTGCGGCATGAAACGGTTGCCGCGCTCGCTGTCGTCGGATGTGGAGTCGCCGTCTCCGGCGCCTATCTCACCAACCGCGCTCGCCACTGAGCCGTCGAGCGCGTCAGCCGCGCTGTGCCAGGTAGGCGCGACACAACTCGTGGAGACGGTTGCGGTCGAAGCTGGGGTCGTGGCCGGCGTGCACCACTTGCACGGGCAGCGTCAGCAAATGCTCCATCGTGGCGCAGTAGTCGGGAATGTTGCTCTCGGGTAACTCGTCGAGCAACGGGCCGTCGTACAGCGCGTCGCCGCTGAACAGGGTGCCGCTGGCCGCGTCCCACAACCCGATGGAACCCGGCGAGTGACCCGGCAGGTGCAGCACCTCGAACGCGCGGTCGCCGGTGTCGATGGTGTCGCCTTCAACGACGTGGCGAGTGACCCGCGCCGGCTGTTGGCGGTACTGCTCGAACACGTAGCCGGGCGGCAACGCATCGACGAAGTACGGGGACTCCAGCTGATAGCCCGAGTTGGTCAGCATCGCGACCGCTTCCGCGCCCCAGCCCTTCACCATGTCGAGGGTGTGCAGCGCTGCAGCCTCCAGCAGGGGCGCCTCCAACGGGTGCGCGACCACGTCAGCGAACTCGTGGTGCGACCCGATGTGGTCGTCGTGACCGTGGGTGGCCACTGCGGTGACCGACTTGTCGAGCAGCGCGCCGAGCTCCTCCACCAGGCTGCACACACCCATGCCGGTGTCGATCACCAGATCACGGTCGCGACCACGCACGTGCCAGATGTTGCAGCGCATCAGTGCCACCACATGCGGCTCCCACAGGAGCGTGATCTCGTCGTCGATGGTGGTTCGCTCGAACCAACGCTCCGCAACAGGTAACACCACCGGCGTACTCATGGGCCGAACCTAGCTGGGCCGGTCACGGCCGCATGGCCGTACTGGCGAACATATCGGCGGTTGCAAATCTCAACCGGGCACCATCGATCGCTCAGGTCACCATGTGTATGACCGCTCTGTGGCCTGGACCGCGTGCGAGCTTTGCATCGCATGTCAATAGCGGGACATTCAATACTTCGGCAAGTGCCACGTACGCTGCGTCGTAGACGGTCAGATTGTCACGCAGTGCCCACACGCGCGGCAGGAACGCGAGGTGTTCGTAGTACTCGACACCCAGCGAACCGAGATCAGCAATGACCTGCTCGGCTTCGGCCACATCGAGTTGATCCATGCGCACCAAACTGCGCAGCACACTGGCGACCTCCAAGCTCAGCAGCTCAGGAGCGTGCAGCGAATGGTCGGTTCCGATCGCTGTCGCGACGCGGCGTCCCTTGGCCGTACCGAGCAGCATCTCAGCGATGGCTGACGCGTCAACGACCAGCACGGTCGTCACGATCGCGGCGCACCGCAGCAGTGGGTGACATGCGCAACTTGCGAACCGGGCGGGAGGCCAGCTGCTCGAGCAGCTCGGCCCGAGTCGGCCGTTCCATCCCGCGACGTAGTTCAGCGAGCGCGTAGTCGGAGAGTGACATTCCGCTCATGGCTGCCCGAGCTTTCAGCCGACGGTGGAGGTCGTCAGGAACATTGCGGATCTGCAGCATGGTCATGCGCGGAGCGTAGTTGCATGTGCAGCACATGCAACTACGTCATCCGGCGGCAGTGTTGACAACCTCTGTTTGGGCATGAGCCGACCTCCTCGTGAGCTTCAACACGGGGTCGGCTTGCCGACGATCCGGCCGCATGGCCGTACTGGCGAACATATCGTCTCGTCAACGGAAGTCGCGGCTGGGGTTGTGGGCGGCGACCACGAGCGGGGTCAGCTCCTCGGCGCTGATGTTGATGACGCCCTCGCTGCGTTCCAGGCGACCACGGATCAGCAGCGCCGGGGCCCCGCGAGCGACCTTGCGATAGCGCGCCCAGCAACCCTTCGATACGACGATGTTGATCAGCCCGGTCTCGTCCTCCAGGTTCATGAACGTCACGCCCTGGGCGGTCATCGGGCGTTGGCGGTGTGTGACCACCCCGGCCACCAGCACCTTGGTCCGCGGCTCGCAGTCCCACAACCCCGCGGCCGTCACCACACCCTGCTGCGCCAGCACCTCACGCAAGAACTGTGTGGGGTGACCGTTGGGCGCAACACCCGTCGCCCACAGGTCCGCAACGGCCACCTCCAACGGTGCCATGCCCGGCAGGTGCGGCGCCTTCTGCCCGACCACGATGCCCTCCAACCGACCCGGCCGTGACTGCACCGCGGCACCCACCGCCCACAACGCCTGGCGCCGTTCCAACCCGAGGCTGCGCTCGAAGACACCCGCCGTGGCCATCGCCTCCAGCTGCGGCAACGTCAGCTCCGGCACCGCCCGCACCAGTTCCTCCAACGACCCGTACCCGCCCTCCTCCCCCGTTTGTGTCAAACCTTCTGACTCACAGCCGCTGGTCACAGCCCGACAGCCTTTACGTAAAACGGTGATGGACTGGGCGAGGTCGAGGCCGATGCCGCGGACGCTGGACAGGCCGAGGCGGACGGCGACACCGCCGACACTGTCGGGGCAGGGTTCCAGCGTGGCCTGGGCCAGCGACGCATTCAGGTCGGGCGAGTGCACGACCACCCCGTGCCGGCGAGCGTCCTGACACAGCGAATGCGGGCTCCAGAAACCCATCGGCTGCGCGTTCAACAGCGCGGCGCAGAACGCAGCCGGCTCGTGGAACTTGATCCACGACGACGAGTACACGAGGTAGCTGAACGAGACGCTGTGTGACTCGGGGAAGCCGTAGTTGGCGAAGGCGGCCATCTTCATGAAGATCTCCTCCGCGACCTCGTCGGTGATGCCGCGCTGGGCCATCCCCTCGAAGAGACGGACCTTCAACTGCTCCATCCGCGCCCGGCTGCGTTTGCTGCCCATTGCCTGGCGCAGCTGGTCGGCCTCGCTGGGGCTGAAGCCGGCGACGTCGATGGCCATCTGCATCAACTGCTCTTGGAACAGCGGAATGCCCAGTGTCTTGCCCAGGCTGTTCTCCAGCAACGGGTGCAGGTAGGTGACGGGTTCTTGCCCGTTGCGACGGCGAATGTACGGGTGCACCGAACCACCCTGAATCGGGCCGGGGCGGATGAGCGCGACCTCCACGACCAGGTCGTAGAAGCGGCGCGGTTTCAGCCGCGGCAGCGTGGCCATCTGTGCGCGCGACTCGATCTGGAACACACCCACCGTGTCGGCACGACAGAGCATGGCGTACACGTCGTCCTCCTGCGGGATGGTGGCCAGGTCGACCTCGTAGCCACGGTGCTCGCGGATGAGATCGACGGCGTAGTGCAACGCGCTGAGC
>DAORTY010000081.1:0-15497 GCA_035432905.1 Ilumatobacteraceae bacterium | reverse complement strand
GAGTCCGGCCAGCTCGGCAAGGCGATCAGTGAGCACGCGCCGGCGATCGATGGCCTCGAGGTCTTCGCCGGCGGCCAGTACCTGGCCGTGATCGAACCGCCCCAGACCGAGCTCCTCGGCCTCGCCTTCGCCATGCTCGTCCTGATCCTGGCCTTCGGATCGGTGCTCGCCATGGGCCTCCCGATCGCCGTCGCGATCGGCGGCGTCGCTGCCGGTATGGGCATGACCCTGCTCCTGACCAACGTCTTCACCATCCCGAACGACGCCACCGTCCTGGGGATCATGATCGGGCTCGGCGTCGGCATCGATTACGCCCTCTTCATCGTCTCGCGCTACCGGGAAGGACTTCACTCCGGGCGCTCGGCCCGTGCGTCAACCGTGATGGCGATGGAGTCCGCCGGGCGAGCCGTGATCTTCGCCGGCACCACCGTGATGATCTCGATGCTCGGCCTGCTCCTCGTGGGCGTCGGGTCTGTCGGCGGCATGGGCATCGGCGTCTCCGTCACCGTGCTCGCCACCATGTTCACATCCACCACGCTGCTCCCGGCGCTGTTGGGCTTCGCCCGTGAAAGGGTCGAGCTCACCCGCTGGCGCGGCCTCATCGCCGCCGGCTTCTCATCGGTCGCCCTGCTCGGGCTGGGCATCGGGTTGGCGCCGCTCGCCGCCTTCGGCGGTGCCTTCGCCCTCCTCACTCTGCTGGCGAGCCTGGCCGGCCGTCCGCTGCGGCGCACCGTCCCTCGACGGGTCGCGAAGCCAATGGAAGCGACCCTCGCCTACCGGTGGAGCCGCACCGTCCAGCGCAACCCGCTCAGCTGGATGGTCGCGGCGAGCGTTGTGCTGGTCCTCCTGGCGGTGCCGGTCGCCGGCCTCCGCCTCGGCTGGGCCGACGAAGGGAACTTCCCCGAAGGTACCGACACCCGGCAGGCCTATGACCTGCTGGCCGAAGGGTTCGGTGACGGGTTCAACGGCCCGTTCCTGATCACCGTCGTCGGCCAGTCCGCCGAGTCCGTCGCCGCCCTCCACGCCGTCCTGAGTCGCACCGACGGCGTTGCTGCCGTCTCCGCCCCGATCGCCAACGACCCGGCCCAGCCCAGTGCCTACCTCATGAGCCTCGTCGCCACCACCGCTCCCCAGGACGAAGCCACCGCCGCACTCGTGCGCCGGCTCCGCTCCGACGTCATCCCCGCCGCGACGGCCGGCACCGGCCTCGATGTCGAGGTCGCCGGGGGAGCCGCGATCGCCATTGACATCACCGACTATCTCGCCGAGAGGATGCTCATCTTCTTCGGCGCTGTGCTGGCCATGTCGTTCGTGCTGCTACTGATCGTCTTCCGATCGCTGCTGGTGGCGCTCAAGGCCGTCCTCATGAATGTCCTCACCATCGGCGCCGCCTACGGCGTCGTGGTCGCCGTCTTCCAATGGGGATGGGCCGGCGGGCTCATCGGCATCGAGGGCGGCCCCATCAACCCCTTCATCCCGATGATGCTCTTCGCCGTCGTCTTCGGACTCTCGATGGACTACGAGGTGCTGCTGCTCTCCCGCATCCGCGAGGAGTACCTGCGGACCGGCGACGCCAACACCTCGGTCGCCGATGGCGTCGCCTCCACCGCCAGGGTGATCACGGCAGCCGCCGCCATCATGGTCGTCGTCTTCGCGTCCTTCACGCTCGAGGACATGCGAGAGCTCAAGATCTTCGGTCTCGGGCTCGCCGTCGCCGTCTTCCTCGATGCGACGCTCGTGCGGTTGGTGGTCGTCCCGGCCACCATGGAGCTCCTCGGCGACCGCAACTGGTGGCTCCCGAAGTGGCTCGACCAGATCCTGCCGCACCTGGAGATCGAGCATACCCAGCCGTCCATTCTCCTCGAGTACCCGCGCGGGCCGGTCGTATCGAAGGCCTGACCCATGGGGACGACCCGTCCCGGTCACGACCCGCTCCATGGTGCGGTACTCAAAGCACTCGGAGATTCGTGACTCGGGCTGGTGCTACCGTGGCCCATGAGACGTGGACTGGTTGCACTGGGTGCCGCAGGACTACTGCTTCTGGCCGGATGTGGTGACAACGGCGATGGGGCCATCAGTTCCCAACCGGTTGGCACCGCGACCGCCAACACGGGGTCCACCAATACCGCAGCGACCGCTGACACTGGCGCGACCACTCCGACAGTCGGTGCCGGCTTACCGGCCGAGTGCGCCATGCCCCCCGTCACGGTGGTGGCGCAGCGCGTTGGTTCGTCACCGATCGGGTCCGACGCGTTCGTCGTCAGCGACGCAGTCGCTCTGCCCATCCCCATCGTCCCAGACCCTGACAGCTCCATCGCTGAAGCCGACAAGAAGTCGCTCGCGGCTGCCACCGAGCTGCTCGGCTACTCGTTGGTGTTCGCCGACGAACCGATCGAGAGCGGGTTGGTTCTGGAATACGAACCGACAGCGGAGGGCAAGTTGCGAGGGGCGGTCTCGATCTTCCCGTCGGCGGGCGTACCACTGGCGGCGGGTGACGTGGTGGTATACGGGGAGGTGTCAGGTCTCAGCTTTTCGCTGCCCACTGTCGGGATGGACCTCGCCTCGTTCGACGAGGACACCAACATGTACCTCGATGAGCCCTCCGGTCAGGTCACCGTCGTGGGCATCACCGACGACGCGATGTGCCTGGATGTCGATCTGACGTGGGCGGTCAGCGACCCGGCCGACAACACGTTGACCATTCGGGGTGTCGTGGCTGGTCGCCTGCTGCCTCGTTCCAGCCTCTTCGTACTCGGCTGACCGACACGTAGCCGATCCACGCTCACCTAGCGCTTGGCGCGCAGCATTGCTTCGATACGTGCGACCCGCGTACGCGGCGAAGGGTGCGTGGCTGCCAGGCGGTCGCGCCACGTGAGCGGGTGTTCGCCGCCGAAGTCGGCCACGAACCGGCGCAGTGCCGTCGCCAGGGGCCTGCCGAAACCCATCCGGACGGCTCGATTGTCGGCCTGGAACTCGCTGTTGCGACCAACCAAATTGGCCATCATGTTGCTGAGCAGGAGCCCGCTGAGGAACACCCACGACACGGCGGTGAGGAGCGCCGCAACGGTGCGTCCGAGTGCGGTGATGGCGGCGGAGTGGCTGGCGTAGCTGGTGGTGGCGGCGGATGCGACGTTCTGCAGGAAGAAGCCGATGCGGGCCAGGAGGAGTACCGGGATGGACAGCCAGTGCGCAACGGTCAGTGCAACCGTGTGCAGCCCGAGGTGGTGGCTGAGTTCGTGCGCCAGCACGCCGGACAATTCGTCACGTGGAAGTTCGTCGATGGCGTAGGAGGTGACCACCACCAAGTGCCCACCGCAGGCAAACGCGTTCAACTCGTTGGAGGGCAAGACTGCCAGGACGTAGCGATGCGCCGGCAGATCGTTCATCTGCAGCACGGGACGCCACGCAGGGGCGAGCGCACGGCGTTGTTCGGACGTCGGCTGATGTGCCCCCAAGAGTGGTGCCAGTACGAATACCTGCACCGGTCGTAAGAACAGCAGTACCACCGCAACGAGGTATCCGACAGCGAACCACACAAATGTCACGTGCCAGAGCAGGTGTACGGGCCACCAGAAGACCAGGATCGCGAGCAGCCAGACAGGCGCGACAGCCAGCACCGGGGCAATGGCGGTGATAGCCGAACTGTCCAGATTTCGGTGCGCGGCACGCTCCCGCCGCCTCGGATTCACCGGCTCAGGATAGGACGAATCCGCTGCTCACGGGCCGTGAGAGGACTATCGCAGGAATCTTCGCTATCGCGGTGGCAAGAACGGTCGATAACTAACGTGACACAGCGGTGTGGACTGCAGCGCGCGCAGAGGATCGAAAGGGTGAACATGACGTCGACAGTGTCTGCAACGCACGGTCTCGGCGCTGAACCCACGGTCATCAACCTGCTCGAGATGGCCCGCGAGGCGGAGTCCCGGGACCTCGGTCGTGCTCGTTCGATGGTGCAACAGGCGCGGGTCATGGCGCGTTCGCGCCAGGACGAGCACGGTGAAGCGGAATCGCTGTACCGCCTGGCCGAACTGTCGTACGCCGACGGTCTCACCAACGAGGCCTTCGCCGTGGCGCTCGAAGCGCGCGACCTCGCGCATCGCTGCGGAGCGACGAAGTCCGAGGTCAACGCCCTCAATCTGATCGCCGCTGTCCAGTACCAGGCGGCCAACTTCTCCGAGGCGTTGACGTCCGCACTCGCCGCGCTCGAGCTGTACCGCTCGACCAACGAGCGATCCAGCGAAGGGCTCCTGCTCAACTCTCTCGCTGTCATCCAGCACAGTCTGCGCGACACCGACCGCGCGATCGTCACCTACGAAGCGGCGCTGATGGCCAACAAGGGTCAGGATCGGCCCGACCTCGACGCCATCACCCTGGCCAACATGGCCAAGGTCCGCGCCGACCGCCATGAAGACCTCCTGGCTGTGAGCCTCGGTGAGTCTGCGCTGGAACTCGCCAGGGTGCACTCGTCCGAGTTCGTCCCCGAGATCCTCGCTCGTCTCGCAATCGCCTACGTTTCATTGTCCGCGTTGGACCGCGCAACCTGCTGTCTCGACGAGGCCGACGGTGTGTTGCGCGATCGAACTGTTCGCCGGGTGGCACTCTCGCCGGGCAGTGTGGTCACGGTGCGGACAGCTCGCGGCGACCTGTACGTCGCGCAACATCTCCGCGACCATGCTCTGCGCGAATGGAACGATGCGCTCGAGCTCGCGATGCAGGCAGGCATGACTGAAGTGGCGCTGACATTGCGTGAGAAGTTGGCCCACCTGTGCAAGGAGATGGGCCGTTTCGAGACGGCACTCATGCATCAAGAGGCCCGCTACGCGCTCACCGAGGAGCTGTTCAGCCGCGGGGCAGACCTACGCATCCGTACTCTGCAGATTCAACACGAGACGGAAACCGCGCGTCAGCAATCCGAGATCCTGCGCCTGCGCACCTCTCAGCTGGAGGCACTCGTCACCCAACGCACCGACCAGATGGAGGTCTTCCTGGTCGAGTCGTTGCGTCGGGTCGCCGTTCTGGCCGAGTTCAAGGACACGGCGGCTACCGCGCACCCCGTTCGAGTCGGTGACCTGGCGGCAGAGATGGCGGTCGAGATGGGCGAAACCACCGAGTTCGTCGACAGGCTGCGGCTGGCGGCGCGGCTGCACGACATCGGCAAGGTGGCCGTTGCCGATGCGGTGCTGTTCAAGCCAGGTGCGTTGACGGCCGCCGAGTTCGAGACCATCAAGACACACACGACGCTCGGGGCCGAGATGCTGGCAGACAGCCCGTCACCGCTCATCCAGCTGGCAGCAGAACTGGCCGCCACGCACCACGAGCGGTGGGACGGAACGGGCTATCCGAACGGGCTCGTCGGCGAGGCCATTCCGCTCAGTGGCCGCATCGTGACCGTCGCCGATGTCTATGACGCGCTGATCAGCGCTCGGGTGTACAAGCACGCGTGGTCATCGGTCGACGCCGTCAACTACGTGATTGCCGGCAGCGGCTCGCAGTTCGACCCGCGCATCGTGCACGCATTCATCGTGGTGATGACTCGCCGCGACCCGTCGCTGATGTCGCTGCTCGACCTGTCAGCGCTTGCATGACCCAATCGCCGACCAGCGCGGCGAGATCATCGATAGGGATGGCCAGCCTGCCGTTGCGGTGCGCGTGGCTGAAGGATGAGACCGACCCGAGCACGCCGATTGCGTAGAACGACGGGTCCCCGTCGGGCAAGAGCCCGTCACGCTGAGCGGCTTTGATGAGCCGGCGCACATCGGAGGCGTACACATCGCTGCCCTCCTTCATCACCGAGCTCAATGTGTCGTCGGTGCGCTCGACATCGAGTAACGCGAAGTAGGTCTGGTGCTCGGCCATGAACCGCACACTTGCCTCGGCTCCTTGACGGATGCGAGTGACCGCGTCGGCCGCAGGATCCATCGAGCCGGCCTGAGTGCGCCGCAGGTTGAGTCGCATCGTGCGGACCAGTTCGGCGAAGAGTGATTCCTTGGTCGGGAAGTACCAGTAGAAGAGTCCCTTGGCGACGCCCGCGGCGGCGCAGATGTCGCTGATACGCGTCGCGCCGTAGCCCTTCTCCGTGAACAGTTGCTCGGCGGCCCGCAGCAACTGCTGCTTGCGTTCGTTGCCCTGTTCGGTATGTCGGCGATCGTCGACCACACACTCAGTCCAGCAGGCATTGACCCGTGGGTCAATCTGAGACCGCCCGCGCGTCCTACACTCGCCCCATGGCAGGTACTCGGCCAGACCGAATCACACAACGCACGCGCAATGACAAGTGGAAGAACGCGCCGCTGCGAATCGAGATGTTGGAGTGCATCAACTGCGACGCATGTCTGCGTCACTGCCCACCGCAGTTCGGCGCCATTTTCAACCATGGACCGGATGTGGTGATCATTCCCGAGCTGTGCAGCGGGTGCGACAAATGCCTCCCGGTGTGCCCAGTGAACTGCATTCTCCCATTCGGCGATTGGGAGACGAAGGGTTCGCCCGTCGAGTGGTGGGACGAAGCCGCCAGTCCCAACGATCCGTATCTGTGAGCATTGGCTGACATACTGCAGCCATGACTGCACCGACCCCCGGGACCCTGCTTGCATCGATCCCTAGTCCGTCGGACGGAGTCTTCAACATCGGCCCGCTGGCCATTCACGCCTACGGGATGATGATCGCGCTCGGTGTCGTCGCCGGTGTCTGGCTGGCCGGTCGCCGCATGGAGAAGGCCGGTGTCGGCACCCGCGACGACATGAGCTCGATTGCGATGTGGGCTGTTGGCGCGGGTGTGATCGGTGCCCGGCTGTACTACATCGTCACCGACAAGAGCCAGCCGTGGAAGGAACCGAGTCGCTGGCTGAAGATCTGGGAGGGCGGCCTCGGTATTCCCGGTGGGCTGCTGGCGGGTGTGCTGGTGGCTGTCTGGGCCATCAAGCGACTTGGTCTCTCCGTGCCTGGTGTGCTCACCGCCGCCGCCCCGGCGGTCCCCCTGGCGCAGGCAATCGGTCGGCTCGGTAACTGGTGGAACCAGGAGTTGTTCGGTCGGCCCACGACGCTGCCGTGGGGGCTCGAGATCGATGATGCCCATCTGCCGGCGGGCTACGCGCCCGGCACGCTGTTCCACCCGACGTTTCTCTACGAAGCCCTGTGGAACCTGGCGCTGTGCGCGGTGCTGATTCTGATCGACCGGCGGATGAAGTTGCGGCCGGGTCGACTGCTGGCAGTGTTCATTGCGGGCTACTTCACCGGTCGCTTCTGGATCGAGGGTTTGCGTATCGACCCCGCCAACTCGGGCGGCGGATGGCGCCTGAACCAGTGGGTGGCGGTGTTCGTGGTCGCAGCCGCAGTGCTGTACCTCTTCATCGATCGTCAGCGACACCGTCATGATGAGCCGGTCGTCGTCGTCGATGTCGACGAATCGCCCGTCTCGGCAGACGCGGACGCCGACGACTACGTTCCCCACGATGACTGACGACGTCGTACTGATCGAACACCGCGAGCCCGGCATTGCGCTGATCACCCTCAATCGGCCCGCACGGCTGAACGCATGGAACGGTCCGCTGGCCACCCGCTACTTCGAGCTGCTCGACCAAGCGGCCGCCGACCCGGCCGTGAAGGTGATCGTGGTCACCGGCGCCGGTCGCGGGTTCTGCGCCGGAGCCGATATGGAGACGCTGCAGGGAATTGGCGCGTCCAGCGGGAGCGGCGGCGCCGAGAGCGCTGCAGGCGGTCGACCGCAGTACCACACGACGCTGATTCCCAAGCCGGTCATTGCCGCCGTCAACGGTGCCTGTGCTGGCATCGGCATGGTGCAGGCGCTGATGTGTGACATTCGGTTCGCCGCCGCCGGTGCGAAGTTCACGACTGCCTTTTCACGCCGCGGCCTGATCGCCGAGTACGGCATGAGCTGGGTGCTTCCCCGACTCGTCGGCAACGCCCGTGCGCTCGACCTGCTGTTCTCGGGCCGTGTGTTCCTGGCCGAGGAAGCCGCTCAGATGGGTCTGGTCAACGAAGTTGTTGCGCCCGAGCACCTGCTGGATCGAACGCTCGAGTTCGCCGCCGAGCTTGCGCAGTTCGCGTCGCCGACCTCGATGGCAGTCATCAAGCGTCAGGTGTACGGGGACTGGGATCGTGGCCTGATCCCGGCGACGCACGATGCGATCGAGATGATGAAAGCGTCATTGCGACGACCTGACTTCAAAGAGGGTGTCGCCAGCTTCATGCAGAAGCGCACGCCGGCGTTCAACCCGATCGACCCCGACGCCTGACGCAGCCGGGCGGGTCAGTCCAGCGCGCGTAGCTGCTCAGCTAGTACTTCGGGGATGACGGGGTTGAAGAACTCGCCGCACGCAACTTCGGCAGCGGCGATGAATCGGGGCACGCCCGCGCGTCGCCAGGGTGACACAATCTCGATGTTGAACCATGCCTGCGGCCACTCGCCGCCGTCGGTGGGTCGCTGATTCAACCACATCATGTACGGCAGCGGTTGGTCATAGAGACGGTCGAGCCGTGACACCACGTCGGTGAGCAATGCTGCGAGATCGTTGCGCCCGGCATCGTCGAGTGTGGCCAGGTCCGCCACCTGTAGCCGCGGCGCCAGCGATACCGCGATCGGGAAGGTGCTGGCTGGGGGCACCCACGCCAGCCACCCGCCATGCTCGGCAACCAGGCGGTCGCCGGGGTGCAGATCGGGCGTCCACTTGGCGTCGAGCAGTCGCAGCGGGCGATCTGGAACGTGGTCGTAGGCGTAGATCTGCCCGTGGGGGTGGGCGATGGTGGCACCCACCTCCGGTCCGCGGTTCTCGAACACGAGCACGTAGTCGACATCGTCGCGAGCACCCAACTCGGTGGTGCGCTGGGCCCACAGATCGATCACCTTGAGTGCTCCCTCGACGCCCAAGGAGGCGAACGTGGCATCGTGCTGCGATGTGTACAGGACAACCTCGCAACGACCGCCCGGCATCGCCGGCCAGCGGTTCTCGAACCAGCGCACGTCGTATGGCTCAGGGGATTCGCGCCCGCCCGGGCAGAGCGGGCAGCCCGTGCTGGGCAGATTGGGCCGCGCCTGGCGGGTGCCCACCACGTGGACCACGGTCCCCAGGTAGGGATCGACGCGAACATCGTGTTGTTCGGTGTGCGGTTCGGTCACAGGGATCAGTCCGGCAGACGCAGACCGGTCGCTGTGTCGAAGAGATGCAGCGCCCCAGGGTCCGGACGCAGCTGCACGGTGTCGCCGACGCGGGCGGCGGAGAGGCCCTCCGCACGCGACACCATGGATGCCTCTGCATGGCCTTCTGGCGTGCAGTACAGGAAGCTGTCACTGCCCAACTCCTCGACGGTGCCGATGGTGGCGTGCACGCCGGTGCCGTCGTGGCTCAGGTGTAGGTTCTCCGGTCGCACTCCGACAGTGAGCTGATCAGACGTGAGCGCAGCTCGCTGCTCGGGGGTGAGTGGAATGTTGAACGAGGCAAACTCGGCTCCGTCGCTGTTGACGGTGCACTGCATCTCGTTCATGGCCGGCGATCCGATGAACCCCGCGACGAAGATGTTCGCGGGTCGGGTGAACAGCTCGCGTGGCGAGGCGCACTGCATCAGCAGGCCATCCTTCAATACTGCCACCCGATCACCCATGGTCATGGCTTCCACCTGGTCGTGCGTGACGTAGACAGTGGTGACGCCCAGCCGGCGCTGCAGTGCAGCGATCTGCGTGCGGGTCTGTACGCGGAGCTTGGCATCGAGGTTGGACAGCGGCTCGTCCATCAAGAACACCTTCGGGTTGCGCACGATCGCGCGACCCATCGCCACTCGTTGACGCTGGCCGCCGGAGAGCTTGGCGGGCTTGCGATCGAGGTACTCGCCGAGATCGAGCAGGTCGGCAGCTTCCTTCACCATGGAGCGGATCTCCTCCTTGGGCAGACCCTTGATCTTGAGGTGGAAGCCGATGTTCTCCGCCACCGTCATGTGCGGGTAGAGGGCGTAGCTCTGGAACACCATGGCGATGTCGCGGTCGCGCGGCGGCACCCACGTGACGTCTCGATCGCCGATCAGCACCGACCCGGCGTCGATCGGCTCGAGGCCGGCGAGCATGCGCAGCGTCGTCGACTTCCCACAGCCCGACGGGCCGACGAGCACGAGGAACTCGCCATCGTTGATCTCCAGGTTGAGGCGGTCGACAGCGGGATGCTTCATTCCCGGGTAGACGCGTGACGCCTCGCTGAACGTGACGCTAGCCATTCTGTCTCCTTCGGTCGGCCGTGCGAGTTTCGAACGGCGCTGGTACTTCGTTGAACTCTGAGTCTGCCAAGACCAACTGTGGCACGGTCTGCTTGAGAGCGGTGCGAGCTGGCGCTGGTAGCCAACGATCAGAGATGATCGTGGCCGCCCGTTCGAGTGGGGCAATGGTGCTGAGGCCGATGAGGTTCCACTTGGTGTGGTCGGCAAGCACCATGAGGTGTTGAGTGGAGTCGACGAAGGCCCGGTTGGTCTCCGCCTCCTGCAAGTTCGGCGTCGTGAAGCCGGCCTCGGGTGCCATGCCGTGCACCCCCATACAGACCACATCGAGGTGCAACGTCCGCAGTGTGGCCAAAGCCACTGGCCCCACCAATGCATCGGAGGGCGTGCGGTCGCCACCGGTGAGGACCACCGTCCGGTCGGGGCGCGGGGCCTTGTAGAGCACATCGGAGACGCGCACGGAGTTGGTGATCACCGTCAGGTGAGGGATGTCGACGAGGTGGTAGGCGAGCTGCCATGTGGTGGTGCCGGCAGTGATGCCGATAGCACTGCCAGGCGTGATCATGGCCGCTGCCGCCATGGCGATCGCGTGCTTCTCAGCCATGTTGCGCAATGACTTGGCCTCGAAGCCGGGTTCATCACTGCTGCGCTCGGCGCGCAAGGTGGCACCACCGTGCACCTTGGTGACCATGCCGGCCTCGTCGAGCATCTCCAGATCGCGGCGAATCGTCATGTCGCTGACGCCCAACAGGGTGGAGAGTTCGCTGACGCGCACTACCCCGCGTCGGCGCACCTCGGCCACGATCACATCGTGACGTTGACGGGCCAGCGCGCGCACTGCAACCGCGTCGACAACCGTGCTGGACATGTGCGTAGCCTGACCGCAGGTGTTTGGAAAGTCAACAGTTTCGAACAAAAACTAGGCGCTTGAGCGTGAAGCCGCCCCCCATCGGCCGTATAACGCACAAAATGTGTGCGAATAGTGAACAATGACCCTTGACAGGCGCGCATGGTCCATGGGATGTTCATGTCAGCGCTCGGCAACCGTGCGAGCGGCTCAGCAGTCCGAACACACATCCACTAGGGGGAATCGTGTCAGAAGGTTACGAACAATCACCCAGCCCGAGTGATGTCGGGTTCAACATCGTGTCTCGCCGCGGCCTCATCATCGGCACCGCGGCTGTTGCCGGTGCCGGCCTGCTTGCAGCCTGCGGCAGCGACGACAAGGATTCAGGCTCCACCACGCCCGCCACCGATGCCGCCGGTACCGACACCACCGCCGCCGCCGGTACCGACACCACCGCCGCCCCCTCGGGCGATGCCGTCACCGTCGGTATCAACGAGGCAGCGGGCAGCGTTGCCTACGACGGCGCCAAGGCCGGCCTCGATGCCACCGGCGTGCCGTACACCGGCAACTTCGTCGACCACAACAGCTTCCAGGACAACATCACCAGCTACCTGCAGCAGCCCGACGACGTGTTCACCTGGTTCGCCGGCTACCGCATGCGCTTCTTCGCGGAGAAGGGTCTCGCCGGCGACATCAGCTCGGTGTGGGACAACCTGCCCGACTTCACCGAAGGCTTCAAGACCGCTGCTACCGGTAACGACGGCAAGCAGTACCTCGTGCCCACCAGCTACTACCCGTGGGCCGTGCACTACCGCAAGAGCCTGTTCGAGGAGAAGGGCTACACCGTCCCCACCAACAAGGACGAGCTGCTCGCCCTCGCCGCGCAGATGCAGGCCGATGGCCTGGTGCCGTTCGCGTACGCCAACGACGGCAAGTGGCCGGTACAGGGCACGTTCGACATCTTGAACATGCGCCTCAACGGCTACCAGTTCCACGTCGACCTGCTGGCCGGCAAGGAAGACTGGACGGGCGACAAGGTGAAGGCCGTGTTCGCACTGTGGACCGACCTGCTGCCGTTCCACCAGGAGAACCCCAACGGGCGCACCTGGCAGGAAGCAGCGACCGCGCTGGAGAGCAAGGAAGCCGGCATGTACTACCTGGGCACCTTCGTCTCGAGCAACTCGACCGACCAGGAGTACCTCGACGACCTCGACTTCTTCAACTTCCCCGAGCTCGACCCGGCCATCGGTGCCGACGCACTCGACGCCCCGATCGACGGCTTCATGATGGCCGCCTCGCCGAAGAACGAAGACGGCGCGAAGGCCATGCTGACGGCGATCGGTGGGCTCGACTTCATCACTGCCGCCAACGCCGTGAACCCCAGTGCCGTGCCGGCGAACAGCAAGTTCGACTCGTCGGTCTTCACGCCGATCCAGAAGAAGTCGGCCGAGCTGGTCGGGGCTGCGAAGAACATCGCGCAGTTCCTCGACCGCGACACCAGCCCGGACTTCGTGTCGAACGTCATCTCCGACGCCTTCGCGAACTTCCATGCTGACCCGTCGACGATCGACTCGATCCTCGACGACATCGAAACTCAGAAGTCGCAGTACCTCTGAGAATGAGCCATGGAAGCTGAGATCACAGCTCCCGTCGAAACGGCGGCGGTGCCCCCTGTGGGGCGCCGCCGCCGGCGGCGGTATTCCCAGTTGTCGCGTGGTGACAAGATCACGCTGTGGCTGATGGCCGGCATCCCCACACTCGTGCACGTGGTGTTCGTGTGGGTTCCGGCGTTCATGACGATCTCCCTGTCGTTCACCAAGTGGGACGGTCTCAAGCTGGGGTCGTGGCAACTCATCGGCTTCCGTAACTACTGGGCGATCTTCACCGTCTTCGACGGCAAGTTCTTCCCGGCACTGTTCAACAACGTCCTGCTGCTGGTCTTCCTCTCCATCTGCAGCATCGTGGGCGTGTTGTTCGCGTACCTGCTGGACAAGAACATCCGCGGCTCAGCCCTCTACCAGAGCATCTTCTACATGCCGGTGGTGCTCTCGCTCGCCATCGTCGGGTTCATCTGGAAGAGCGTCATGTATTCCCCGCGCCAAGGCCTGTTCAACGTGATTCTCGGTCGCACGTCGCAAGGCAACCAGATCGACTGGGTGGGCAACTCCGAGAAGATCTTCCAGTTCCACATTCCCGGTCTCGACACGTCACTGGGACTCACCAAGAACTTTGCCGCCATCCTGGTTGCGATGGCCTGGCGCCACATCGGCTACGTGATGGTGCTCTACCTCGCCGGTCTCAAGAGCGTCGACCCCGCGATGCGCGAAGCGGCTGCAATCGACGGCTGCAACGAATGGCAGGCCTTCCGCCGGGTCATCTTCCCGGTGATGAAGCCGATCAATGTGGTGGTTTTCGTCATCACCGTCATCGAAGCGCTGCGAGCCTTCGACATCATCTTCGCCCTCAAGTCGCCCCCCGGTACCAAGGTTCTCGGCATCCTCGTGCGCGACAACCTCGTCGGTGAGGGAGGTGGCCAGGTGGGTCTCGGGTCGGCGTACGGCGTCATCTTGCTGATGCTGTGCCTCGGGTTCATCATCTGGTACCTCATCAACAACTACCGAGAGGCCGATTCATGAGCGCTGCGCTGACCGTCGTGAAGCGTCCGGCCAAACACACCAAGTGGTCACGTGGCTTCCTGTACGTGTTCCTCACCTTCATGGCCCTCGTGTGGTTGGTCCCCGTGGTCAGTGCCATCTATGCAGCATTTCGGCCGTATGCCGAGACGCAGAAGTACGGCATCTTCTCGATGCCGAAGTCGCTCACGGTGCAGAACTTCAAGGACGCGTGGACCCAGGGCAACATGTCCCACACGTTCAAGAACACGATGTTCATCGTGATCCCGTCGATGGCGCTCATCTTGTTCTTCTCCAGCACGATGGCGTTCGCTGTCAGCCGCTTCAGCTGGCGGTTCAACATCGCGTTGCTGCTGCTCTTCACCGCTGGCAACCTGCTGCCCGCCCAGGTCATCTTCCAGCCGCTGTTCCAGATGTTCAAGGCCACGCCGTGGCCCAACTTTCTCAGCGACACAGACACCGGCAGCCTGCTCGGCACGAAGATCGCGGTGATCATCGTGCATGTGGCGTTCCAGACAGGTTTCTGCACGTTCGTGCTCAGCAACTACATGAAGACGATTCCCAAGGAACTGGGTGAAGCAGCGCTGGTCGACGGTGCCAGTGTCAGCCGACAGTTCTTCCAGATCATCATGCCGCTGTGCCGCCCGGTGCTTGCCGCACTGGCAACGCTCGAGTTCACGTGGTTGTACAACGACTTCTTCTGGGCGGTGGTTCTCATCAACAAGGGTGACGAGCGGCCGATCACGTCGTCGATCGCCAACCTCGGCGGTGCGTTCTTCTCGAATGACAACCTCATCGCCGCTGCGTCGGTGATCGTGGCGATGCCGACGCTCGTCGTGTACCTTGCGCTGCAGCGTCAGTTCATCGGTGGGTTGACGCTCGGCGCCAACAAGGGGTAGTCCATGATCCATCTGCGCGGTGAGCACGCCGACGTGGTGATCGACGAGTCGTTCGGTGCGCCGGTCATCGTCCACTGGGGTGCTCCGCTGGGTTCCGTCGACCCCGGCTCGGTGATCTCTGCGTTGGCCCGTCCGCTGGTGCAGGGTGCGCTCGATGTCGTGGCGCCGGTCAGCGTTGTTCCCGAGCACGGCAGTGGTTTCCAGGGGCGTCCGGGTCTTGCAGGGCACCGCCAGGGTGGTGCTGCGTGGGCGCCGCGATTTGTTCGGCACGAGGTTCTGTCCGTCGATGGTGGGGTCGTGGTCACCGCTCTCGACGCGGTGGCGGGGCTTCGTTTGACGACAACGATCGTGCTCGGCGACGTACTCACCGTGCATGCTCGAATAACCAACGACGGCACGACTCGTTACCTGCTCGATGCACTGCACCCGACCCTTCCAGTGCCGGCGCACGCCTGCGAGCTGTTGACGTTCGATGGCCGCTGGACTCGTGAGTTCCATCCGGTTCGGCGGCCATGGGGGAGCGGTGCGTGGGTCTCGGAGAACCGCGCGGGACGTACCTCGCACGAGCACCAGCCGCTCGTCTTCGCCGGCACGCCTGGGTTCGGCGAGTGGTGCGGAGAGGTGTGGGGAGTGCATGTCGCATGGAGCGGAAACCACACGTTGTTCGCCGAGTGCATGCCTGATGGTCGCCGGTACGTGCAGGGCGGCGAGTTGGTGCACCCCGGTGAGATCTGCTTGGAGCCGGGCGAGTCGTATGACTCACCGAGCATCATTGCGACCTACTCCGACAGTGGGCTGACGCCGGCGTCGTGGGGCTTTCATCGCTCGTTGCGCGCGTTGCCGTCGCACCCGCGGTCGGCGCGGCCGGTGCTGCTCAACACGTGGGAGGCGGTCTACTTC
>DAORTY010000080.1:3137-15841 GCA_035432905.1 Ilumatobacteraceae bacterium | reverse complement strand
CCGTCAGCGCGACGTGCGACCGCAGCGGCGATCTTCTCGGCCTCGGTCATGTCGCCACCAGCTTCGCCACGACAGCCCACTGCGAGCCGAAGCGGTGCAGGCCGACCTTGTCGTTGACCGAGAACGTCATCCCCGAGTCTTTCAACGCGACAGGAGTGTCAGTGGATACGTCGCCGTTGAGGCGGACCAGGAGAGGGGCCACCTGTGACACCAGGCCCCATGCGCTGTCGGACATCAGATCGACTCCAGCTTCATCGACATCAACGCGCCACCCAGGTCGAGGCGCCACTCAGCCACAGCCCACTTGCCGCTCACCCCGAGTTGCGCGTCCACGTATGTCACCACGTCATCATGCCAGTGCTCGGGGTTGGTCTGCACGGATATGGCAATCGACGCCGCGCCGCGGATGTCGGCGGCGACGATCGCGTTGCCTTGCGCGATCAGCGCCGCCTGTGAGGTGGCTTGGAGGCGTTCGATCTTGTTGATCGTGCGACCACGCCCAGCCTGAGAGGTTGGGCCGGTCGAGGTGTTCGACACCGTGTAGATGCCGGACCCTTCCGCGCCCACCGACTCGCCCGCATCATCACGGATGAACACCCACCGGTTCGGGGTGTTGAAGAAGTCGGCCTCCACGGAGCGGTCCATCCCGACAGTGGTTGTGAACTCGTCATCCGCGTCGTACGCCCACATCGCCGACTTCGATGCCATCACCACGATTGGGTCGGATCGGAACCTGCCCTCACGGTCACACCACAGCGGCCCGTAGCCGATCGCAGCCAGCAACTCGTTGATGATCAGCAACGTCGTGTTGTCCTGGTCGATCGGCCACGTCTTCGCCGCCGGCAACGTCAGAGCGATCCCGGCCTGGCTGATCGCGTTGGTCTCCCCGGCAGCGGTCAGCAAGGCGGCGATCAGCGTCAACGGGACCGAGCCCGCGGCAGCCGAGTAGGTGGAGCCGTACGGCGAGTCGAGCACCGTCAACAGGTCGTACCCTTGCACCCGCCACAAGGCAGGCGTCTCGCCAGCCTCGCGGGTCGGGGTGACCATCGCGTACACGCCCATGTTCCAGCGGGTGGTGGTCTCCCCGTCGGCGGAGATCTCCACCCACGGCCGCACCCGGTCCTTCCCCCAGTTCAGCTCGCGCTGCAACGACAGGTCGCAGGTGCCGTGGATCTTGTTCGACAGGTTGCGCGTGATCGTCGACGAGTCGGGCTTCAGGTCGGCGGAGATGTCTTCCACGAACACGTTCGTCGACGTCAACAAGTCGACCCCGGCCGAGACCTCGGTGACCGGCGCAGAGATCAAACTGACGACGGTCATACGATCTCGCTCACCGTCACCTCGGACACCGACAGCGTGCAGATCACGTTGTAGTTCCGCCCCGTCGGCTCAGGCACATCGACCACCTGGTAGGTACCCCACAAGCGATGACCGCGAGGAGACCGGACCAACACCTGCCGGTTGATCTTCTCCTCCAGCCACGACACCTGGTCGCGGTCGGTGATGATCACCGAGACGCTCGCCACTCGCGTCGTGCCAGGGCGCGTCACGGCCACCGTGCGGCCGGCGGCCAGCCGGCGGGTCTCGCCGACGCCCGAGCGCGGCGACGTCCACCCGTTCGCTGGCAGGTTCAGCTCCAGGCTGTCGGTCAGGTCGGACGCCAGATGGAACCACACCCTGGTGAAATCGGTTTCAGCCATCGTCACCTACCGCCCGCTCGTAGCGCCTGCAGCATGACCTTAGCCAACGGCGGGGCAACAGCGTTGATGAACTCCTGAGGGGACAGACCGGCCCCGAAGTTGGAGACACCGCCCGACGGTGGCTGGAACGCCGCAGCAGCAGCAGCAGCAGCCGCAGCCTCGGCGTCAGCCGACGGGGTGAACGCCCCACCAGCCCCGCCCGTGCTCGGGGCCGGCGGATGGTAGACGGGGATCGCCGCCGGAGGCAGAGCCGCGACGGCAGCAGCGGCAGCAGCAGCGTTCGGGTTGGGTGCGGTCGCAGCAGCAGCGGCGGCGGCGGCGTTCTGGACGAAGTCGCCGATCGCCCCAGGAGACAGACCCAGTGAGGCTGCCACCCCGGCGACCGCTGCCGAGTCGAACCCAAGTCCGGCAGCCTTCGCTGCGAGGTCATCGGTGGCTTTCTGGATAGCTGCGGCCACCGACGCAGCGTCAGCTCCACCGGCGAGCATAGCCTCGCCCATCTTGGCGATCGCATCGAACCCTCCAGTGATCGACTGCAGGTTCCCTGCCCCGAGCACGGTGGTCGGATCGAAACCGAACACCTGACCGGCGACGATTTCGTCCCAAATCACCTTCTGCGACGCGGTCAGCTTCGTCGGGTCCATCGCGCCGATCTGGAACACCGTGTTGATCTGCGTCTCCCAGTCCGTCAAGAACTGCTGACCGGCGTTCGTCACCCCGGAGATTGCCGTGTTCAGCGCACCGCCCAACCCCGGGCCGACAGCCCCCGAACCGAAACTCTGATTGAACAGGTCGATCTGTGCCACCTGTGCTGCGATCGTTGCCAGGTCAGCGGCGGCCTTCGCTGCAGCTTCAACGAACGCGCCGAGCGCCTCACCAGACAGGCCGAGCGAGGCCGCCATGTCCTCCACGCCCTGCTGATCGAACCCCAGCGACGTTGCGAGCTGAACGAGGACCGCCACCTGCTTCTGTAGCTCGGTGGACACGGTGGCCGCATCGACGCCCTGGGCGAGCATCACCCGGCCGAAGTCGGCGATCGTGTCGAACGCGCCGGTCAACTGCTGGATGTTCTGCACCCCGAGGGCGTCGTTGATGTTCAGCGACGTCGACGACCCCTCGCCGGACAGCGACTCGCGAAGCTGATCGAGCGCGGTGGTGATCGCACCACGCGCATCCAACAATGACGCTCCGGTGTTCACCTCGGCGCCGGAGCCGACCATGCCGTCGAAGATGGCAGAGCCGACCCCGCGCAGAGCGTCAGCCGCCCCCGAGCCCGCAGCACGGCCTGCCTCGACGACTCGATTGACGAGGCGGGTGACAGCATCGGAGACGTCGGAGGTGCTGTTGGTGATGCCCTCAGCGAGACCTTCGCCGATGAACCGGCCCATGCGATGGAACACCCGCGACGGGGACTCGATCTCCAGGTTGCGGTTCGCCGCTGCAGCCGCCTTGCGCGCCATCGCCGCGGCTGCGGAGGCGACCGCGGCGACCTTCGAGGCGATGCCGCCGATGAACCCGTCACCGATCGCCTCACCGCCCTTCTTGCCTGCCGCGGTGATGACCGGGATGTCGAACACGGGGACCAACCCGTCGACGGTTCGGCTCTGGAACTCGGTCGTCACCACATGCCCAAGGGCGGCCCCCGCTGCGGCGGCGGCCTGCTCGTCGAACGTGGCCTTCGCTATCGCCGGATGAGCCTTCACATAGGCGTTCACTTCATCCATCGTCAGACCGGCGGCGACCACCGCTGACGCCGTGTCTGAAGTGAACTTCACGTCAGGGAAGTTCTCGTTCAGATACTCCTGCATCGACGTCGCAGCGTCGGACGCTGCCTGGGCGGCGTTCGCCAGGTCGAACGTGGGGATGAGGTCGGGGAAGTTCGAGTTGAGGTCTGCGGCGATCAAGAACTTCAAGGCCGGATCGGTGATGCCGTTCAGGTAGGCGTCGATGATGGGCTGGACGTACGACCGGGCGGACGCGTCATCGAAGACGACGTCCTTTCCTGCCGACGCAATGGCCTCCCCGATGACGCGCGACAGATCGTCACGGTTGATGATGTTCTCGGCCGCTATCAGGGAGGCCCCAGCCCCCGACGACGCCGACGTTTGGGCCGCACTACCCAGGCCCGATGCCTGGACGATCGCCTGCGCTTGGGACAGTTCGGCCGTGGTGGTGCGGGGATTGAACACCTTGTTGATCGCGGCATAGGCAACCTCGGCCAGAGCCGTCGTCGAGCGCACCCTGGCGTCGATGTCAAGGAACGCAGCCTTCACGGGCGCGGCGTCTGGACCGTCAGCGAACACCTTGGAGGCGTAGTTGAGGCCGTCGAGTCCCTTCTTCGTGATCTCCACAGCAGAGGTCAGATCGCCCGCCGTGTTGATGATGTCCTCAAGGAACGACTTGTTGTCGTTGACGGCGCGCAATGTGGCCTTCGAGATGTCAGCCGCAAGATCCTGAAGGTCGTCGAAGCTACTGCCACCACCAGGAGCCAGCAGGTCGGCGAGCGCCTTGCGCACGTCCTCGGAGTCTTTGCCGAACCGGGTGCTGAACTCGTTGGAGCTGGAGGCCGCCTTCAGGAACGTCGACGTCATCTTCTCGTTCAGAAGGTCGAGACCTCCCCCCGAGCGAAGGATGGGCTCGATGTCCGTCCGGTATGAGAGTCCGAACTGAGCGAACGCCTTCACCCCGTCACCGCCCAAGGCGTCTTGGAACGTGGCCTTCGTTGAGTCGAAAGCGGAGATGTCGCTGAGCCCGACAAGACCCTTCTCCAGTTTCGCCAGACTGAGAACCCCTTCGTCGACAGCCTTGGACAGTTCGTCCCGCAGCGAAGCCGTGACCCCCTTCACCTTCTCACGGAACTCTTTGGCCGCCTTCCCGGCCTTTCCGAAGGCCGTGCCGACCAGTGATGCTCCAGCAGCCAGGGCGCCGATGGCGACATTGCCGGTCACGGCCCCCGCCGTGACGCCCGCCAGGAGGGCGCTCGTGATACCCGAGCCACCCGCGGCCCCCTCCGCCTTGCCGGCCATGAACCCACCGACGACAGCCAGAACCTTCGTAGCCGCGCTCTGGATACCCCTCGCGAATGCTTCCCCAGTTGAGATTCCTTGCGAATGGGCGAAGGTCTCGAATGCGGTGAATGCCCCCTTGAGGCCATTAGTGAGCAAGCCCTTCGCCGTTGTCAGTGACGCGCCGAAAGCCCCGGCGAACGCTTTCGCCCCGCCGGTTCCGGCCCCCGTGTAGGCGTCAGTGGCTTTCAAGGCCGCCACATACCCCCGGATCGGGGCAGCGAGCGCAGGACCGATCGCCTTCAACGTCTGCCCGAGGCCGGAGAACACGCCCTTTACAGCGATGCCGGCCTGCTGCATGGTGTCGCGCCAGCGCAGCGCCTTCATCTGCGTCTCGGTGACCCCTTCGCCGAGACGCTTCAACTGCGCCCGCGCTTCGTCCATCGTGCGCGGCGAGATGATCGAGGTGTCGCCTCCGAGGATGCGGGTCTGGTTGATGAGGTTCTGCTGCTCTTTGCGGAACGCCCGGTTGGCCGCAAGGGCGTTCGAGGTGATCGCCCCGCTCAGGCCGCCGAACAGTGCTGCCGCCCCACCCCGAGCGCCCGTCATTGCCGTCTTCAACCCGGCAGTGAACCCGGTCCCAGCCTCGGAGCCCATGCCCCTGAACAGGCTGAACAGCCGCGACGCGAGAGGGGCGAGCGCGAGAGCGCCGACAAGGATCAGCGGGTTCGACCACAGCGCCTTCAGTCCAGCGACCAGCCCGTCGCGCAGCATCCCCACCAGCTCGGGCAGGTTGCTCGCGATGCCGCGTGCGAGACCTTCGACGAAGCGGAAGCCGATGATCACCGCCGCTGCAGCGATCGCGGCGACAGCCTTCAAGAACGCTGGAGACGACACGATAGTGCCGATGATCCGGCCGATCTCCTCGACCAGCCCGAGGAACGCCGATGCGTACTTCTTCAGGTTCGGGCCGGAGAACAGATCCTTGAAGAACGTGAGAATCTTCTGGCCGACCGGGTACAACGCCTGACCGACCGCGTACGCGATCCCGGCGATCGTCGTGCCGATGCCCGACAGGGCTGAGACCGCCCCACCCTTGAGCCCGGCGAAGTCGCCACCGAACGCACCGCCGATCGCCTTGCCCAGTTCCTTGAAGCCGTCGATCGCGGGCTGGATGAACGGGCGGATGGTTGTCGCCAGGCGGTCGACGAAACTGATCGCCGCGCTGGCGGCCCGGCCGATGATCTCGATCCCGGCCGAGACGGCGGGGACGACGTTCTTGCCGATGAAGATCGCGACGGTGGCGAGAGCGGGGATCAGCTTCTCGGTGATGAACGTCGTCGCGGTGAACAGCGCCCGCTTGATCGTGTCGGCCAGGTTGCGGAAGGTGTGGCTCGCTGGCCGCGCCTCACGTTCCAGCCGGTCGGCGGTGCCCGTGATGGCTTCCCGAGTGGTCGAGAACGCGCCCCTGACCGTGTTGATCGCGTCGGTGAAAGCGGTCCAGATCCGCTGACCTTGGGTGCTGATGTAGCGGCCGAGGCCAGTGAGGGCCTCATGGAAGTCGCTGGAATACTTGGACAGCAACGCTATCCCAGCACCCAGCAGGGCCGCAACGGCCAGGACGGCACCGAGTGGCGACGTCAGCAGGGTCAACGACGTCCCGAGCAGCTTGATCACCTCGACGGCGCCCTTAGCCGCGACGATTGCCGCTAGCCCGGCAGCAGCACCGAGCAGCCCTGTGCGCAGCACGGCGAAGGCCCCTTCACCGAAGAACACGGCGTTCGCCGCGCTGGCGATGGCGATGGTGAACGTCGCGAGGGCCGGGTTGATCTGCTCGTAGAAGACGATCTGGAGCGTCTGCAGCACCGACCCCAACGCGTCGAGCGCCCCTTTGAAGCCGGTGTTCTGCGCGGCGGCGATCTTCGTGGCGAGCCCCTGCTCGCGCAGCGCCGTCGTCACCTTTGAGTATTCCTCCGTCGAGATGCCGAGGAGGGCGTTGGCGACGCGGATGGCGTCGGAGCCGAAGATCGTTTGCAGCGTCGTGTTCCGCTGCTGATCGGTGTATCCGACGAGCCCCTTGCGGAGAATGTCGAGGGTCTTCTCCAATGGTCGGGCGTTCCCCGCCGCGTCGTAGAAGGCGGTCCCGGTTTCCCCGGCGCGCTCAGTCAGCGCAAGCAGGGCGTTCGAGGTGGCGTCGACGTTGCGGTTCGCCTGGAGGAAGAACTGCTTGAGTGACGTACCAGCATCGGAGCCAACAACGCCGGAGCGGGCAATCACCGCTAGGGCGGTGTCGAACTGGAGCAGCGCCTCGGTCGCCCCTACCGCGGGCACCTGGAACTGGGCGAAGACGGCACCGGCCTGCTTGAAGGCGTCAGCGAAGTCACCGAAGCTGACGCCGGCTGCGTTCTTCAGGGCGGCGGTGACCTGATCGGCGACTGCGGTGGCCTGGTTGGCGGCGATGCCGAACACATTGACGGCCGACCCGACGATCTGTGCGGCTTCCTCCGCCCCGACCCCGGCAGCACGAGCGAGCTGCAGTGTACCCTTCGAGGCGTCCTGGGCGGCGATGACCGCGCCGGCACCGAGAGCCGCGAACTGCTTCGACAGCAGGCCGATCGCCTGCGCCGCGTCGAGGGCCGAAACGCCGGGGAGAGTGATGTCGTTGCCGAGCTGAATCGACTTGCGGCGCACATCCGCCATCGACTCGCCGGTGAGATCGAGTTGCGCCTGGAGGACGGCAAGACCGCGGGTGAACTCAGCACCGACGGTGAACGTCGATCGCGCCGCCGTGGCGATCGCGGCAGCGCCGAGGAATGCGCCGATGTTGAAGCTGCGGTTGGCTGCCCCCAGCACGCCGGTGCGGGTCTGCGTGTGCAGCCCGGCGATCGTGGCCTGCTGGCGTGCGGCTGAGGCGGAAAGAATCTTCTCCTGGCGGGAGAACGACGACCGCATGTCCTGTTCTCGGCCACGCAAGGAACCGGAGAGCCCCTTGTTGAAGTCCTGGTTGTGCCGGTGGAGGATCGAACCGAGCGCCGTGAAGGAACGGGAAACTGCACTGGTGGTCGTCTTCGCGAAGCCAGAGATCGTCGCCCCGAGCGCCTTCTCCAGCCGGCCGATCGTCTCCAGCACGGAGCGCATGATCTGCACCCGCTGCTTGCCAGCGACCTTCGCCGCGTTGACCTGCAGCTCGCCTTGGGTGCGAGCCGACTGGGCGGTCAGCTTCGTCTCGCGATCCATGATCGCCAGGCGCTCTTGGGCAGCGCGGGAGAACCGTTCTCGGTCGGTGATCTGCCCCTGGCGCTCCTGCGAACGCGCCCGGTCCTGCGTCTTGGACAGCAACCCGACAGCGAGGCCGAGTTCGGTGATCGACTGCGCGAACGACGCCGCCTGACGCTCCCCCTTGGTCATCCCGGCGAAGAAGTCCCTGTTGGTGTTGGTGGCCTCGCGGGAAGCCCTCGTGGTCTTCTCTACCGCCTTGGCGGCGGCGCGCATGGACTCTTGGAACGCCTGAGTCTTGAAGCCCTTGAAGCCGTTCTTGATCGCGTCGCCGATGGCCTCAGTGATGGCCGCCTTCATGGCCGTCAGCGCGGCGTCACTCAGCTTGAAGTTGACGTCAAAGCCGTCGGCATTGTCCACGAGCGGGGATGCTACTCGGTGGTGGGACGCTGACGCGGCTTAGCGTTGGCGACCATCGCCTGGAACTTCGCCATCTCCGTCGCCGACACCTTCGCCGACGGGGGCCCAGGAGCCTTGCCCGGCCTGCGCTTCGTGTCGCCCTTCGACTCGTACCGCTTCTTCACCTGATCCACCGTCTCGGTCGAGTAGCCGAACGCGACGTTCATCAGATCCCGGTACTCGAACGGGTTCATCATCCCACCGCTGATGCGGACCTTCAGTGCCCACACGCAATCCAGGTACTCCGACAGCGACAGGTCGCGCAGCCGCAACCCAGACCCTAGGAGGAGCGTGCCACTGATCTCGGCGCGGAGGTCCGCTTGCTCGCCGGCCGCGATGAGACGGACGGCTGTGTCGTAGGGCGCTCCGACGCGACCTCCACCAGCGCGTTGACGATCCTGCCCAGCTTCTCGGCATCCAGGTTCGCTGCGGCGGACATGGCGGTGGCGAACGCGTCGCGCTGGTCGGGGACGACGGTATTGCGCAAGAACTGAGCGACAGCACCAGGTTCACCGGCGCCGATGGCTGACAGGGTGAAGAAGTTGAGGCCGCAGATCACATCCCATTCGCGCCCGAACAAGGTGATCGGCTTCGTCAGGACTGGTTCGTCTTCGCCGAGCAGGTCGTCGAGGTTGGTGCGCTTTGGGTTGGCCATGCCGGACATGTTAGGTCGGGCGGACACCCAACGCAAGGATCACAGTCGGGCACCACTCAACGCTGCCTCGACCGCGGCCTTCAACGCTCGTTCCATCATCGAGTGCGGCAGGTTGCCAGGGTGGTCCACCTTCTTCGGTCGCGCCAACACGCCAGCGTTGCCGTACGCCTGACGGATCTGTGATGTGCCACGAGCGCTGGAGAACTTGGTGTCCCCCAACTGGCCGACGAACGTCGACGCGCCAGCCCCTTTCCCGCTCTTGGCGTTGAACCCTGGGAACACCAGGGTTGGGCCGTTGATCGCGCTGATCGGGTGCGGGTCGGCGCCGGATTCCATCGCGTTCACCTTCACCGGGCTCGCCAACGAGAACAACCGGATCGACACCGGGAACGTCGACCCGTTCCAGATCACCTCATGGCGGAACGACCCAAGGAGATGCCGTCCCCCGCGCCGGCGATTGGCGGGGCGGTCGTTGACCAGTTCGGCCGCCACGATCGCATCGCAGCGTCGGACGGCATCGAGCCCGACCTGGTCGAGCCTGGCCGCCAGCTTGCGTGCCACCTGACGGCTGACCGCGGCGGCGAACGCTGAGGAACCGGCGAGGGTCTGCGACACCCGCACACGTTCCAGCGCGGCAGTCACGTCAGTTCATGTCCACGGTGACGGAGATGCTCGAACCAACCGTGCCGGCCGACGGGGGAATGAACACGATCCCCGCCACCGACGCCTGCGCGATCCGCACACCTGGAGGGCCCATCGTGTTCTTGGCGGCCATGAACAGCAGGCGCCGGTACATCGCCTCGGCGCGTGCGAACACGTGCACCACCGCACGCTGCTGCTCCATCGGAGCGGGGGGGATGAACGTCCCACCCTCACCCCGAGCGACCGGCCAGCCCGACTCGATCAGCCTCACCAGGTACACCGCTCGTGTTGCGACGGTCATCCCTGAACGGGTACCCGACATCGGCCCCACCGAAGTCGCGGTCACTGTCACCGCGTCGACCACAGCGTCACCTTCACCGACGGTGACGTAGGCAACGAGCGGCTGGCAGCCGTCCACCATGCACGCCGTCAACGCGTCGAGCATCTGCGTCAGGATGTGGTAGCCGACGTCGAAGATGCTGTTGCAGCACGCCTCGGACGGGGAGGTGCAGTCGGGTGCGGGAAGAACCATGTCGCCAACGTACCACCCGTGTCAGACTGCACCGATGAGCCACGCGAGCGATCGGTGCAACGTCACCCGCAAGCGTCGGTTCCGCGACCACTTCGAGGCGATCAAGGCGTTGCGTCGGCTGCAGGCCCGCTCGACCCGCGACACCGTCCCGCAACGCGTGTACGAGTGCGACGCGTGCGAAGGCTGGCACCTCACCTCGCAGAAGGTGTGGGGGGAGAACGTCAAAGACCCCACCCGAAGGTGAGGTCTTTGATCCCTGTCGGGGGCTTGAATCAGGAGCCGGTGGGCAGGTCGAACCTTGGCCGCTCGTGCCACTTCCGGTACAGTGTGACCTACCGTCAGGAGCCAGTTGGCAAATCGACGTAGCCGACGGTGACCGCTGCGAGGATGGCGTCGTACTCGGCCTGCGTGTAGCCGACCCGGACGTGCGAGCTGTTCGGGGTGTAGCCGGCACCGGGGTAGTCGTTCCACGGGCCGTTGAACAGGTTCGGGTTGTTGGTGCCGGTGCCCGAGAACGCGACGTTGATCACCTGGTCGGCGTAGGTGGCCGAACCGGCACGCAGCTTCGTCTTGCCGAAGATGTGACCGATCGCCACCGGGGTGCCACCGTCGGAAGCGACACACGAACCGGCGCCCTCTTCGATGGCGGTCGTGATGACCTCCAGGTATGCACCGTTGCGGGGTGCGGCGTTGTAGAGCGGGTCGTAGTAGCCGATGACCTCGCCTGCGAAGTCGCCGCCGACCTTGCCGAGAATGACGGAGCCGCCGAACAGGAGCGCCATCAGCTCGAAGTCGGAGAAGCCGAACTCGCCCGAGATGTTCTGGCGCAAGATCTTGTCGTCGCGCTCTGCGGTGTAGAGCGTCGAGCCGCAAGCGTTCTTCGGCTCGTACTTCGTGCCCTCTTCGATCTGCGGATCGACCGTCATGGTGACGAGGCCAGCGGTCACGATGCCGCCGTTCACGCCACCAGTGGGTGCGCAGTTCGAGTTGAGACGGGCCGCCCGCACGACGCAGGCCCCCAGTTCGCCGATGTTCGCGGCGCCAGCAATGTTGGTGGACATGGTCCGATCCTTTCGTACAGGAAGATCGCGCACAGCATTCCAGCCGGGCTATCCCCCTGTCTACGTGTCCGAACCGCCCGAACGCCGCAGCCACCCGCGAAGCTGGGCTTCGGTGACGTTGGCGTGAATGAAATGGTGGCACGACGAGCACACGTGGAGCCCGTTGTCGGCTTCCCCGGTGCCGCCTTGGCTGCGGCGCAAGATGTGATGGATGTGATGCGCTCTGCCCGTACAGCCAGCGACCCCCGCCTCGCACTGTCCCAGCGATCGACGTTCGATGATGCCTCGCACCGAAGGATGGAAGTCGGAACCCGATGACCGGGCGGCGGTCTTCGACTGCTTCGGTCGGCGGCGGACGAACGGGGTCCGCTTCAGTGGGGTGCGGCGCTCCATCAGCTACCGCTGGGCCCTTCGACCTCGACGAGCACCCACCCGTTCTCCAGCTCAGGCGCCCACACCCCGACAGCCATCCCGCCGAGCGGGGCGTACACCCCGAGGAACTTGGTGAGCATCGGCAGCCCACGCGACGCGACATCCCCCGCTGCAGCGGCGAGCTGCACCGAGGCGCCTTGCACGTTGCCGGAGGTGACACCACGCAAGTACCCGCGCCCACGGCCGTAGTCGTCGATCAGGGCGAGCGCCACCTCGACGGTGGAGGAGACGGCCAGCCAGTCGGGCATCCAGCCGAAGGCGAAGGTGATCGAGAACGTGCCGTCTTCGGTGTCGGCCAGCTTCAGGTCGTTGGTGGTGGGCCAGAACGTCTTGTCCTTGCGGAACAGCACCGTGTTGTCGATCAGGCCGTAGTCGGCCAGGTTGAGGCCGACGCCGTTGATCTTGACGAGGTCGACGGAGATCAGGTTGTCGACGAGCGGGATGCAGTCCACCCCGTACTGGTCGAACCAGGCGTCGCGACCTTCGGAGCAGCCGGCACGGCGCAGCGGGCGCATCGTCTTCACGCACCGGCCGGTCACCTTGCCGCCCGACATGATGTAGACCATGTCCGATGCGGCGTCGAGGGCGTCGAGGATCAGGTCGGTGTCGTCGGCCGACACCTTGCACTCTTCGCGGGCGAGCACAGCGTCGACGTCGGCGAACGGCTCACAGGCGAGGAAGGTCATGGCGGGGATGCTACCGCGAGTCGAGGAGCTGAGTAATCCATGCTGCCGCCCGCGGGGCCGCGCCACCGTCAGTGAACGCGTACGCCTCGGCGACAGCAGCGTTGCGGAGCGCCCGTGCAGGGTCTTTGGTGAGATGCGACAGCAGGTCGAGTTCGAGCAGTTCTTCGGGGGAGTCGACCTGAATGCCGGGAACGTGCGACCAGAAGCGCAGCCCGTGCTCGACGTTGCGCCGATACCAGGGGGCGTTCAGTGCGATGACCGGGCGGCGCAGGGAGGCGAACTCGTACATCAGTGAGCTGTTGTCCATGATCAGCAT
>DAORTY010000080.1:0-3037 GCA_035432905.1 Ilumatobacteraceae bacterium | reverse complement strand
CCGACAGCGACCGCCGGCGCGCTCCACCGTGCGGCCACCGTCTCGGATGGGCAGATGTAGCCGATCACGTCACGCGGATGCCGTTCCGCACCACCCGAGTAGCCGGGCAGGGTCGCCATCTTCTCATCGCCGAGGTACGCCTGACCGCAGCCGTGCTCGACGTAGATCATCTTCGCCCGGCCCTTCAACGTCACCACGTCCTGCCATCCGGCCACCATCGCCACATGATCGAACAGTGGCTTGCGAGGAGTTGGGGCGAGAGGGAAGACGTGGCCCTGCAGGCGGGTGGGGAGGCACTCGAAGATCGGCAGCATGTGATCGAGGTAGTGCTGCTCGCTGGCGATGACATCGACCTTCACCGCGACACCACCTCCTGCAGACGGTCCAGGTACCGCTGCCGCCACATCGACCAGCGGGGGACCAACGCCTGGCTGGTGTCCTTCGCCTGGATGAGCGAGTTGCGATCCCATGCGAGTCGGTCCAGATGTTCCGACAGGTCGAGCGGCGCGACTTCGGCGGTGCGGATCGTGCCAGCGGCCAAGCTGAGCGTGGCGGCGCGGCGCACCGGGACGAGCACCGACGCCAGTTCGGCGTTCGGGGAGCAGTCCGGCATCATCACCGCCAGCCCGCACGCCGCCGCCTCCAACGCCGGAAGGCACAGCCCGCCGTAGCGCCGGGGGATCACCAGCACGTCCTGGTTGCGGTACATGTCCCAGTGGTTGTCGAACCCGTCGGGGTGGTACTCGACGGTGAGGTTCCGGTTCGACGGCCCTGCCTGCACCTTGGGCAGTTCGCCGTCGAGGCCGATGATCGTGACGTGCATCTTGCGTCGGACACGACGAAGGGCGCTGACGAGGATCTCGGTCCCGTTGCGATCCGCATACGCCCGCTTGCCGACGACATGCAGCACCCGTAGTGGGACGTCCGAGTCGTCGCGTTCGACCTGCACCCTGTCAGGCATCGGGACCGGCATGTGAACCCCGGTGGGCAGGATGTCGGTGCGCCATTTCGTCGGCCACCACCACTGGTCCGGGTGGGCGAGATGCTCGAACCCTTCCCGGCCGTGACGCACGAACTCGGGGTTGCCTTGGATCACCAGCTTCACCCCCATCTCCCGGCACCACAGCGGCATTCGCCAGTCGTTCGGGGTTTCGACGGTGAACACCACGTCGAGCCCTTCGAGCCAGACGGTGACGAGTTTCTCGTCGAGCTGATGACGGATCGGGTCGTAGGCGGCGTGCGTCGCGCCCGGATACCACTCGGGGGCTTCCTTGCAGTCGGGTCGTGGCATCCGCACCAGTAGCACATCGTCGACGGGCATGTGGTCGTAGAAGTTGCGGGACTGCAGGGCGATCCCACGCGCCACCTCAGATCGGGCGATCAGCCCTAGACGGATCGCCATGACCTAGTAGACCATCTCGAACTTGCTTTCGTCGCCACGCCCGTCGAGGTGAGCGGACCGCTTGATGTTGCCGGTGTCGGGGTGGTAGATCGCGATGCGGTTCTTCGACCACGGGTTCGACTGGCACACCGAGTGCATCTTGTCTTCGATCATCGTGCGCGACTCGCGGGTGAAGTGGGTGCCGAGGGCCGTCAGGTAGTAGTCGCGGCCGGCGAGATGCGGACGCTGGCTAAATTGCCGGGTGCGACGCACGGGGAGGCCAGCGAGATCAATCGTCTGGTGATCGACCATCAGGTACTCGTGAGGTTGCAGGACGTACACCTCGTGATGGAAGCGCAGCACGTCCAGCATCCCCATGTCGATCGTCTCGATCGCTTTCTCCACGTCGATCGTCTCGTCGATGATCAGTGGGGTGTCGTGCTCCAGAAACAGCAGCACCTCGTTGCACCCGAGTTGGGTGAGCGCCTCGAAGGTGAGCATCGCCTGATGCCGCCACTTCTCGGCGACGTAGACGACGATGTTCGACGTGCGATGCTCCACCCACCGGCACAGGTCGTACAGGTACGTCTCGTAGCGTTCGCGCAGGTGCTCCTGTTCGGGGCGGACGCCGTCGCAGGCGATGATGATCTCGATGTCGCCGAAGTGGTGGCGGATCGAGGCGATGGTCTCTTGGATGATGCGCAGCGTCGGATGATGCGGTGACGGGGAGGTGGTGATGATCGCTGTCACCTTCTGCTCAGGCACGTCGACGCCCAGCTTCGCCAGGTCGTGACGCAGGCGCCAGGTCATCTCCCGTTTGCGCTGCTGCCACCATGCCGAGCAGCGCGCCGACATCAGGTGCCGGTAGGGGAGCATGTCTTCGATGATCCCGCCGACGATCTCCCAGTCTTCGATGATCGGGAACGGCACCTCGTCGTAGACGAACTCCCAGTAGTGGTTGATGCCGGTCGGGGTGGCACGGTCGACGAGTGGGACGCAGCCCTGTTCGAGCGCCTCGTACGCACGGAACGTGTCCACCGACCGCGGGCCCGACGGGGCAGGGGCCATCCACGCCCGGTCCATCTTGCCGAGGTACTCGGCGCGCTCGAACCCGCGGGCGAACCCGTCGGTCATCTGCAAGTTGCCGCTGGCGCGACGCATCCGGCGGAGCCCGTCGAAGGCCGCCTTGCGCCGAGGGTTGGTCGCCTGCCCGGAGAAGAAGTAGCTGCTGGTCTTCTCGTTCATCGTGTCGTCGATCAGCGGTGCGCCGTTGCCGAAGAAGAACCCGTAGTCGTGCATGTCGGCGTAGTGATCCGGGTCCGGCATCTGCACCCAGAACAGGATGTTCGGATGCCGGATGTCCTTCCACGGGAACTTGCCTTCCTCGTCGCCGCACAAGATCAGCAGCACCGAGTCCATGACGCCGAGGATCTGATTGATCTCGGCGATGTCGTCAGCCGAGCAGTGATGGCGGGCCGGGAGCACGACGACACAGCGTTCGTTGGTCGCCTTCGGCATGTAGTACACGACGTCGAAGTGCTCGAACTCGATGCCGTGCCCCCATTCGTCGCCGTCGAACAGTCGTTCAAGGATGGCGGTGTCCCACGGGCCGCGGGCGTCGATGCCTTCATGGAGGGACAACCAGATGACGGGGAC
>DAORTY010000079.1:0-16287 GCA_035432905.1 Ilumatobacteraceae bacterium | reverse complement strand
TTCGGCTGCGTGTGGATCAACACCCACATTCCGCTGGTCGCCGAGATGCCGCACGGTGGCTACAAGAAGTCGGGCTACGGCAAGGACCTGTCGTCGTACGCTCTCGACGACTACACCCGCATCAAGCACGTCATGGCCAACCTCGAGAGCTGACGTCGAAGGAGCTGCAGCGGCCTGGCTACTTCACCGAGATCCTGCTCGGCGGCAGCCCTTCCATGGGCTGTCGCCAGCGGTGAGAGTTCTCGAAGGGGTACTTCATGGCCAAGTAGGCCGCGATGGCGTATGCGGCTTCTTCCACGATCGCGCTGCGGTGATCCTCGTCCCCGGCCGCATCCAGAAGAGCGCCCTCGAGCAGTGAGATGCACGTGCGCGCCACCACGTCTCGTTCCGCGACCGGAATCGAAGGAACTCGGAGTTCCAGTAGCGCAGCTACCTGGCCGAGGAGCATCTGGCGCAGCGGCGCTGCAGGCGAGTCGGGCGGGCGTGGACCCAGGCTGACGGCCACGAGTACCGAGATCGCAGGGGTGGCCAGCCATTGTGTTGCGACGGCGCGTACCACCGCTCGGACGAGTGTCGGGGTGGGCTCAGCGCCTGTGCGTTCGAAGGCGGCGAAGGCGCGAGCGGCAACGCGATCGAGGTGACTGCGCACCAGTTCCTGAGCGATCGATTCCTTGTCGGGAAACCACCTGTACAGGCTGCCGACCGAGATGCCGGCAGCCTCGGCAATGTGGTTCGTGGTGGCGGCTTCATACCCCAGCTCGGCAATCGTGGCTTCGGCGGCGTCGAGGATCGCACGCACACGGGCGATGCCGCGCGCCTGCTGCGGGGCGTGACGCATACGGCTGCCCGAGGCTTCGCCGCCTGTTTCCAGTTTTCCCGTTGACACCGTCACGATTGCATCGTACATTACGAGAGCAATTACTCACGTTTGAGATGGGGGTCTCGATGAAAATGGTCTGGCGTAATCCGGTTGTAGCGGGTCTGGTGGCCGCGGGAACCATGTGGGGTGGGGCAGGTGTCGCAACAGCGGCGCCGACCGTTCCTGCGCGAGTTCCGGTCGAGTGTGCGCAGGAGTTGAGCGTTCAACTCGACATGCCTGAGCTGCAGGCCCGGCCAGCCGAACTGATCCCGATGCCGTGCGACCCGGGCGGTGGCACTGGGCCGGTTTCGCCGCCGGCCCCGTATTACAACGGGCCGACGTTCACCGATGCGCGGGCGAAAGTGGTGACACTCGGCGATTCGTACAGCTCGGGCACTGGTATCTGGAAGGAGGACAGCAGCTACGACGAACAGTACGGGGGCTACCAGAACTCTGGGCTGTACCTCACCGGGCGTTCCGACCAGGAATGTTGGCGTGAGATTCATGACACTCCTGGGCCGCGGCGTGCAGTCGCCACCAACGCACGCTCGATCTTCCTGGCGTGCAAGGGTGCCGAGGTCAGTCACGTCAACAACCAGATCACCATGTTGCAAGGGCAATGGCCGACGGACGCCGCCGCCCACTGGTCGAATTCGGTGATCCTGCTGACGGCTGGCGGCAATGACATTCGGACCAACGACGGTCAGGACTGGCCAGACCTTCTGCAGCGTTGCATCATGGAGGCGAATCCCTTCGGGGGCTGTCACGACAAGTCGAAGAACCAGGTGGCCAACTGGACGGCGGTGCAATCCAGGCTGACGAACATGTACACCTCGCTTGCGTCGAAGGCATCCAACGCCAAGATCCGGGTCATGGGCTACCCGCGCCTGATGGGCCCGCGCAGCAGTGGAATCAGTCAATGCCCGAATGTCACCGGTGTCACGGGCAACGAGGCGCGTTGGATCGACGCCCAGGTCGACACGCTGAACTCACGCATCGCCGCGGCGGTGGCGGCGGCAAGGGCGGCGTACCCGTCGGTCAACATCGCCTTCGTGCCGGTCACGTCGTATCTCACGGTGGGGGCCTGCTTCGGGCAGGGCTCGGGAGCGCATCTCAACGATCGGGTGGTGGCCTGGTCGGGGTCCGGCGTGCTGCTGACCTCCGATGCTTCGTTCCATCCGACCAAATTGGGATACCAGCGCTACTACGACGCCTTCGTCGCGTCGCTCTGAACGGCGAGGTCGGTCTGGTTCGCGCGCTGCGGACGCGCGAACCAGACCGGCTCAGTGGGCGCCCCAGGTGAAGGTCTGCTTCACCAGGTCGAGATAGATGAAGGTCTCGGTGCTCTTCACGCCGCTCACACTGCGAATCCGATTCGTCAGATCGAGCAGTTCTCCGTCGTTGGCCACCACAACTTCCACCATGAGGTCGAACGAGCCCGCGCTGACGACGAGGTAGTCGATGTCGCGCATCGCTTGCAGGGTTTTGGCGATGTCGTCGGTGGGGCCTTCCGCCCGCACACCGATCATCGCCATCCTGCGCTTCCCGTGCGACAAGGGGTTCGTCACGGCCACGACCTGCATCACACCGGAGTCGATCAACCGCTGTACCCGTTGCCGAGCGGCTGCTTCGGACAATCCGACAGCAGCCCCCAGGCGGGTGTACGGCACCCTGCCGTCGCGTTGCAGCACCTCGATAATCGCTCGATCAGTCTCGTCGAGCTGCGTTCCCATTCGATCCATCGCTACGGATACTGGTCCTCATCGACCGTCTTCGCAATGTTTTCCGTGGCGCGCCAGATGTTCATCGACGGTTTCCTTGCATGTCGGCCGGCGTCCGTGCAACGGTGCATGTCAGATGCGAACCAGACTGATTCACGAGCCGCGCGCGAAATGTGCCTACACTTCGACCCGGAATGACATGGCTGCACAGCAGCTGCCCCCGGCCTCGTGTCGTGAGCAGAGCTGGCAGGGTAGAAGTGGGCAAGTTGCCCATTCTGATTTCTCGGGGGAGACAGCGTGACAGATTCGACATCAGTGTCGGTCAGCAACGAAGACAAAGGTGATCGTGGCTCGGTCGAGCTGCAGAACGTCACCAAGCGCTTCGGAACGATGGTTGCGGTCGATGACCTGAATCTGTCGGTGAAGCCAGGTGAGTTCTTGTCACTGCTCGGCCCCTCGGGTTGCGGCAAGACCACCACGTTGCGAATGCTGGCTGGGTTCGAACAGCCTGACGAGGGCCACATCCGCATCAGCGGCCAATACGTCCAAGGCATCCCGCCGTACAAGCGCGACGTCAACACCGTCTTTCAGCACTACGCGTTGTTCCCACACATGACCGTCGCCGAGAACGTTGCCTACGGGCTGCGGCAGAAGGGCGTGTCCAAGTCCGACACTGCGGTTCGGGTCCGCGAGGCGCTCGACATGGTCAAGATGAGCAAGCTCGCCGAGCGCAAGCCGCGGCAGATGTCGGGCGGCCAGCAACAGCGAATCGCAGTGGCGCGAGCCCTCGTGAATCGGCCCAGCGTCTTGCTCCTCGACGAGCCACTCGGCGCGCTCGACCGCAAGCTCCGCGAGGAGATGCAGATCGAACTGAAGCTGCTACAGAGCCAGCTCGGCATCACTTTCGTGTTCGTCACTCACGACCAGGAGGAGGCGATGAGCATGAGCGATCGCATCGCCATCATGCTCGAGGGCCACGTCGAGCAGTTGGCAGACCCCGAGACCGTGTACGAGCGTCCATCCTCTGCGTTCGTCGCCGGTTTCGTCGGTCGTAACAACTTCTGGAAGGGCGTGGCCACTCAGGACGGTGTGATCGCCGACGACGGCACGGTGTTCGTGGTATCGAAACCCGACGAGCATGTGGCGTCTGGCGAGCCCGCTCTCGCGGCGGTTCGTCCGGAGAACTTCCAGCTGGTCGACGAGGACCCTGGCAGCAGCAAGAACTCGATTGCCGGGTCAGTTGCCAGCGTTGCTCACTTCGGCGACACGCTGCAGTACGTCGTTCGCACGGGCAGCCGCGATGTACTAGTGCTGACCCCACGTGCCAATGCTCCGCGGTTGGACGTGGGCGACAACGTGTGGTGCACATTCACCGCTGCCGACGTCTATTCCTTCTCCGCACGTCAGGCCCATCTGGTCATGGCCGAGCACGCGGCCGAAGCCGGTCACTGATCACCTACATTTTTTGCAGCGACACAAACCCCCTCTCACCAATTAGGAGTATGAAATGGCCTCACAGCCTGAACCCATCAAAGTCCTCGCACCGATCGGTTTCCACGAGAAGCTGACCCGTCGCTCCCTGTTCCAAGTCGGCGGCGCAGCAGCCGGGCTCGCAATCGTCGCAACGGCCTGCGGTGATGACAAGAAGTCGACGACCACCACTGCAGGTAGTGCCGGCACCACCGCCGGCAGCGACACCACCACCGCGGCGGCCGAGCCAGGCACATTGGCGACGGGCGACTGGAGCCGCGTGATCAACAAGGCCGGTGGCACCTTGTCGATGTTCACGTGGGGCGACTACAACGACCCTGACCTCGTCGGGCCGTGGGCCGAAAGCGAACTTGGTGTGTCGATGAAGGTCGATTACTACGCGAGCAACGAAGATCTGATCACCAAGCTCTCCACCGCCGGTGATTCCAGCGGCTTCGACATCGTCGTGCCTACGGGTACGTTCATCCCACAGATGGTCCAGAAGGGCCTGCTGCAGAAGCTCGACATGTCGCTGCTGCCCAACTTCGTCAATCTCGATCCGCTGTACACGGGCAACGCCTGGGATCCCCAGGACGAATACTCGGTCTGCAAGGACTGGGGCAGCACCGGCTGGATGTACGACACCACACAAATCTCGAAGGACATCGCAACCTGGCAGGATTTCATGGATGCGTGCATGAACGAGGCCAGCGGTAACTGCTCGCTGCTCGACAGTGCACCCGATGTGCTCGGAATGTACTTCTGGGCGAATGGCATCAACTGGACCACCGAGAAGACCGAGGACTACGACGCCGCCGAGAAGTACCTCGTCGACGAGGTCGCTTCGCACATCAAGGCGTTCGACAGCTACCCCAGCACGGCAATAGCCGAAGGTTCCTTCATTTTGTCGCAGTTCTTCAACGGCGACGCACGCCAAGCCTTCGTGCGCATCAAGGACGCCGGCGGCACCCCGGAGAACTGGAAGTGGGTGCTGGGTGCGCCGGCAACTGAACTGTGGATGGACACGTACTGCATCCCGGTCGGCGCCCCGAACCCGGAAGCCGCCCACGCCTGGATCAACTGGCTGCTCATCCCAGAAATTTCCATCAAGGACCTCAACTACCACGGCTACAACAGCGGCCTGAAGAACATGCCGCAGCTGATCTCGGAGTTGCTGCCCGACCTGGTAGACGGCGACATGATCTTCTTCTCCGACGAGCAGGTTGCCACGATGCAGACGGGTGCCGTCAACTCGGCACAGGACCGCATCACAGCGGTGTACGACAAGATCAAGGCCAAGGCCGCAGGCTGACGGTGTCGACCACGATCGCTCCGACAGCGAAGAGGAGGTGGCGGGGGCCGAAGTTCGCTCTCGCCATCCCCTCGATGGTTTGGTACATGCTGTTCTTCATCGTGCCAATCGCCTTCATCGTGGTGTATTCCTTCGGGACGAAGGACTCGACGCAACGGATCCCGGTCGACCTGGGCCACCTCACGATGAAGAACTACACCGACATCTTCGATGGCCCGGCGCTGAAGACGTTCAAGCAGACGCTCAAGATTGCGATCCTGGCGACAACCCTTTGCCTCGTCATCGGCTTTCCGGTGGCGTACTTTCTCGCCTTCAAGGTGAAGGAGAAGTGGCGTGCGGTGCTGTTGGCGCTCGTGGTCATCCCCAGTTTCACCAGCTTCCTTATCCGAACCATTGCGTGGAAGATTCCGTTGGCCCCCAACGGACAGCTGTCGACCTGGTTGCAAGACGTCGGTATCATCGACCACCCCATCGCAATTTTGCAAACTGCTGCAGCGGTGCAGCTGGCGATCGTGTACAACTATCTCGGGTTCGTGATCCTGCCGCTGTTCGTGGCGCTCGATCGCATCGACATCCGCATGCGAGAGGCCAGCAAGGACCTCGGGGCCGGTCGCTTTGCCACCTTCGTCGGGGTCACGCTGCCGCTGGCCGGCCCCGGCATCGCCGCCGCGGTACTCCTCACGTTCATACCGATGTGCGGCGATTACATCACTGCCACCGTGCTCGGTGGTGCCAAGGGCAACATGATCGGGGCGATGGTCGCCAGTCAGTTCAGCGGCTCTCAGAACTGGTCGGCCGGCTCTGCGATGGCGGTATTGATGATCGCCGCCGTACTCCTGACGCTTGCCGTCGGAGCCGGCCTTTTCGTGCTCGTCCGGCTCATCGCCCGCAAGTCATCAGGGCTTTTTGATGGGGTGCGTCGGACGCTGCACGACCGGCGCATGCAGTCGGCCATCTCTGCCACAGGTGCGCAGCGCCAGCGCGGCGATTGGTTCCAGCCGTTTGCTGCCGTGTGGACGCTGCTGGTGCTGCTGTTCATGTTCACCCCCATCGTGTTGATCATCCTCTTCTCGTTCAACAGCGGTGGGTCACTGACCATTTGGGCCGGGGGCCTCTCCACGACCTGGTGGGGCAGGTTGTTCCGTGCAGACGAGACGGCATCGATGCTCATCAGATTCGCAGCGATCCTGGTGGTCGCCCTTGCACTGCCACGCCTTGTGCGCTTGGTGACGGGCAAGCGCTACCGACTTTTGTCGCGTTGGTCCGGGCCGGTTGGGTTCGTAGTTGCGTTGATCTACACGGGCGAGACCACCAGCTGGTTCCGTGAAATCTTCCGCGACGTCAACATCGGCGACGCGATGCGCAACTCGTTCCTCGCCGCCATTGGGGCCACCATCATCTCCGTGGTGATCGGAGGCCTCGCCGGCACGGCCCTCGCCCGTCGGCCGGGGAAGTGGACGGTCGTGTTCATGGCAATGATCTTCCTGATCCTCGTCACGCCGGAAGTCATGGACGCGATTTCGCTGTCCACCTGGTTCCCATGGCTCGGTGACAATTTCTCGATCATCGGCGATCAGTTCAACCGCGGGAGCTCTGGCCCGTTCCCCTTCGGCATCTACCGCCTGTGGGTTGGGCAATCCCTGTACGCCTCGGCCGTCGTCACCCTCATCGTGCGCGCACGGCTCGCCGGTCTCGACGAGTCGTTGGAGGAAGCTGCCGCCGACCTGGGGGCGCCACCAGGTCGTGCGTTCCGGCAGATCACCCTGCCGCTGATCTCATCGGCGCTCATCGCCGGCGCGTTGCTGTCGTTCACACTGTGCATCGACAACACGGTCGTCTCGGCATTGATCTCAGATGCCGGATCGTCGACCTTCCCGGTGTCACTGCTCAGTTCGGTGAAGAGCACGATCAAACCCTTCTGGGGTGTCGGCGCGGTGGTGCTGTTCCTGATCACGATGTCCGCGTTGGGTTTCGTGGCGTCGGTGCTGCGCAAATCGGGCGAGTCGTCGGGGCAGATTGCTGCCCTGATGGCCGGCTGACACGTTCCTCATGAACGTCGTCGTGGTCGGTGCGGGCCTTGCGGGCCTGCGAGCCACGGAAGTACTGCTGGCCGCCGGCTGCGATGTCACCCTGATCGAGGGTGGGCGTCGGGCCGGCGGTCGCGTGCGATCGGTGGATGCACTGTTCGCCGCCGGGCAAGTGGCGGAGAGCGGTGCCGAGTGGGTCGACTCGATTCACACGCGCCTACTGGAGAAGCTCGACCAATTCGGTATCCAGCGGTTGGGCCTGGGCGAGCAGTGGACCACCATCCGTCGCTGGATCCACCGCAACGGGGAACTGCTCGGCCCTGATCAGGTGCGTGCTACCGAACCCGGCGTGTACGACGAACTCGACGAGTTCGACCGCATCATCGACGCGGCGGCTGCCGGCATCAGCGACCCGTCTCGTCCATGGCTGCACAGCAACGCTGCTGCGCTCGATGCTCGATCACTCGCCGACGTTGCGAACGACGCGCAGCTCGGCGAACTGGCACGACTGTTCAAATCGCGCGACTCGCAAGGTGAGTTCGCCGAGGAACCGAGCCGGGTGTCGTTGCTGTTCGTTGCACAGCAGCGGGCGTATTCGGCACTTCACGGTCACGGGATGACGGTGAAGTCGCACCGCGTCGCCGGGGGGTTCAGCGCTGTTGCGCAGGGCATGGCGGCACCACTCGGTGATGTACTGAGTTTCGGTGAGAACCTGGTCGGCCTCGAACAGGACGCCGACGGGGTCGTCGTGTCCACCGACCGCCGTGCAGTGCGCGCCGACCACGTGGTCGTGGCGTGTTCGCTGGTTCCACTTCGCAACGTGGCGTTCCACACTCCTGCGCCGCCTGCCCTACGTGCAGCGATCGACGAGTTGGGCTACGGCACTGTCACCAAGACTGCGGTGCAATGGCCGCACCGTGGCTGGCCTGCGGGCTACGCAACCACCTCCGGGCGAGCACAGCGGGTGTACGAGCCAACCGTCGACCAGCCGGGTGAGCCAGGCGTGCTGATGGCATATTGCGGTGGTGATGGTGGTCGCGAGTGGGCTCGATTGCCCGAGGCCGATCGCATCGCATCGGCCGCCGAGGAGATGAGGGCCATGCATCACCTCGTCGACGAACCACTCGACGGGTTCTCCCGCGCATGGAGCAACGAGCCGCGGTACGGTGGCTCGTACGCCGTGTACCATCCCGGGCAGGTCACGGCGCATTGGCAGGTTTTGCGCGAACCGTGGGGCAGGGTCCACCTTGCCGGCGAACACGTCGCGGACTGCACCGGCTACATGGAGGGCGCGTTGGAGAGCGGAGAAAACGTCGCGGCCCGAATTGTGGGTGCCGGATAGCCTTTCCCCACAATGTCTGCTCATCGCCATGCCAAGTAGTTCTGCGCCCCGTATCGCTCTCGCGCCCGAAGGAGCGCCCACCTGGATGGCCGACGCCATCGTCGCGGGTGGTGGCCAGTTGGTGCCGCTGGCGGACGCCGAGGCGCTCGTCTGGGGTGCGTCGCGAGACCCCGAGTCCCTGCGCCACGCGCTGCACGACGTGCCCGGGCTCGCTTGGGTGCAGCTTCCGTTCGCGGGCATCGAGAACTTCGTCGATCTGGTCGACGAAGCGCGCGAGTGGACGTGTGGCAAGGGTGTCTACGCCGAACCGGTGGCGGAGATGGCGCTGGCGCTGGCGTTGGCCGGATTGAGGCAGCTCGGTGCCTACGCGCGCGCCACCGAGTGGAAGCGACCGTCGGGCCGCAACCTGATCGGAGCGAACGTCACCATCCTCGGCGGCGGGGGCATCACCGAACACCTGTTGCGCCTGCTCGCCGCGTTCGACTGCCACGTGACGGTCGTGCGCAACCGCGTTGCCGACATGGAAGGCGCCGACGATGTGGTGGAACCGGACCGCTATGTCGACGCGCTGGCCGGCGCCGACGTGGTGATCCTCGCGTTGGCGTTGACACCGGAAACCGAAGGCATGATCTCTCGCTCCGAGCTGGAGCAGATGTCGCCACACGCGTGGATCGTCAACGTGGCCCGCGGGCGGCACATCGTGACCGACGATCTGGTGTGGGCGCTGCAGAACGACATCATCGGCGGAGCTGCGCTCGATGTCACCAACCCCGAGCCGCTGCCGCCAGACCATCCGCTGTGGTCGCTGCCGAACTGCATCATCACCCCGCACGTGGGCAATACTCCGGAGATGGCCGTTCCGCTGCTGTCCGAGCGAATCACCACCAACGTTCGCCGATTCGCTGCGGGCGAGCCGCTCGTCGGAGCGATCGACTTCGAGCTCGGGTACTGACCAGCGATGACCGTTGACCAGACGGCGCCGGTTTCGGCCGGCGCCATCGCTGGCGCACTCGCCGACGCGAGCCGGCGGTCCGTGTTCGCAGCCGTGCAACTCGGCGCTGCTCACCTCGACGATGTCGTGGTGGCGGCCGGGCTCTCGGCAGCGCAGGTCGGCAAGGCGCTGGGCAAGCTGGTCGACGTCGGGATGGTCGTCGTCGACGATGGTCACCTGACCATTGCGGGCGGGGTATTTCAGCAAGCGGCGCGGGTTGCGCTGGCGCGTCCGGCGTCGGGCGAGCACGATTCGCTACCCGCGGGTGATCGCAGGGTGATGAACGCGTTCGTTGTCGACGGGCGGCTGCAGTCCATACCGTCGGCGTCCGCCAAACGAATGGTGATCCTGGACTGGCTGGCCCAACTGTTCGAACCGGGACGGCAGTACAGCGAGGCGATGGTCAACCTCACGCTGGGCCAGCGGCACGCAGATACCGCAGCGCTGCGGCGCTACCTGGTCGATGAGGGCTTTCTTGATCGTGAGGCCGGGGTGTACTGGCGCAGCGGCGGCAGCGTCGTCAACGAATCGTCGGGCTGATCATCACTCCACAGGGCCATCCAAAGGACTCGCATTACGACACGCTGGGCGTGGCGTCGAATGCATCTGCTGACGACATTCGAGTCGCCTACCGTCGCGCTGCCCGCGCGAACCATCCAGATACGCACGGCGAAGCCAGTGCTGCTCGGATGGCTGCCATCAATGAGGCGTGGCGGGTGCTGGGCGACCCCCAGCGTCGGCGGGCGTACGACCTGTCGTCGCCTCGTCCGACAGCGCAAGGCGGGGTGCGCGAGACCCCGGCACCGGAGTTCGTCGAGCCGCTCCACAACCCACTGGCCAGGTACCAGGACCCTCCACGCTTCCCGTGGCGCCTGATGGCCTGGCTCGCGGCCGGTGGTGTGGCGCTGGTCGTCCTCGGTGTGCTGACGGCAGGCGACCCCAGGGCGCCGACGGTGGACAACGTCCTCGATCCCGGTGATTGCGTGATCATCGAAGCCAACGGTGATGCCGCCGAGCGCCTCTGTGCCGAACCCCACGACGCAACGGTGCAGGTCCTGGTGACCTTGAACGAACGCTGCCCAGCCGGCACCGAGCCTCACCGTGATCGTCAGGGAATGGGCACCGCCTGCCTGCTGCTCATCTAGGTCGTCCGAGGTCGTGTCGGGGACGGGATGAGACGGCTTCGGGTGTGGTGGCGGTTGTCAGTCAGTTGTCAGCGGTTTCGGCGGTTGTCGGTGGGAGGTTGGCTGCTAGCCTTGCCGTGCCATTGAGGGCGATTAGCTCAGTCGGCTAGAGCGCTACGTTCACACCGTAGAGGTCATGGGTTCGAGCCCCGTATCGCCCACTCGCAAGGCCCCGCTTCGGCGGGGCCTTTGTCGTTTTCGTCGGTGTGTCCGCTGCCCGCGCCGGCAGGCGAGTAGTTTCGGCGCATGGCGCGACTGTGTGAGCGACCTGGCTGTTCGCAGCCGGCGGAGGTGATGTACGGCATCGACGCCGAACACCTCGTCGTGTGGATCGAGTCGCTCGATGGTGCACAGTCGTATCGGGCAGGCGTGCTGTGTCGCCGACATGCCGACGCCATGGTCGTGCCGCTCGGTTGGATGCTCGACGATCGCCGAGAGCCAGTGCCGCGACTGTTCAAACCACGTGAGACGGCTCCACGCGTTGCCCCTCGCGCTCGAAGGAGTCGTTCGCACGCCGCACGCGACGAGACCGGTCAGCTGTCGCTGACCGATCCCGAACGAGCGGTGGACGAGCCCGTTTCCGAACCCGCGACGGTGGTTGCCGCTGCTGTGGCGGACCCTCCCGCCGAGCCGTCGGCGCCGTGGAAACCGGTGTTCGACCAGCGCGACGACCTCGACGGTTTGCTCACTGCCCGCAGCCCGTTGTTGTCACGGGCGTTCGGAAAGCGGGATCAACCGCCCGCAACCTAGGCGAGTGAGGACCCTACGCCACGCAGTTCGCCGCAGCCCATGCCTCCACCTTGGCGAGGCGCTCGGTCAGGCGGGTGCTGATCTTGTCCAAGCGAGCAAGGCGACGGTCGAGGCGCTCGACGCGGTCGGTCTCACCGTTGGCCTCGGCTGCTGCACGACGTTCCTGCAGCGCTACGACGCGGTCGGCAATCCGGCCCTGAGCGTCGGCGGCGCGAGCCTCGACGTCATCGACCTTGTCGCACCTCTCTTGTGTGGTGAGGTGCTTGCGGCCGCCGCCGTTATCGTTGCCCGTCGCGGAGGCAATCGCCCCGAAGGCGAGGGTGCCGCTGAGCACGATGGTGGTGAACCCGACGATGAGCTTGTTGCGCTGTTGCATGGTGTGTCCTTTGTCCAGTCCGCAGGGTGCGGGAAGTTGATGGGCTCACTGTGGTCGCACGGTGTGATGAATCTGTGAGCGATCCGTGAACGATCGGCGATACTGCACGCATGGATGTGCACGCGACGCTCGACGCTCCCTGCGGTGCTGACGCGCTGTTCGCCTTCGTCGACGATCTTGCGCAGTATCCGCGATGGATGGATCTGCTGCATCGGGTTGAGCCCGCCGGTACCGACGAGCCGGCTTGGAACGTGGAGCTACGCGCTCGAGTCGGGCCATTTGCCCGGAGCAAGCGTCTCCGCATGCGCCGAACCGTCCACGAACCGTCCGCGCATCGAGTTGTGTTCGAGCGGACCGAAGCTGACGGTCGCTCACATAGTCCGTGGGTGCTGCGCGCGGAGGTGTTGGAGCTCGACGGCCTCAGCTCGTTGCACATGCATCTTCACTACGGCGGTGCGCTGTGGACCGCCGGTGTGCTGGAACGGGTGCTTGCCGATCAGATCACCAGCGGTCGCGAACGGCTCACCGCGCTGGTGCGTTCCACGCACTGAAGCGGCCGTCTGCGCGCCGCTCCAGCTGGAGCGGCAACCCGAAGCACTCGCTCAGCGCTTCGCTCGTCAGCGTGGAGTCCAATGGGCCATTGGCGATGGCGTGGCCATCGCGCAACATCAGCACATGCGTCATGCCCGGCGGGACTTCGTCGAGATGGTGGGTGACCAGTAGAAGTGGCGGGGCGCCCGGGTCGAGCGTCAGCTCGCTGAGCGCCTTCACGAGGTGTTCACGCCCACCGAGGTCGAGTCGTGCGCTGGGCTCGTCGAGCAGCACGATGCCTGGCTCGTTCATCAGGCTGCGAGCCAAGAGCACACGCTGTTGCTCGCCGGACGAGACGGTGGCGAGTGACTTCTGTGCCGTCCACTCCACGCCCATTCGTGCGAGGCAATCCAGTGCTTCGGCTTCGTCATCGGTGGTGTAGCGGTGCCACCAGGGCTCCAGGGCCGCGTACTTGGCGGTCATCACGACGTCGAGGCAGCGCAGTTCGGGTCGTAGCTGCGCGGCGAGCGATGCAGACAGGTAGCCGACCCTGCGGCGCAGTTGGCGCACGTCGGTGCGGCCCAATCGCTCGCCCAGCAGGTCGACCGTCCCGGCTGATGGGTGCTCATGCATCGAAGCGATCCGCATCAGCGTGGTCTTACCGGAACCGTTCGCGCCGAGTATCAGCCACCTCTCGTCGGCGGTGACCTGCCAGGTCAATGGTGCGAGGATGGTGCGGCCGTCACGGACGAAGGTCACAGCGGACAGGTTCAGGACAGCGCTCATACAGCCGATGACGATACGTGCACGGCGCGACGAAAAGAGAGGAGGGGCGAGGTGAACAAACCGAAAGTGCAGACACCAGTAGCCTGGAACGCGATGCGACGCACGGTGGTCCTCCTCATTGGCCTCTGCCTGCTGGTCCCCATAGTGCCTGGCCAGCCGGTCCGCGCCGACGCGACGTCCGCCGAGCAGGCTGCCAAGGAGATCGCCGACGCCCGCGAGCAGGCCAATGCGGCGGCCGACGCGTACTTCAGCGCTGAATCGACGCTCGACACTCTCGGTCTCGAGGCGCAGACCCTGGAGGTCGAGGTTGCCGACCTCGAGAGTCAAGTGGCAGCGCTGAAAGAGAAGGTGCAGCGGGTTGCCATCAACCGCTTCACACGCTCCGACACCACGACGTCGCCGCTGCTCAACGGGTTCGCGACACCCGAGGAGCAGATGCAGCTGGAAGCGTTGTCGGAGGTGATCACCGATACGTCGGCGCGCGATTTCGATCTGTTCGAGTCACTGAACCGCCAACTGGCCACGCAACAGAAGGCACTTGCCGACAAGCGCGACGAGACCGAGCAGCAAAAGACAGCGGCCGCCACGCTGAGAGATCAGGCCACGGCGCAGGTGGTGCACCTCAAGGAGGTGGAGGCCGAGCGCCTCAAGGACGAAGCGGTCAGGCGTGCGCTGCAGGCCGAGGAACGTGCCCGCGCCCTCGCCGCTGCAGCGCTGGAGCCCGTGCCGTCGACAACGCTGAGCCTCGACAGTGGAGACGAGATCGATAGCGGCAGCGGAGCGCCGCCGACCACGCAACCCAGCGACGCCGGCAGCGGCGGCCAGACCGGCGCCGGCGGTGCGGGCGGCCGGCCTGGCGGTGCCGGTGGTAACGACTACGGCGGTCCCGACTGGGTGTGCCCCACGGGCGATGCTGCGGTCTCGTTCGGCGATACGTGGGGAGCGCCCCGTAGTGGTGGGCGTCGTCATGAAGGTGTCGACATGATCGGGGCGATCGGTACACCGATCTTGGCTGTCGTGGATGGTTTCGCAACTGCACGTCAAGCTGAGCTGGGCGGCAACGTGCTGACCCTGGTCGGCAACGATGGCAACCGCTACTTCATGGGGCACCTCGACCATTACGGCAAGCTGGGGGCGGTGCAGGCAGGCGATGTCATTGCGTACATGGGGCAGACGGGTAACGCCCGCTTCAGCGTTCCGCACCTCCACATCGAGATCCACCCGGCCGGCGGCCCCGCGCAGAATCTGTATCCCACCGTGCGCGCCCACTGCTGACGCTTCGGTTCGGGCCTTTGATTGCCGATCGGCAAGGCTGACGACATGGCTGATGCGGCATCGAACGAACTGGCTGCAGCGCTCGCCGAAGTGCTGGCGGCTGATGCTGTCACCGACGTGGTCCGGCTCACTGGAGGGGCGTCTCGCGACACGTTCCGTTTCGTTGCCGATGGCCGAGCGCTGATCCTGCAGCGTCAGCGCAGTGGCGACGTGCGCGACATGGGTATCGAGGCGCTGGTGGTGCGCTCGGTGGGTGCCGCCGGTGCTCCGGTGGCACAGCTGGTGGCATCCTCCTCGGAACCGTCCGCCCTGGGCAGCGCGTACATGATTCTCACCGCAGTCGAGGGCGAGACCATCGCCCGCAAGATCCTGCGCGACGACAAGTTCGCGCAGGCCCGCGGCGTGTTGCCCGCCCAGTTGGGCGTCGCGCTCGCGCAGGTGCATGCGGTCGCAACCGACGCGCTGACCGCGCTGCCGATGCTCGATCAGGTCACTCAATACCGCGAGGTGCTCGACATCCTGGGCCAGCCGCATCCCACGTTCGAACTCGTGTTCAAGTGGCTGGAGGCGAATCGGCCGGCAGCTCGACCACCGGTCCTGGTGCACGGTGACTTTCGATTGGGCAACGTCATTGTCGGCGCGGAAGGTCTGCGCGCCGTTCTCGACTGGGAGCTTGCCCACCTTGGTGACCCGATGGAAGACCTCGGCTGGCTCTGCGTGAAGGCCTGGCGGTTCGGGTCCCCGTTGCCCGTCGCCGGGGTGGGGGAGTACGAGCAGCTGTTCGCAGCCTACGAAACTGCCGGCGGGGGGTCCGTCGACGCCGACGTCGTTCGCTGGTGGGAGGTGCTGGGCACTCTCAAGTGGGGAATCATGTGCATCGGTCAGGCCAACACCCACCTAGTCGGCGCCGCCCGCAGCCACGAACTTGCTGCGATCGGTCGACGAGTGTGCGAGAACGAGTACGACCTCTTTCTGGCCCTGGAGGGACGCTGGTGACGCTGCACGACGACGCCCCACACGACAACACCCCACACGACAGCAACGTGCACGACATGCCATCTGCAGAGCAGTTGGTGGAGTCGGTGCGCGAGTGGCTGGAGCGCGACGTTCTCACGGGAACCACAGGTCGCCTGCAGTTCCACACCCGAGTAGCCATCAATGTATTGGCGATGGTCGAACGCGAACTCCGACTCGGCCAGGGCCAGTCAGCCGAGCATGCCGAGCGGCTTGCACAACTGGGCTGCGCCGATGATGTGGAGTTGGCCGCACGCATTCGTGCGGGCGACTACGACCACCGGCTCGGCGAGGTCCGCGAACTGGTACTCGCAGACGTCCGCGACAAGTTGTCCGTAGCCAACCCGAAGTACCTGGTGACAGGGCCCTGACCTCGATCTCTCGCGGCGAGCAAGCCTGGCTCAGCCGGGTGGTCGTGTGGGTGGTGCGCCGCGTGGGTGGCTGGTGCGTTCTCGGCCGTCGGTCCAGGTGAAGTGTGCGGTGGCACCTGGGAGCAGTGTGAGGTCGAGGAGCTGGGAGTGGACGTAGGTGTGGTGTCGGCGGCACAGCAGCAGGAGGTTGTCGTAGTCGGTTGGGCCGCCGTGTTCCCAGTATTTGATGTGGTGGGCGTCGGTCCAGCGGACGGGTCGGTTGCAGCCGGGGAAGCGGC
>DAORTY010000078.1:0-17339 GCA_035432905.1 Ilumatobacteraceae bacterium | reverse complement strand
TGCGGGGCACGAGGGCTGTCATACCGCCACCAGAACAGGCGGCCGGTGGGCGATGGCATCACCAGCGTCCCATCCGGGGGCCCGCCCGTTCGCCGGGAGCGGCAAGGCTCCGACGTCGATGCCGCCCGTCGCCAGCGCCCAGGAGATCACGGAGTTGCAGGTCCACATCTCGCCCGCCTGCAGCTCGTCGCGGCCCCACGTTGCTCTCGGGACGCCGGGCACCAGGTCAAAGATGCGCTGAGCGCTCGCGAGGTCATGGCACACCCGGATCGGACTCGAGACGGCCTGATCGAGGTCGGGAACCACCCCGTTGCGCCATCGCCGGATCTCATATCGAAGGAGTCGGAAGCGCTGGGCCGCCGGCACGCCAACCGGTCCTTCTGCAACGACGCCGCGCTCGTTTCCATAGGCGTCAGGGATGGGCGTCATCTCGACCATGTATGTGCCGGATGGGAGCGTGATCCGGACCGCCGAGTGGTAGATGCCACGCCTCGACCGTCGCTGCAGGGCGGCGGCGATCGCTTCGTAGACGATGCCGTTGAAGCGCACCGAACGGGCGCCGGCACCCAGAGGGATCCAGTACAGGTCAACCGATCCGCGGCCACCCATAGGTAACTCGCCGTCAGGCTCAACGTTGATCCTGAACTCCATAGGTTCAGCATGAGCGCCGCACGATGTCGCCAGTAGGGCCAAAGGGCCTGACACGCCAGACGAAGGACCTGGTGTGAGACCACCAGGCGTGTACTGGCTCTGCCGCGGCTTGCCGCATAGGCCACCCTCCCCGGAGCATCCCTGAAGTGCCGTTGGTGGGCACGCCAGCAGTCCAGTCAAGCGACCACCCTCGGCGGCGAAGTGGCCATCAGCGGGCAGGTCCAGATGGCCGCTAGTGGGCAGTTCTACTTGTCCGCCGACAGTGCTTCGGAGCGTGACGAAGCAGGGTGGCTGGCGTCGTCACCAGGGGATGGTCAGCAGGCCTGGCGTACCGTCGGATATGGATTCACGGCGCCGCCGCCGTTTGGATGTATTTCGAAGTGAAGGTGGTTCGCGTTGGTTTGTCCGGTCTTGCCGACGTAGCCAATGACTTCGCCAGCTGCGACGCTGCGCGAGGTTCCCTCCCAAGCGGACAGGTGACCGTAGAAGTACCTGTGGCCGTCGACTCCGTTGAGCGAGGCAAGGTTTCCTCCGCGTTCACTCGTACTGAACTTGACGACACCGGCAACCACCGCCACGATCGGGGTACCCGAGGGGCTCATCATGTCGACACCCTCGTGCTTGCGTCCTCCTGGTCGCGGTGCACCCCAAGTGTCGCCAAAAGCGTTGAGCCCCGCCACGGGGCAAAACCATGAGCTGTCACCAAAGACTGCGGCGGGTGCTGCTGCCGCGGGCGTTGTTGCGGGTGCTGGCTCCACTGCGACGGGCGTCGTCGGGGCGATGGAGGGCGACCCGCTTCCCCGCACTGCGGCAGCTGCCGTCGCTGCGGCCTGCTCCTGTTTCGCAGCCAAAGCTGCTGCTTGAGCGACGGCGACCCGCTCCTCCTCCTGGCGTTGGGCCGCCAGCTGCGCTTCATACTCGCGCTTGACTTCCTCGTCTTTGAGGTGGGTCTCCAGCTGTGCCAGCTCCGCAAGTTGCGTGTTGATGGCCGTCTGGCTGTCGGCCAAGTCGATCACGAGCTGAGCGTTCTCGGCATTCAACTTCTCGAGGTGAGCTCTGTCGCTGGCCAGCTGAGTCTGCACCGCGTCGACCGAGTCCAGATCTGCGGCACCCAGGTCGAGTGCCATTGCCCTCAAGGCATCGCGCTGCATCGATTCCATCGCGTTGCCACCGAGAACCAGGATTGTCTCGTTCGCCCGGCCCGTGAACCTATCGATCGCAACCTGCGTCATCTCATTCTCGAGGCGGTTGTATTCGGCTGAGGTTGCGACGACTGACTCATTTGCCGCCAGAATTTCCTCGGCGAGAGCTTCCGAGCGCAGTTCCGCGTCAGCCCAGCGGCGAGCCACGTCGTCGGCGCTTGTTTGCACGCGAAGAATCTCGGCGGCTACCTGCGCTGACGTGAGATCCGAGTCGGTCGCGTCGGCGCGCAAAGGCGTCGCCGATAGAACAATGGACGCAGCGAGCATCGTGCGCATCAGTCGTTGTACGGCCGGTGTGCCCCAGCTTGAATGTTTCAATCTCATGACAAAGGGAGCGTATCTTCTACATTGTGTCGTAGCAAGTCGTCACGAATACAGCAGCCACCAGGGTCCGAACGCCATCGTTCCTGTCCAATCCGTCGAGCTCATTCAACGCATCAGGTGTCATCGTCGTCGGAGACGCGATACTCAGTGTTTCGTGCGTGCAATCGAGCTGTGGTCGAAAACGGAACAGGCGCCTGCCTCCCTCGGGTTTGATACAGGAGTACTGAATTGCACCCATACTCCTACAGAATGTAGTAGAATACGTTGATGTTGGTTTGCACTCGCCCCCGCTCAAGGTCGTGGCCGTCTCGCATTGCTGTCCGCAGAATCGCCCACCCTTCCGCAGCCGCCAACGGACGTCGCCCGATTCATCGCGTCGTACTCGGCATCCGGCGGTTGGAAACCAACCAGGGGTACGGTGGCAGCCGATGACCGGGACGGGACGACGCCAGTTCTGCGCCGCACTTGGCGCCGGGCTCTCTGCCATGTTTATCGCCGGGTGCTCAGGCTCCGATAGCGACACCGCTCCGAGCGCTGCCCCAGCCGACGCGGCGCTCACAGGGCTGGTGTTCGAGGTGCGACGCGACCCCGGTTGAGGCTGCTGCGAAGCGTGGGTGGTTCACCTGCGGTCCAACGGAGCGGTGGTCGAATTGAGCGAAGACTCCGAACGTGCGTCATTCAGAGCGACGCTCGGCATCCCCGAGGCCGTGGCGTCGTGCCATACCGGGGTGGTCGATGGCTACGCGATTGAAGGTCACGTTCCTTCAGCTGCAATCCAGCGTCTGCTCGCCAATCGTCCCATCGCAGTCGGGCTGGCACTGCCAGGAATGCCGGGTGATTCACCCGGCATGGGAGGCGACGAGCAAACATGGCTGGACCAGCCGGTGAGCCTCATCAACCGGGACGGTTCGATCAGCGAGTTCGCCTACTGACGCAGTTCCCGGCAACGATGTCCTCCGGTTGGTCGGTGAGCGGCCAACACCGTTCTTCTGCCAACGCTCGAATCGGCACAGTCGCAGACGCGCTGGTGACGAGGCGATGGTAGACCGGTATACGAACTGGACGGACTACACGGATTTCCCGGACGGTTTTCCGGACTGTGGAGTACTGCAGCGCAGTAGACGGACTGGACGGACGGTCTGTATCACGTTGCCAAGGTGAGGGTCGCGAGTTCGAATCTCGTCATCCGCTCCAAGCAACATCAGGTCAGCGGCCCTACAGGGGCCGCCGGCTTGCGTTTTCGGCTTGCCTGGGTTGCCCATCGTGCCCATCAACTGCGGCCATAACGTGCCGATCGACGGTTTATGCAGGGATCGGTCCGCCAGCGCAGCATCGGCTCATTCGAACTCCGAGTGTTCACGGGCGTTGATCCGGGGCTCGACGCGTCAGGTGGCCAGTCGGGCTGCGGTGATGAGGCGGTCTACGAATTGCTGCAGGCCGACTGTTGCGAGTCGTCGCATCATTGCGTCCCAGGCCTGCGGTGGGCGTCGGTTGGCCGAGATCATCGCGTTGATGACGTTCGCGAGATCTTCTTCGAATCCTTCGTCCAACAGCGAGCAGAGAACTGGTCGGCCGTCATGACGGTTGGTTTGATCACCCCGCCAGGCGGCGTGGCTGGTTCGAAGTCCTTGGTGTTGTTCGTGACCAGCACGGCCGCGCCACCACAAGCGGCGGCAGCGAGATGCAGAAGGTCGGCGTCGTCGGGTCCTGTCCACGAGTCGGTGGCACTCGCATAGGTGGAGGCGGTGATCCTGCCGTTCGGGAACGTCTCGCAGATCTCGTCGATGAACCGTTGGGCATTCGCGGGTGCGAGCCCTTTGTTGTCGACAAGGACACGTTGGACTTCTTCGAGGAGATGGTCGCTGTAGACGAGTTCGAAGAGTCCGTACTCGGCCGAGCTGAGCGTCAGGTCTGCGAGCGAGGCGGGAAACAAGACGTTGGTGTCAACGAAGACCCGCGGAGACTTCAATATTCGATGCCGCCATCAATGAGCGCGTCTATGGCTCGACGGACCCCGTTGCGCCCGTGTTCGCGTTGCGCTTTGAGGTTGTTGATGTCAGTGATCGAGATGATCCGATGCTTTGATCCGGGCTTGCATCGGTGGGTGAGTTTGCCGTCAGCGATCAGTCGGTCAACGAACTGGCGAGACACCCCGAGGAGTGTCGCCGCGTCGGCGGGTGACACACCGGCTTCGGGCGATGCGGTGTACGCGATAGTGCGGCCGGCGGCCAGGTCGGCAATCGCACGGGTTGCGAGTTGCACGACGAACTCGAACACGGCACCGTCCGAATCGGCGGCGGTGGCCGTCGTTCCGGCGAGCGAACTCATGGACGCGGCTGTGATGCGTCCGGCGACGTGTTGGGCTGCAATTCGATCCTCTGGTGTGGGTTCGAAGACGACAGCATCATGCTGGATGGTGTGCATCACCCAATCATGCACCTCGCCTGCTCTAAGTGCAACCCACAAATGCAACCAGGGGCCAATCGGGCGATTGCGTCCGACGTGGGTGGTGCGTCTCCCGATGCGATGGTAGACCGGGATACGAACTGGATGGTCGACATGCCGAAAGCCGTCGTCCAAGGTCTTGAAATGCTTGCCTGGTGTTTTCGTATGTGAAACGTGGGCGAGCGATTCAACCGGCTGGTCGATTCGGCAAAGGAGACCTGGTTCGTGGGAGCTGCGTGCCTAGGCGGGGTTGACGCGTTGACGGGCAAATGTCGCTCGGGTTGATCGACGCGACTGGTGGTCCGTTGCTGCAGGACCCAAGACGAAGAATGCCAACTGTGTTGTCGACCTCGATATCGAAACAGTCGAGTTGTTGCGAACGCATCGGGTGCAGTGTTCTGAGCGTGCAGTCGTCAGGCGAACGCCGGTGGGTGATTGTCCTTTTTCGACGGGGGATGTGATTGCGAGTGGCACAGAAATTGCCCACTGGTGGCCATCTCGTTCATCGTTGCGGTGAACGCTCTGCGCGATGGATCTTCGAGGTCTGACTGCCCCGATGCTCTCCGCGTATCCGGCGGGAGTGGCAGTCAGCTATTTCCTCCCAACGGCCACTCGTCGGGAAGTACGGCGAAAACGTCTACGTCCTTGCGTTGCCCCGCCCAGACGCCGTAGGCACGAAGCGTGCCCTCATAGGTGAACCCGGCGCGGCGTGCGACCGTCGCCGAAGCTGCGTTCTCGGACTGGATCGTCAGGAACACGCGAGCTGCTCCGAGCTCAAACAACCAGCCTGTCATCAGCGTTACGGCGCGAGTCGCAAGCCCTCGTCCCCTCGCGCCTGGCGCCAGCCAGTAGCCGAACTGGACTACGTCTGTGCTCGACCAGTGGTCGATGCCACACATGCCGACCGGCTCACCCAAGACTGCATCGACGATCGCGAAGGCGATGCCCGTCGGATCACCCTCGACCTCGAACCTATGCCAGCTCTGTTCAATGCGTTCGATGACCGTGATTGCGTCAGCCACTGAGTCTGGCGCCGGGCCGTTGTAGCGCTCGATTGCCGGGTCCCTCGACGCTTCAGCCATGAAGACCGCATCGGAGACGCTCCAGGGTCGTAGTACGACCGCATGGTCGGACAATGTGACCCGTGATCTCTCACCGCCGGGCTCCGTCCCGTCGGCTTGTCTGTCGACCACAACCGCAGGATCCGGATTCTCCGACTCGCCCATTCAGCTGACACTACGACTCCGGAGCAGTGGGACCGTCTCCGAGGTGCCGGTATGCCGGGCTCGCGAAACGTCCGATTGCCGATCACTGACAGAGGTCGAATGGCCGTCAGTCGGCACGGCTAGCGCGGTTCGAGCACCTCGTACGCGGCGGCGAGCAGTTCGGTGATGGGTGTGCCGGCGATCTCCGCGTCGAGCGGCTCGAGTCGCGCCAGCACCCGGTGAGCGGGCACCGGTGGAACTGCGATCGACAGCGGCTGTCGGCTCTGAAGCTGTTCGCCGCGTCCCGGCCGCAGTGGCCACCAGACTGGCAATCCGTGGCTTTGGGCACCGTGAGAACCCGCCGACCGGCCGGCCGTGAGCAGCTCGAGCACCTGTTCCCGTGTGCGTCCTCGCCACGCGAGCAGCAGCCATGGGTCACTGTCGAGTTGGTCGGCGAACACGTACAGCACCGCTGCAAGATGCTTACACGGGTTCTCCCAGTCCGGACAATTGCACGTGGCCTGCATCGACCTCCAGGTCACCGGAAACAGGTCAATACCAGCGTCGCGGCATGCTCCCTCCAGTTCTGTGGGGACCTCGCCAGCGAGCAGACGGGCCGTGAAACCCACCTGTGATCGCAGGCTTTCGTCGAGGCGGGCCCATTCGGCGTCGGACGGTTGCTCGCTGCGAACTGTCACGACGTACGGGGTCCGCCTCGACCCCTGAACCTGAGACACGATCAGGCCAGGGTTGACGTCGATCGACAGAACCTGGCCGGTGCGGGCGTATCGGCGACCGCGTTGCATTCGCGTTCCGAGCCCATAGGACTCCAGCGTTTCGACGAACCGTTTCGACCACCAGGTGTCGGCCATGGCGCCCCGTTGCTTGCTCGTCGCGATGCCGCCTTCGGCCTTGAGCGGCTTCGACGCCGGATAGGTCTGCCACGGATCGTCCCAACCGCGGCCCCTCATCCGTCGATGTCCTGCGGTCGTAGCGCGATCACGTCGCGCAGTTCGTCCACGTTGAGTTCGGTGACCCATTGCTCGCCGGTGCCGACGACCCGTTTGGCGAGCGCCCGCTTGTTGGTGATCATTTCATCGATCCGTTCTTCGATCGTTCCGCTGGACACCAGCTTGTGGACGTGCACGGTGCGCCGTTGACCGATTCGGTAGGCGCGGTCGGTCGCTTGATCCTCGACCGCCGGGTTCCACCATCGGTCGAGGTGGACCACATGTGAAGCCGACGTGAGGTTGAGACCAGTTCCACCAGCCTTCAACGACAAGATGAAGATCGGTGGACCACCCGGGTCGTTGAATGCGTTGACCATCTCATCTCGTCGGGCTCGGGGGATTCCACCGTGGAGCCACAGCGGCGCAGTGCCGTAGCGGCGGCGGAGGTGTTCGACGAGCAGATCGCCCCACTCGGCGTACTGGGTGAAGCACAGCACCTTGTCGCCGACGTCGATGATCTCGTCGAGCAGTTCCTCGACCCGGTTGAGTTTGCCCGATCTGGCCGATAGCGCTGATCTGTCGCGCAGGAAGTGGGCGGGATGATTGCACACCTGTTTGAGCTTGCTGATCCCGGCGAGGACGAGGCCCCGCTTGGTCATCTCATCAGTCTCGGCGACCGCGGCGAGCAGTTCGTCGACCACCGCCTGGTACAGCGTCGCCTGTTCGCGGGTGAGAGCGCAGCGTTCGGTCTGCTCGATCTTGTCGGGCAGATCGTCGATGATCGAACGGTCGCTCTTCAGTCGACGGAGGATGAACGGTCCGGTGACTCGTCGCAGCAAAGCGGTGGCGTCTTCGTCGTGGTCGCGCTCGATCGGGCCGGAGAACCGGCGGGTGAACGAGGTGAGGTTGCCGAGCAGACCCGGGTTCAGGATGTGCATCAACGACCACAACTCAGCCAGACGATTCTCGACCGGCGTACCGGTGAGGGCGATCCGGCGGTAGGCGCTGAGTTTGGCGACGGCTCTGGTCTGGGCGGTGCCGGGGTTCTTGATTTGTTGGGCCTCGTCGAGCGCGATCCGCGCCCATCCGACTTCGGCGAGGTGGTCGATGTCGCGGGCCATCAGCGAATAAGTCGTCAACACCACGTCGTGCTGGACAGCCCGCTGGGCGAAAGGCAGGTCGGTGCCGTTGTGTCGGTTGGGGCCGTGGTGAGCCATCACCGTCAGATGTGGAGCGAAGCGCTGCAGCTCGCGTTCCCAGTTGCCAAGAACCGACACTGGGCTGATCACCAACGTCGGGCCTGACACCGGGTCGGCGAGCATCGTCGCGATCAGCTGGGCGGTCTTACCGAGACCCATATCGTCAGCGAGGCAGGCACCCAGACCGAGCCGGCCGAGGAACGCTAGCCAGGCCACACCGCGCTGCTGGTACGGGCGCAGCGTTCCCTCGAAACCATCCGGCGTCGAGACCGGGATGATCGTGGTGTGCAACGCATCGTCGAGCAAGTCGCCGAGCCAACCGGTCGCGATCACACCGTCGATCGCAACGTTGTCGGGAGCGCCGAGGGAATCGAGACCGAGCCCGGCCCGCAGCAGGTCTGACGCCAGGGCTTCGGTGCGAGTTCCCGCAAGAGCGATCAGCGCGGCAACTTCGGCCGGGTCGATCTGAACCCACTCGCCGCGCAGTCGGACCAGTTGTTGTTTGGCCTCGGCGGACTGCTGGAGTAGCCGGATCTCGGCTTTGGTCAGCTTGCGCCCACCGAGCGCCGCTTCCCAGGTGAACGACACCAACTGTTCGAGCCCGAATCCCGATTCTGTGACGACTCCTTGGGGTCCGGCGGTCTTGGCCCTGGCGCGTAGTCCGACTCGCGCCCGCCGCGTCCACCACGATGGCAACAACACGACGATCCCGCAATCGGCCAGCGCTTCGACTCGCTGTGACGCAAACGTCAAGAGCGTGTCGGTGTCGAGCGGGTGGGTGGTCGGTGCGGCGGAATCGAGCAGCGCCGACAACTCGGGGGCAATTCGAGCCATTTTGCCGAGTTGGGCAACCACGTCGTGGATCGCCTCCGGGCCGAACAGCGAAAGGCCCTCCCAGACGTCGGCGATCGGGACGATCATGCTCGGCTCATCGGCGTCTCTGACCAACAGTTCAATCGTCCACAACTGTGCTTCAGTGGGGTCCGTGCACGATGTGTTGGCAGGCGACTCGTGGACTCGGAGGCACAGATGGGCTCGGCTCGCCGATGCGGCACCGGTTGCGATCCACTCGTCGAGTCGTGCCGCGAACGCGGCGACCCTGGCACCGTCGAGCGACGACGGCAGCGTTGGGTCCTCGGCGGACAGCGAATCCAACCACGCCTGGGGCACGGTCCTGCGGCCGGAGCGACGCGGGGCCAACGCGATCGATGCACTGAGCAGCCGTTGTCTCATCTCCCGGTCAACGTGCTCCGCGAGCGCCTGCGCTGCCGCCGCGTGGGCCTCGACCGAGTCCGAGTGCTCATCCCAGCCTTCGGCCGAGATCGCGTGGATGCTGTCGGCGCGGCTGTCGAGAAGGCTCGCGATCAGGTCGCGGTCACCGATCGCCGGCAACGGCCACCACCACGATCGCCATCGGCCGTCGTTGTCGGTGCCGAGTCCGGGTACCACCTTGCCCGAGTCGACGAGGAACGACGCCACTTCGCTGGTCCTGCTCCGGTTCGGTGATTCAGCAAGGGCGACTGTCACAGATTCCACGACCTTGAGTATCGCGTCTGATCGTCGGCATGTGAGCATTCACGGTGCCGATCATGAACGCTCATGTCGGCTCCAGCCGTCAGCGGGCGCCGAGGAGTTGTTGGGTGGCGGTGAAGGTGACGGTGAGTTCGGCGTCGAGCGCGTTGGCGATTCGGTCGAGGGTGGGGAGGCCGGGGGAGATGCGACCGCCTTCGAGTCGGGCGATAGCCAATCGGCTGATGCCGACAAGTTCTGCGAAGTTGGCGTTGGCTGAGCCCCTTCAGCGATCGGGCCAACGAACTGGCGTGAGACCAAATCGAGTGGCGTTGCTGGGCATCCCGGGTCGTCCCGGGTGTCTGGGGAGTCTGCTGCTGCGAGCGGAATTGAACGGTTCGATTTCTCGGCGCTGTGCCGCGCAACTTGCCCGAATTTGTACGGTGCGATTTTCTGACGCTTGACGTACAACCTGGAGTGAGCACATCCGGACGCCCACGTCGCGAAGATGTCTACAACCGTCGATGAAGCGTTCGACGAGCTCCGCACCCGGATGGGTGGCCTCCCGAGCTCGGTCGAGACTGCGCACGATCACTCATCGCCTACGACCACTGAAGGCTTGGAGCCAATCATCTAGCCGGTTTCGTAGAGGTCGAAACCGATCTCGACACCAGCGGTAATACTCGCATCGACACCAACGATGTTCGACGCGGTCGTTGCACCCACACCGATCGGCACCGCCGGGTCGAAGGAATCGACCGGCCCGATCACCGCATACGCGGTCAGCGCATACGGCGTGCGGAAATGGATCGTGCCGATCGTCGAGTCGTAACTCGCCGGTTCGGCGACCGCTGCATTGCGCGCGCCGGCGGTGACCAGCGCCTCGATTCCGTAGCCCTCGCTCTCGATCGTGATCGGAAGGTCGTCGAACGCAGGCACCGTGGACTGCCACGATTTCGCCGTCAATGCCGTGCTGTCGTCGCTGGTACCGACCACGATCGACTCGCCACCCGCCATAGTGGCTGCCCATACCTCCTGGTCTTGGAGCCATTCTCCGTATGGCTGCTCGATGAACAATTGGAACCTGATCGCAGTGCCATACGACGTCGATGGTGCGTCGGCTGCCTGAATCACGAATGCATGCCGGTGGGCGTTCCATACAACCAGCGCCAGCCGATCGGTATCGCCCCCCTGTACCAGCCTGACCCCGCAGTCGTAGGACATTCGATCTGTGAACGTGACAGCGTCGTCGGTGCGCGCATCGAACAGAGATGCGGAAGCATTCGAGCTGATCCATGGTCCGCCGGGTGTGAGGCGGGCGAGTGCGAGCGCCGCATCGAGAATCTCGGTTGCCCGAACGACATCGCACGTGGGCAGTGCAGTGGTGGTGGGGGTTGCGATGGTCGTGGTGGTGGCCGGGGCAGTCGTGACCGGATCGACGACAGGTGCCAACGTCGAGGGAAGCGTGCGAGGAGACAGCGACGAAGCCGTCGCAGTGATCGTGCCGGCACCGGCGCCCGAGCCAGCACAGGCGGCGACGATCAACAACATGCAGCAGCCAAGCGCGAGTACACGCTTCATGCTGCAAGAGCGACCTCGTCGCCGAGGTTCGCCAAGGGCCGAACGTCACGGCTCTTGCACCGGGGCGCGTGTGGTCCTACGCGAGCGGAGAGAAGATGTGCTGGTGGTCGTATTCCAACAAGATCGTGCCGGCAAACGAAATCGCCAACTGCTCGCCACCGTTTTGCAGAATCACGCACTCATTGCGGGTCTCGCAGTTGTTCGGTTCCAGGTGCGTCGCGATGTGACCGATGTGTGTGACGCTCCAACCGTTCGTGGGGGGCATCGTTCGGTAGAAGTCGAGGACCTCGTCGTTGCTCTTGGCCGTTGTGGTGTACGTGAAGTAGTCGATGCCGATGCCGTTCTTGTAGCGCAGCAGCCCCGACAACGCCGAGCCTGGCGGCAGCAGGCTGGTCAGACTGGCGCCGAGGTCGAGCGCCGATGCCATTGGTGCCATGTCGTCGGGCAGTGCGATCTGGTTGACAAGGCCGATGAAGGACATCGACTCGGTTACTTCGTACACGCGGCCGGGAGAACTCTCCTTGGAGTGCGCGTACAGCACGTAGTTGCCGTCCTGTGCGAGGTAGAAGTCGCCTTCGACGGTGGGACTGGGGTTCTCCGGCGTGTAGTACGAGTAGTTGGCTGTGTCAGTTTCATTGAACACGAAGTGGTTGGCGGGCACGCCCGCGTAGTCCTCATGTCCCACCAGTTCCGCTGTCAGCACGCTCGCCAAGATCTCGGAGTGCAGCTCGCGGTTATCCGACGGCTTCGGTACCGCGCGGCTGCCTGCCTCGTAGAGGTTCCAATCGCCGAACTGGTTCTCGTCGAAGTATCGGCCGTTGATCAGGTAGCTGCGGGTGCCCCCGTACTCGCCGAACTCGGCAATCCGATACGTCGCCTCCGGCTGCCTGGTGTACGCGAACGTGGTGCCGTTGTGGGTCAATTCGCCGCTGTTGGTGTTGTCGACGGTGATCGTCAGCACGAAGCTGTCGAGGTCGAGGCTGTCGCCGAGTTGCTGTGGCTCATACGTCGGCGGACCGGGTTGCTGAGTAGTGGTTGGTGCGACGGACGTGGCGGGCATCGTGCTGGAGGTGGTTGCGGCGGGGTCGGGGGCCGACGTGGTGCTCACCGTGCTGCTCGCCACAGCCGCTGACTCGACCGTGGGCGTGGCAGCGGACGACGGGCCGTCACCGCCGCAACCGGCAACCACCAGGCCGAGCACTCCGATGGTGAGCATCGCTGTGTTCCTCATCGCTCACCTCCGATTGTTTTGTCGTCGCAAACTACACCGGAATTCGTCTTGATCTTTTCCTGAATGGACTTGACCTGAAATTGATCCAGTACTACCGTGGGCCCCGTGACCCTCACCAAGAGTGACCCAAGCGTCGGGAAATCGGGACTTGTTGATCGCAGTCGGGCATCGCTGAGCGATCTGGTCGGCCCGGCGATCTCCTCGCGCGAGGTATTTCCCGCGCGGCACATCGTTGTGTCCGGTCTCTCGCCGTGGAAGATCAGTCGCGATAGTCATCTCCGTTCGGCGCTGCGATCGCTCACATGGACAGTCGTCAGCTACGGCCAGACCACCCCGGTGGGCGACGGCAGTGTGGTCGCCACCGAGACGCAGATGATCGCTGAGGTCGTCGCTGTCGGTCTCGATGGCAACGAGTCGCGCATGAACAACTGCGAGTGCGTGCTGCGCACGGAGCTCGACGCTCGTTCGCTCGCCGATCGCCAGCTCACCGGGCTCGGCTGGCTGCTGCCAATCGGATACACCGTCGTCATCGACACACCCATCGCTTGAGCTCGTCTGGTCGCTGAATACCCGTCCGGCGACCAGACGAGCTCGCGACAACTGGTGCTGTTGCACCAACCGACCTCCCCGATCATGGTCCCGCCCCATGGTCGGGGTACGGTCGCGCACGGCTCGTAGAGCTTTTCGAACGATGGAAGGAACACTCATGGTTGGTGGCGCACTCAGAATGGCCAGCATGGACGATCTCGACCTTCGGATGTCCGAGGGTGTTCGGCCGCTGTACGAGGCCGTCAAGACGTTCATCCGCGACGAGGTGAACCCGATCACCGAGGAGTTCTACCGGCTCGGCGCCAATCGTGCCGATCGCTGGACCTGGGCCCCCGGTCAGCTGGAACTGCTGGAGACCGTGAAGGACAAGGCTCGCGCGCAGGGACTGTGGAACTTCTTCCTCCCCAACGCAGAGACCGGCCAGGGCCTCAGCAACCTCGACTACGCATACATCGCGGTCGAGCTTGGTAAGAACCGCCTGGCCAGTGAGTGCCTGAACTGCTCGGCCCCTGACACCGGCAACATGGAGGTCCTCGAGCGTGTGGGCACGCCCGAGCAGAAGGCCCAGTGGCTCGAGCCGCTGCTCAACGGCAAGATCCGCTCCGCCTACGTGATGACCGAGCCGGGCATCATGTCCAGCGACGCCAAGCAGATCCAGACATCGGCAGTGTCCGACGGCGACGAATATGTCATCAACGGCTCGAAGTTCTACGCCTCCGGCGCCGGCGACCCGCGCTGCAAGATCATGATCGTCATGGTGCGCACCAACCCCGATGCCGACACGTACAAGCAGCAATCGCAGATCCTGGTACCGATGGACACACCCGGCGTCGAGATCGTCGAAGGCATGCAGGTGTTCGGCACCGATGACGCGCCGCACGGCCACATGCACATTCGATTCAACGACGTTCGCGTGCCCAAGTCGAACGTGCTGTGGGGCGAGGGCAGGGGCTTCGAGATCTCGCAGGTGCGCCTCGGGCCGGGCCGCATCCACCACTGCATGCGCAGCATCGGTGTCGCCGAAAAGGCCATCGAGATGATGGTCGACCGCGGCCTCTCTCGCGAAGGCTTCGGCAAGAAGCTGATCAACCTTGGCAAGAACATGGAAGTCATCTCGCGCGCCCGCATCGAGGTGGAGGCCATGCGTTTGATGGTGCTGCGTGCCGCCAAGGCGATGGACACGCTGGGCAACGCCGAGGCTCGCGTATGGGTCAGCGCCGTCAAGGCAATGGTGCCCGAGAAGTGCTGCGACATCATCGATGAAGCCATCCAGATGCACGGTGCGGCCGGCATCTCGCAGTGGTTCCCGCTGGCCGACATGTACCACAGCCAGCGCACGCTGCGTCTGGCAGATGGCCCCGACGAGGTGCACCACCAAGTGGTCGGGCGCGCCGAAGCCAAGAACCGGCAGGCCGACAAGGCAGCAGGCGGCGGCAACGAGTTCGTATCCGGCGGCCGGGCGTTCACAGGCCCGTGAGTAGTTGCTCCTAGGCTGTGCACATGCCTGAGATCGAACGCACTGAAGCCGAGTGGCGTGAGCTGCTGACACCAACCCAGTACCAGGTACTGCGTGAGGCCGGAACCGAACGACCGTTCACGGGTCAGTACAACGACGAACATGCCGACGGCACCTACCGGTGCGCAGCCTGCGAGGCCGAGCTGTTCGACTCGTCGACCAAGTTCGATTCAGGCTGCGGCTGGCCCAGCTTCTACGCGGCGAAGTCCGCGGAAGCAGTGGAACTCATCGACGACCGCACCCACGGCATGCTGCGCACCGAGGTGCGTTGTCGCAGGTGCGGGTCGCACCTCGGCCACGTCTTCCCGGACGGCCCGGCACCTACCGGTGATCGTTTCTGCATGAACAGCATCTCGCTGGATCTCGAGAAGCAGAAACCTGCGGTCGAGGGCTAGTAGCGCGCCAGCGCGAAGACTTCACGCACCATCGGCTCGAAGTGCGAGAGCGGCTCGGTGTGGCCATCGGGGTCGAAGGCAACCTGGTCCCAGTCGTCGGTGAACTGCTCGCACAGCGCGAACCAGTCTTCCTCGCGGTACTTCTCGCGCAGGTCGGTGGGCATTCCGAAGTGGTTGTAGTAGTGGCGACCCTGGAAGTCCTGGTGGTGCAAGACGGTGCGGTACACGTCGGAGCGCACGTACGGCTTGAGCATCTCGGCGGCAATGGCGCCATGGTTGGGCACGCTGATTGCCTTGCCGATGTCGTGGCACAGCGAGGCCACGATCACTTCATTGTCGGCGCCGGCCAGCTCTGCGAGTGTGGCGGTCTGCAGGCAATGCGTCAGCTGGTCGGTGGCGAAGCCGTCGGTGACGTCGCTGAGCGACTCGAGCAGCATCAGCACGCGGTCGGCCACGCGGGGCTGATTGCGGCGGGTCTCCTCGCCGATCACTGCCCACTGCTCGGCGGTGGATTCGTCCATGCGGGTGAAGGTGGCGGCCATCTCGACATTCTGGCACGCTTCGGCTCGTCCTTGGCGGGCTGAGAGGGGAATGCTGTCGTGATGGACTTCGACCTGCCCGCTGACGTTGTCGAACTGCTTGCCGAACTCGACGAGTTCATCGAGCGAGTGATCAAGCCGCTGGAGGAGAAGGACGACAACATCCGATTCTTCGATCATCGACGCGAGGACGCCCGCACCGACTGGGACCGCAACGGCCTTCCCAACGGGGAGTGGGAGGCGCTGCTGCACACGGCCAAGCGCCTGGCCGACGACGCCGGCTTCTACCGTTACCCACTCGACGCCGAGTTCGGCGGCCGCAATGGCACCAACCTGGGCATGGCCATCATCCGCGAGCACCTTGCCCGTAAGGGTCTCGGGCTGCACAACGACCTGCAGAACGAGCACAGCATCGTGGGCAACAACGTCGGTCTGCTGTTGATGATCGCCTACGGCACCGACGAGCAGAAGGCCGACTGGATCACGCCGCTGGCCGAAGGCACACGCGGGTTCGCGTTCGGCATCACCGAGCCGAACCACGGCAGTGACGCCACACACATGGAGACCACGGCCGTGCGCGATGGCGACGAGTGGATCATCAACGGTGAGAAGACCTGGAACACCGGTATCCATCACGCGCAGTACGACATGATCATGGCGCGCACCAGTGGCAAGGCCGGTGACGGCGGCGGCATTACCGCCTTCCTGGTGCCGACGAAGAGCGAAGGCTTCGAGGTGTTGGAGTTCCTGTGGACGTTCAACATGCCCACCGACCACGCCCACATTCGTCTCACCGACGTGCGTGTGCCGCACGCATCCATCTTCGGTGGCGAGGGCAAGGGCCTGCAGGTGGTGCAGCACTTCTTCAACGAGAACCGCATCCGCCAGGCCGCATCGTCGTTGGGTGCCGCCCAGTTCTGCATCGATCAGTCCGTCGAGTACGCGAAGGAACGACGTCCATTCGGCAAGGCGCTGGCCACCAACCAGGCCATCCAGTTTCCGTTGGTCGAGCTGCAGACCCAGTGCGAAATGCTGCGCGCACTCATCCACAAGACGGCGTGGCACATGGACCGTGACGGGGCGTTCAGCCAGAGCGACAAGGTCAGCATGTGCAACTACTGGGCCAATCGGCTGTGTTGCGAAGCCGCCGACCGAGCCATGCAGGTGCACGGCGGCCTTGGCTACTCGCGCCACAAGCCCTTCGAGCACATCTACCGACACCACCGGCGCTACCGCATCACCGAGGGTGCAGAGGAGATTCAGATCCGTCGCGTCGCCGGCTACATGTTCGGGTTCATGAACCAGAAGGCGCCCAAGGGCGTCACGGAGGGCTGAGCGCGCCATGAGCAGCACCGATGCCGCATCCTCTCCCAGTCCATTCGTGAGTGGCGTGTCGCCGATCACCGAGACCGACGCCGAGATCGCTGACGCCCTACTTGCGGCCGAGTTGGCGCCACTGCTGCCGGCGCTCGCATACCTGACAGGCGACATGACATTGCTGCGCGACGGCCTACGGCCAGACCCGCTGATGCTCAGCCTTCCGTTCAGTGGCTACACCGACGAGCAGCAGGCGGAGATTCGTTCCCTCGCGCTCGCGGCGTTGGTGCGCTATCGCGACGGCGGTTGTGTGCCGGCGCCCGCACCGTCCGACGAGGCGCTGCTGCGGATGACGGAGCACACCGTCGGTGGCGACGGCATGGCCGACTACCTGCCGCTGCTGGAGGAGGAACTGGCGTACAAGGGCGAAGACCGTCGGGCCCCGTCCTGGACCGCCGAAGCACTCGCGCCGGGCGTGGACATCAGCGTCGTCATCATCGGTGCCGGCATGTCGGGAATACTGGCAGCGCATCGGCTGCAGCAGGCGGGTGTGGCGTTCACCATTCTCGACAAGAACGACGAGGTCGGTGGTACCTGGTTCGAGGCCGCATACCCCGGGTGTCGGGTGGACAACCCCAACCACAACTACAGCTATTCGTCGGCGCAACGACACGACTGGCCGTTCCACTACAGCCCGCAGGGTGTGCTGCGCGACTACTTCCGGGC
>DAORTY010000077.1:0-17492 GCA_035432905.1 Ilumatobacteraceae bacterium | reverse complement strand
GATTGCGTGGCGAACGTGGCAATGCCTGCAACCATCTCATTGAGGCCGACACCGACACGCACTGCGATCGCACCGCCGAAACTGTGGCCCATCAACACCACCTTGTCGGCTCCCGCGCCACCGATTGCCAGCTGAACCGCGGCAGCGACATCGACACAGCACAGGTCCAGGTCGTTGGGCTTGCGGTAGCTGACGCGCAGCACGGCGACGCCGCGGCGAGACCACTCCTCACCCAAGCGGTGATAGAGCGCGTCACCGGGCCCGAGCAGGCCGCCCATCGCACCGCCACACAGCACCAATGCCCCCGGCTGCACGTCGACACCCTCGACAGGTTCATGCCAGAGCAGGGTCAGCAACCCGCGCATGGTGTACATCTCGACATGGCGCAAGGTGGGTGTCACCATCACGTCGCTGGAGGCCATCACCTGCAGCGCATCGAGCGGAGTGGGAACGCGGCCGTCGCCCTGCTGCGCGTCGCGGGCAGCAGAGTTACTGGTCGGGTCGTCCATCGTGGGTACTGTAACGCCACTCATGACGTCCATTCCCACCGATCCCCGGCACCGCGAGCGCTACGACCTCGCCGTGCGAATCGGCCTTGCGTGGCGCAAGGTTCGGCGAGGCTCGTCCACGTTGGGGCTGCGCGATTACCTCTACGGCAGCGACCAGGGGTCGATCGAGCAAGGCCAGATGGACACGCTCGATCTCCTGGCCTTGCAGCCGGCATGGCGCATGTCGGAGCTGGCGGACGCGCTGCGAGTCGAGCCGTCCACCGCCACCCGCGCCGTGCAACGACTGGTCAACGCCGGCCTGGCCGAACGCATCGCCAGCCCGGATGACGGCCGTGTCGTGCAGGTCGAGATCACACAACAGGGCCGCGACGTGTACGAGACAGTTGCCGCACGTCGCGGTGAACTGCTGACGTTCATCCTCAAGCAATACCACCGTGACGAGCTGCCCATCTTCGCCGACATGCTCGAGCGTTTCGGCGTCGCCATCGACACCTTCGTGGACACCCACCAGTCCGAAACCTGACCCAACCTCTCACCGTGTCATGGGCTGACTGCGTCAGACGGCGAAAGTCGATGACATGGCGAGCAGATTGGTGTTGCCGATTCACGATTCTCACCATGCCCAGTGCAGGTGTGAGAACAAACGATTCAGCCTTGATCGAGTTGGTCGCGGGCAACCACATGCTGGCGACCCGAGCCCTCGTCGAGTCCGCCGGGTTGAGCAGAGACCAGTGGGGCCGTCTCATCCGCTCCGACATCTGGTTGCCGGTCGCACCCGGCCAGTGGCGGCATGCGGCCACGCCACTCACGTGGGAGATGAAGGTGAGGGCAGGCAGCGCCTGGCTCGGCCACGATGCGGCGCTGTACGGCCCAACAGCCACACGCTGGTGGGGGCTCGAGGGATGCAACTCCGACGAGGTCGGCTTCCTCGTCCCTCGCTCGCAGCGACACCTGCCACCGTGGATGAGCCTGCACACCACGTTCGAGTTCGATCGTCGCGACATCCTGAGCCACCGGGGCGTACGCACGTCATCGGCCACTCGGGCCATCATCGACATGGCGAGGTCAGCGCGACCCAGAGCCCTCGAAGCGGCTATCGACAGTGCGGTGAGCATGCGCTACACGTCCGTTCCCACCCTCACCAAACGAATGCGGCAGTTGGAAGGTCGCGGCCGTAACGGAATTCGAGTCCTGCGAACGCTGCTGCTGGATTCTGGTGGCGAGTCGTTTCTCGAACGCGCATTCCTCCGTCTGATGCGAGAGGCCGGGCTGCCCAGACCGCGTACGCAAGTTGTTCATCGACGCACCGACGACCGAGTCATGCGAGTCGACTTCCAGTTCACCGGAACGCCGATGATCGTCGAGGTCAGTGGGCGACGTGGCCATGCCTCCGACCGCGACCGCCAACGGGATGCCCGCCGACGCAACTCGCTCGGGACGCAGGGATGGGTGGTGCTCGAGTTCACCGCCGCCGACGTGATCGACGACCCGGCGTACGTGATCACCACAGTCGGCGCAGAACTCTCACCACGTCATCGATCCCAGCGACCCCACGCAGTGGGGGCATGACATGGTGGCGGATCGGGAAGGTTTGGGCGCGAGGGGGTTGGGGTACGGTGCCTCTGATGGCTGACCAGCAGAAGTTCGCGACGGAAGCGATGCAGTACGCACCGCAGCTCTACAGCGCGGCCGTTCGCATGACTCGCAGCCGCACCGACGCCGAAGACCTGGTGCAGGAGACCTACCTGCGGGCGTACCGCGGGTACGCAAACTTCAGCGACGGCACCAACCTGCGCGCCTGGCTGTTTCGAATCCTGACCAACACGTTCATCAACAGTTACCGGGCCAAGCAGCGGCGAGTACAGGAAACCGAGCTCGACGACATCGAGGACCTGTACCTCTACAAGCGCATCAGCAGCATCGACATGGCCAGTCGCAGTGCCGAAGACACGCTGTTCGAGCTGTTCACCGATGACGAGGTCAAGGGCGCCCTCGAAGCACTGCCCGAGTCGTTCCGCATGCCGGTCTTGTTGGCCGACGTCGAGGGCTTCGCGTACAAGGAGATCGCCGAGATCTTGGACATTCCCATCGGCACGGTCATGTCGCGGTTGCATCGGGGAAGAAAAGCGATGCAGAAGGCGTTATTGGACTTCGCAACCGAACGAGGACTGCTCGAGCGTGATCCGAGCCCTACCACCAATTGACCGATGGCTGACTGCAACGAAACTCTTCGCGAACTCGAAACGTTCCTCGACCACGAACTCAGCGATGAAACTCGCGCGTCCATCCAGTCGCACCTCGGTGATTGCCTCGATTGCCTGCAGGCGTTCGACTTTCATGCCGAGCTGCGCATGGTGATCAGCGCGAAGTGCCAGAGCGACGAAATGCCACCGGGGTTGCTCGCCAAGATCGAGCTCTGTTTCGGCGAAGACTTCAACGGTGATGGCAAGATCGGCTGACGGATTGGTCACTGGCCTCCCCCAGATGGCTACGCTGGCAACATGTTCGCGGTGATCTTCCACTGGTGGCTCGGTGCCCTCCTCTCCATCGTCGGCGTCGGCCTTCTGGTTGCGTTCGTCGCCGGCTACATCAAGACGGTCGTGGCCCCGCAGTACCCCGGCAAGCGGAACAAGCGCGACGACTGACGAGACGTTGTCATGACGTCTGACGGGGGCATTGCGGCAACGCTGCTCGTCCGTTGCACATTTCCCCCGGCCGGAAGCGTGGTCACCTGCGCCGTCTCCGGTGGCGCCGACTCGACCGCCCTCCTGGTGCTCGCGGTCGCCGCCGGTCTTCACACCACGGCCGTCCACGTCGACCATGGATTGCGTGACGGCTCGGCGGCGGAAGCCGACGTGGTGCAGGCCACTGCGCTGCGCCTCGGCGCGTCGTTCAGGGCCGAGCGCGTCGACGTGCCCGACGGGCCGAACCTGGAGGCCCGGGCACGTCATGCGCGATACGCCGTGCTACCCCACGACGTACTGACCGGTCATACCGCCGACGATCAGGCCGAAACCGTCCTGGTCAACCTGCTGCGCGGCGCCTCCACCAGCGGGCTGGCAGCCATGCGGCCAGGCCACCGCCACCCGATCCTCGCTCTGCGCCGCAGCGAGACCGTCGAATTGTGTACGGCGCTGCAGTTGCCGATCGTCCATGATCCGTCGAATCTGGAGCCGCGTCACCTTCGGAATCGGGTGCGTCACGAATTGCTCCCGCTGATGGCGAATCTGTCGCAGCGTGACCTCACGCCGGTGCTGGCCCGTCAGGCCGCCCTTGCCCGAGATGACGATGACCTGCTCGAGAACTTGGCGGCGGCGCTGGACCCCACCGACGCACGGGCATTGGCAACAGCCCCGGTGGCACTCGCTCGTCGGGCCGTCCGACAATGGTTGGGCACAGAGCACCCACCGGATGCAGCCACCGTCGAACGCGTCCTGCAGGTCGCACGTGGCCACGCGCTGGCGACGGAGATCGCCGGTGGGCGACGGGTGTCACGCCGGCAACAGCGCATGTCGCTCGGCCCCGACGAACACGTCTCCCAGCAAGTAACCTGATTTCGACATTCGTTAGCACTACACGTGGAGGAAGGCTGATGCCTCCCAGGCTGCGCGGGAAGTGGGCGCTGGGTATCACGCCGCGCAACTTCACGTGGTTCATGAAAGACAAACTTGCGGTGTGTGAACGCCCCGGTGGGTACGGCGACAACCATCGTCGCGTCCGTCGCCAAGAGGAGATCATCTGGTTGCGCGAGAACGGCTTCGGCTGCGTGGTCAGCATCATCCCGGCCACCCACAACCTGCACAACTACGACGAGCTGGGCATGCCATTCCTGCACCGCCCGTTCACCGGCACCGACGACCTGGGCATGTGGCTGAAGGCGTTCTACACCGAGATCCATGGCCTGATGGAGGCCAGCACGAAGGTCGTCGCCCACAACGAATCGGTCGACGACAAGATCATCGGCATCATGGGTGGCTACATCCGTTGGAGCGGCATGGTCGACGACCCATCGACCGTCATCAACCTCACTGAGCGAATCGCGAAACGGCAGCTCGATCCGTTCGCTCGTCAGGTCATTCTCATGGCGCACGAACTCCGCTGAGCGACAAACGTGCCTACGATGGGCCGATGAGTAGCACTCCGGCCGGCTGGCACCCCGACCCTATGGGTCGTCATCAACTGCGCTATTGGGATGGCAACGCGTGGACCGACCACGTGAGCACCAACGGCGTCCAAGGCACCGATTCGCTCCAGAAGTCACGCCTCGACCGACTCGACAATGCGATGACGGTCGGCAACGAGGGCGATGCCGCCAAGATTCAACAGCAGGTCACCGGCCAGCAGCGCCACCGCGGTGCCGCGATCACCGGAGCAGCATTCGAAGGCACCGGCACGATCTTCACCGAGCCGATCCTGGTGGTGAACCAGAAGGCCAAGCTCATCGAGCTGAACAACCAGTACAGCGTGTTCAACAAGGACGGCCAGCAGTTGGCGGCGGTCAATCAGGTTGGGCAGAGCGCAGCGAAGAAGGCAATCCGTCTGATCAGCAGCCTCGACCAGTTCATGACGCACAAGCTGGAGATCACCAACAGCCAGGGCCAAGTACTGCTTCGGCTCACGCGTCCGGCGAAGGTGATGAAGAGCACGGTGATCGTCAGCGACGGCAACGACCAGGAGATCGGTCGCATCGTGCAGGACAACATGTTCGGCAAGATCCACTTCACGCTGCAGTCCGGTGGTCACACGTACGGCGCGATCAAGGCCGAGAACTGGCGGGCCTGGAACTTCCGCATCGAGGACCACACCGGGCAGGAAGTCGCTCGCATCACCAAGACGTTCGAGGGGGTGGCCAAGACGTTGTTCACCACCGCCGACAACTATGTCGTTCAGATCCACGGACAGATTCCCCAGCCGCTCAATGCGCTGGTCGTGGCCGCAGCGTTGTCCGTCGATACAGCGTTGAAGCAGGACTCGCGCGGCTTTGGCTGACGGACGCACCGCCGCCTCTCGCGCGAGAATGCGGCATGTCGTCAGTCACCGTTCGCGGCAGCGCACTCGCCGCCGTCACCCCTGATCGCGCCGAACTCAGCTTGGCGCTCACACACCTCGCACCAGATGCCGCGGGCGCGCTCGACGAGATCGCCGCGCGTTCGCAGCGCCTCGAACAGATCCTCATCGGCCTTGGTTTCAACAGCGACGATTGGGCCACCGACGGCGTACAGATCGCCGAGGAATACCAGTGGAAGAAGGAGACCAACGTGCTCGTCGGTCATCGCGCCACCACCGCTCTGACCGTCACGATCCGTTCGCCAGACCTGGTCAGTGCGGTGATACGTGATGGCGTCAGCACAGCCGGGGCCAGTGTGCGCAGCCTGGCATGGCGGGTGGACGACGACAACCCGGCGCGCGCGGCGCTGCTGGGCGCCGCAGCGCGCGATGCACGGGTCCGAGCAACGGCCTACGTGGAGGCGCTCGACCTGCACCTGGGTGATGTCGAACTCATCAGCGAGACCCCGATCGAGGCTGAGCCGTCGCCACACCCGCGCATGATGATGGCCGCCAAGATGGCCGACGGTGGTGGCGCCGGCGAACTGAGCGTCAACGGCGGCCGCGTCGAACTGAGCGCCGAGGTCTCCGTGCGCTTCACAATCAATGTGAACGGTGAGTGAACAGCTAGTCTGGCCGTGTGCGCGGACAGCGGGTACTCGTCAGCGGGATGGGTGGTGAGCTCGGCTCCTACGTAGCCGCCAAGCTCGAGGCAGAACCATGGGTGGGCTCCCTCGTCGGTATCGACGTCGATCCGCCACGGCGTCGGCTCCGCAAGGCCGAGTTCCACCTCCTCCAGCCTTCGCAGCGCGAACGCATCGTCGATGTGGTCACCAAGTTCAACCCGCACGTCGTCATCAACCTGAGCGTGTGGGAGCCCGACGCACGCGCAGCCCTCGCCCACGCCCGTCAGTTCACGGCCGACGCCGCGACGGCCATCATCGGCGCCGCAGCCGAATGCCCAGCTCTGGAAAGCATGGTCGTGCGCAGCGGCATCGAGGTCTACGGTCGAGAGCGCAACTCCGCCACACGACCCACCGAGACGGCACCCGTCCACCCCACCAGCGACTACGGCCAGATGCTGGCCAACGTGGAGGCGCAGGCTCGCGAGGTCGGCAGGCGGATTGGCATCGCCGTCGGCACGCTGCGCCTCGCATCGGTGCTGGGCAAGCACGTCCCCAGCCCGCTGGGCCGTTTGCTGCGCCAACCGGTCGTACCGTTCAGCCTGTTCGCCGACTCGCCGTTCGCCGTCATCGAGGATGGCGACGCCGCACGCGCCTTCGTTCTCGCCGCGGCCCGCCGGTTGGACGAGCCGATCAACATCGTTGCGCCCGGCGCGATCACCACGCTGCAGGCCATCATGCGCGGCAAACGCGTGCCACTGCCGATGGTGGGGCCCGAGTGGCTCGTCGCCTCCAAGCTCAGCCATGTCCTCGGCGCACCCATTCCCGGCCACGTGGTCGAGCTGATGCATCGCGGCCGTTTGGCCGACGGTGCCAAAGCACTCGACGTGCTCGGCTTCAGCCCCGTGCTCAGCACACCCGAGGTCATCGACCACCTGTATGCGTGGGAGAGCGTCGTTCGCATCGGCAGCATTCAGGAGGCCGTGGCCTGATGGCACAGCTCATCGATTTCCCGCTGAAGGCAGCCACCCGCGCCGGCAACGCCTTGACGCTGCCCCTGCGAGCTGCATGGCCGGTGCACTCGGTCGACGACTACGGCCGCGACCCGCACCTGATCCGTGCGCTCACGCCATTCGCGCAACTGCGCTGGTCAGTCACGGTGGGTGGAGTACAGCATCTCCCCGCCAACAAGGGCGCGCTGTTGGTCTGTAATTCGCGGCGGTACTCGCTCAGTGCCGTGTACGCCGCATTGGCGCTCAGCGACGAGACGGGGCGGCCGGTGCGGTTCGTCGGTCGACCCGACATCGCGCCGATCGGGCCGTTCATGCGCCGCATTGGTGGCCTGCTCGCCACACCTGCCGATGTCTTGAACGCACTGTCGCATCACGAACTCGTACTGGTCGCGGCGGCGGGAACCTCACACCCGCGCAATGCCGGCAAGGTGCCCCACGAGCTCATCGGCCCCGCCGTGGTCGCCGGTCTGCCCGTGTTGCCCGTCGCCACCATGAGCAGCGCCATTGGTCGCGCGGCACGCGTGGAAGTCGGCCCCGCGGTACGCCCACGTCGTAAGCGGCGCGGTCCGTTGGCGGAAGTCGAACTCGCGGATGAGGTGCAGCATCACCTGCAGCGAATGCTCGACGGCTTTGGCGGCGTGCAGACCGGCGTCGCTCCGATCGATTGGCTGACGGAAGGCTGACCCATGCCCTACGCACGTTCTTCTGACGGCATTCGCCTGCACTACGAGGTACTCGGGCGCGCCAGCGCCACCCCGGTGCTGATGATCCAAGGCCTCGGCGCCGACAAGCACGGCTGGGACATGCAGCGCTATCCGCTGGCGCTGAAGTACCGGGTGATTGCGTTGGACAACCGAGGTGCGGGTCGCAGCGACAAGCCGTTCGGCACCTACTCGCTCGAGCAGATGGCCGACGACGCAATCGCCGTGCTCGACGAGGTCGGCGTCGAGAAGGCTCACATCGTGGGCGCCTCGATGGGCGGTGGCATCACGCAGATCATCGGTCTCAAGTACCCCGAGCGAGTGATGTCGCTCACTCTCGCGTGCACCGCCTGCCGCAACTATCCCTGGCGGCGAGAGCTGCTCCTCGGTTGGGCGACCGCCGCGACCGAACAGGGTGTCGGTGCGATGGCGCGCGAGGCCGCTCGCTGGGTGATCGGCCCTCGTTCCTTCCGACGGCTGCTGCCTGCGTTCGGCATGCTCGGGCCACTCGCAATGGGCCGCACCTCGCACGCGTTCGTCGCGCAGGTGAGGGCAATTCTCGACGTCGACGATTCCATTGCCGATCAGCTCTCGCTCGTGACGGCGCCCACCCTCGTCTTGGTGGGCAACCAAGACATCTTGACCCCCCGCGGCGACAGCGAAGAGATCGCCGACCGCATGCCCAACGCCGAGCTGGTGGTCATCTCGGGTGCGGCGCACGGGTTCATGGTGGAGCACGCATCCACGTTCAACCGAGTGCTGTTCGAGTTCCTCGGTCGTGTCACCCGGGCGCAGCGAGCGGCCGCAGTGGACACTGTCACCGCAGCCGCCGCCAGCTAGTCACGCCAGCCTTCTTGGCGGCCGCCTCCGTCTCGTAGTCCTCGCTCACGCAACAACGACACCCTCGAAGTCGGCCGCATCGAACTCGGCGCGCCGCGCGTAGGCCCACCCAGGCGTGCGCAACACGAAGCCCAACCGATCGCGCCAGTTGGTGCTGCGCGCAACGTCGCGGAACATGTCACGGTACTCGTGCGTGCTGACCTTCCACAGGTTGTACGACTCGACGTTCTTGGTGAGGCCGTAGATCACCGGCTCGTCGGGCTCCTCACGTTGGAACGTGCCGAACAGACGATCCCAGATCATCAGGATGCCTGCGTGATTGCGGTCGATGTAGCGCTTGTTGCGACCGTGATGGACCCGGTGGTGCGACGGCGTGTTGAGGACGGCCTCGGCCGGCCCCAGTGTGCGGATGGTGTCGGTGTGGATCCAGTACTGATAGATCAGGTTCAGCGCCCGTGACGTCTCGATGATGGATGGTCGCACGCCCGCCCGCGCGACCAGGCCGTAGGGAACCCAGACACCGAGCGCGCCGGCTACGGGCTGACGCAACGCCGTGGAAAGGTTGTAGTGCTCGCTGCTGTGGTGCGGGACGTGGATGGCCCACATACCGCGCACCTCGTGCATCACTCGGTGGTTCCAGTAGTACGCCAGGTCCCACCACACCATTGCAATCGTCCACGGCACGACACCCTTGCCCATGTCGCGAGTGCTTCCCTTGCGCCAGAACCGTTTCATGCTGGTGATCGAGGCGGTGGTCGCGGTGAGCGCCAGCCCACCGGCGGCAATTGCCGCCACAGCACCGACCTCGGCGACCCTGCGGGCGCGAACCTTCGCGCGGCGACCGGCGTCCGTGGCCGTGTCAGCGCGGTTGGCAATGGCGTCTGCGACGGCAGTGACGGCAGCAGCCGTGAGGGCAACACCCACCACGACCTGACCGATACGGCCACTACGACCGCGCCCGTTACCGGTACGGAAGGGAACCGCATACCCGGCGAGTGCGACAGTGAGAGGCGTGGTGATGCTGAGCACGCCCATGCCGAGACTGGTGATCGTGTCCGGCCGGAGGTAGTCCGCAGCGCTCGGGCCTTCGAGTTCGGCGCGCTTCTTCAGCGCTCGCTGTTCCAACGCCATCGAGCCGAAGTACAGCGGGGTGACAGCGACGGTCAGATCCATTCAGACAGTCTGCCCTGCGACATCGGCCGAGTGATGCCGCGGTGCCTATCGTGGCCCGGTGACTCCACACGACGTGATCCCGCACGATGATGCGCTGCGTGAACGGGTGGCCCGCAACTTGGCGGCGCACGACCTGCTACCGGTGCCCCCGGGCGCCGAGAAGCGCGCGGCGGTTGCCATCGTCATCGTCGACAGCGTCATGGGCAGCGACCCTGACGATCCGTATCGCTCAGCCAACCTGCCCGACAACATGGGGCTGGTCCCCGGCGACGTCACCGGTTTTGATGGATCGGTCTCGCATGTTGCGGGCGGCGCATCGTTCCTGATCTGCCGTCGGGCGGCGACCCTGACTCATCACGGTGGTCAGTGGGCGCTACCCGGCGGCAGGGTCGACCCGGGAGAGACCGCCGAGGAGACGTCGCGACGCGAGCTGGAGGAAGAGCTGGGCCTGTCACTAGGGGCGGACGCTGTGCTGGGTCGACTCGACGACTACATCACCCGGTCCGGCTACACCATCACGCCCGTCGTGCTGTGGGCAGCGGGCATCGTGGAGGTGCGCCCCTCGCCCAGCGAGGTTGCACACGCGTACCGAATCGGGCTCTCCGAGCTGCAGCGCAACGACTCGCCGCGATACGTGAACATTCCCGAGAGCGAACGACCGGTGGTGCAGCTTCCCATCGGCCGCAACCTGATCCACGCACCCACCGGGGCCGTGTTGTTGCAGTTCCGTATGGTCGCGCTCGAGGGCAGGATCAACGAGCGGGTCAACGACCTCGAGCAGCCGGTATTCGCCTGGCGCTGATGGGTGTCACGCACTGCCGCTGTGGCCGAAGCCACCGCCGCGATCCTCACCGTCGAGTGTGTCGACCACCGACCACTGCACCTCCTCGACGCGCTGCACGACGAGCTGGGCGATGCGGTCGCCGCGCTGGATGTGGAACGGTGCTCGCGGGTCGGTGTTGAGCAGCACGACCTTGATCTCGCCGCGGTAGGCCGAATCGATGAGTCCCGGCGCGTTGGCGACCGTGAGGCCGTGCTTGAGCGCATTGCCACTGCGCGGCAGCACGAACCCGGCGAAGCCGATCGGGATTGCGATGCTGATCCCTGTCGGCATCAACAGCCGCCCGCCGACTGGCGCAACCACCCCGTCCTCGCGAGCGCGGAGGTCCAGTCCCGCGTCGCCTGGGTGGGCGTAGCCAGGCAGATCCAGTTCGGGGTCCAGTTGCACGATCGCCACAGCCAACATTCCTCCAGCCTACGAGCAGCCCATGTGTGGCACCTTCGGCGGTGGCCGCAGGTACGATCGGGCGCGATGAGCGCCGGTCGTCCACCTTCTGTCGACCGACTGGCGCGAGCTATGACGACTGCCAGCGGGCTGCCCCACGCGGTGTGTGTGGAACTGGCTCGGGACGCGATCGCCGCCGGGCCGGATGCCTACGACGACACAGCCGCCAACACTCGGGCAGTGGACTTCCGACGGGCCCTTCTCGCACCCGTCATCAACGCGACGGGGGTGCTCTTGCACACGAACCTCGGGCGCGCTCCGATCGCCTTCACGCACCCACCGCAGGCAATCAACGTCGAGTTCGACCTGACGACCGGCGAACGCGGGTCGCGCCAACAGGCGGTTGGCGGTCTGCTCGCCACGCTGTGTGGAGCCGAGGCGGCGATGGTCGTCAACAACAACGCCGCTGCGGTCCTCCTGGTTCTGGCAGCACTCGCCCACGACCGTCAGGTGTTGGTCAGTCGCGGTGAGAGCGTGGAGATCGGTGGCGGCTTTCGGGTACCGGAAGTGATGGAGCAGAGCGGCGCCCACCTGGTCGATGTCGGCACCACCAACCGCACCCGCCTCAGCGACTACTCGAAGGCGTTCGCCCGCAAGACCGCCGACGTGGCGCTGATTCTGAAGGTGCACCCCTCCAACTACCGCATCGACGGCTTCGTCGAGGACACGCCGGTCGCGCAACTCGCGACGCTGGGCGTACCCGTTGTCGCCGACATCGGCAGCGGCCTCATCGACGCGAACTGTCCCTGGCTCGGTGGTCCGCCACCCGCATGGCTGGCCGGTGAACCGGCGGCGCGTCAGTCGCTCGCGGCCGGCGCAGCGCTGGTGACGTTCAGCGGCGACAAGCTGATGGGTGGGCCGCAGGCAGGCATCATCGCCGGCCGTGCGGACCTGGTGTCGATGTGCATGCAACATCCGTTGGCCCGAGCGTTGCGGCCCGGAGGCCACGTGTTGTTCGCGATGCAACAACTCACGCTGTCGTACCTCGCCAGAACTGTCACCGCCGATGTGCCCTTCTGGCAGATGGCGAGCGCATCGATCGACGGCCTGTCCACCCGCGCCCACGAACTGGTAGCCGCGACAGGTGTGGGCGAAGTCGTGCCCAGCGAGGCGATTCCCGGCGCCGGCTCTGCGCCCGGTACCGCTATTGCGTCAATCGCCATCAGAGTGGTCGGCGACCATCTCAGCGCACTCCGCAGCGGCGCAACACCGATCATCGCTCGTTCCCGAGATGGCGCCACGCTGCTCGACATGCGCACCGTGCATCCGTCCGACGACGCAGCGCTGGCTGCTGCGCTCCGCGGTCTCTGAGCGATGCGCGTCGTCGCCACTGCAGGCCACGTCGATCACGGCAAGTCGTCGCTGGTGCAGGCGCTCACCGGCACCAACCCCGACCGGTTCGAAGAGGAGCGGCGACGCGGCCTGACCATCGATCTCGGTTTCGCGCACACCACGCTGGCCGCCGGGGAAGGTGTCAGCTTCATCGATGTCCCCGGTCATGTTCGGTTCCTGCGCAACATGCTTGCCGGCGTCGGCGGGGTCGACGCGTGCATGTTCGTGGTTGCGGCCACCGAAGGGTGGAAGCCACAGAGCGAAGAGCACCTGCGCATCCTCGAGCTGGTCGGCCTACGGCATGGCATGGTGGCGCTGACGAAGGCGGACCTCGTCGACGACGAGTGGCGCGAGCTGCAAGAGATGGATGTGCGCGATCACCTCGCCGGCACATTCCTCGCCGACGCCCCCATCGTTGCCGTCAGTGCAACGACCGGCGTGGGCATGGACGACGTTCGCGACGCGCTGACGACGCTGGTCGCGACAACGCCGGCTGCACTCGACCGCGGCCGGCCGCGCCTGTGGATCGACCGGGTGTTCGCGGCAAAGGGAAGCGGCACCGTCGTCACCGGCACACTCACCGGCGGCGCGGTTGGCGCCGACGACCTGCTCCATGCGGGTACGCATCCAGTACGCATCCGATCGGTGCAGTCACACGGTGAGCGTCATGAGTCGATCGGGCCGGGCAATCGGGTCGCGCTCAACCTCGTCGGTGTCGACCACACCGAGCTGCACCGTGGCGACGCCATCGTGGTTCCGGCCCAGTGGCGGCCGACGACTCGTTTCGATGCCAGCCTCACCGTGCTCCCCTCACTCGACCACGTCGTCTCGCGGCGCGGTGCGTATGCGGCGTACATCGGGTCCGGCGAGTTTCCGGTGAAGTTGCGCGTCCTGGGCAGTCAGTCACTGGCACCTGGCAGCGCAGGGTTGGTGCGTTTGCACCTACATACCGAGTTGCCGCTGATGCCCGGGGATCGGTTCGTGTTGCGCGAGTCCGGTCGCGACGAGACGGTTGGCGGTGGTGAGGTGCTCGACGTGGCCCCGGTGCGCCCCGCATCCAAGGCACAGCCCGACCGCAGCGTGGATCGAGTGATCGATGAACGCGGCTGGGTCACCGTCGACGACCTGACGGCACTGACCGGTGAACGCCGGACGCCCGTCGTCGGAGCGTGGGTGGTCTCGCCCACGACGTTCTCGGAGACTCAGGCGAGGCTGCGCGACCGCATCGCGACGGCCGACGAATTGGGGCTCGATCTCGCCTCGCTCGACGAACGTGAACGGGCGACCGTCGCCACGCTGGACGGGGTCGCCATCGACGCCGGACGGGTACGGCCGGTCGCGGCCAAGGATCCGCTGGCCGACCATCCGCTCTTGACCGTGTTGTCGGCGGGAGGCGTGGCCCCGCCTGATCCGGTCGACATCGACAAGACCCAGCTGCGTGAGTTGGTGCGCCGCAAGCTGATCGTCGAACGCGACGGCATCTACTTCCACCCGGCAGCGATCGACACCGCCGCCCGCGCCGCAGCCGAGTTGCTGCGCACGAACCCGGAGGGCTTCACCATGTCGCAGCTCCGCGAAGCAATGGGCAACACCCGCAAGCACGCTGTCCCGCTCGCCACCGAACTCGATGCACGAGGCATCACGCGACGACGAGCCGACCTACGAATCGCCGGCCCCAAACTTCCGGCCATCTAACGCCAACAACTATGCGTCAGGTGTCTCACGGCCGCTACGGGTGGTGAGGGTCTTGACCCTGCGCAACCCCTTGCGCCTGGCTGTCGGCGCACTCTTCTCCAGGTCGCGCGCGGCTTGCGCGACCCGCACGTCGTTGGTGATCACTTCACCGAACTGTTCAGGATCGGCCAGCAGCCAACTGTGCGAGCCCTCCACAATGGTGCCCTCGACACCCGATGCGATGCACAGCGCCTCGAAGGACTCACGCGGAATGATGCCGTCGCGCGTGCCCCAGATGATGCTGATCGACATGCCGCTGTTGCGCAACGATTCCAGCTCACTGCGCACGTCGGCGCGGCGGGCGAGGTTGGCCACCTTCACGATCGCCCGCGGGTTGCGGAACAGGTTGGGAAGGAAGTCTTCGGCCACCACCGGCAGCACCCTCGTCGCCTGACGAACTGGCCACACGTCGCCCGGGAAGTGCAGACCCCAGTCCCACAGCGGTCTCTCGGTGATGCTGCGCAGGCCACCCCCGCTGCGCCACGACGAACCGCCGATCGAGTTGACCAGCACCAGGCTGCGAACCCGCGACCGAAAGTCGTGCGCAAGCAGCACCGCGACGCCGCCACCGAACGAGTGACCGACGACGACCGCCGGCTCCTCGATGTCGAGCGAGTCCAGAAGGTCGGCAACCCACTGCGCATAGCCGTGCAGCGAGAACTCCTTGCCGGGCAGATCTGCCGTGCCACCGAAGCCGGGCATGGCCGGTGCAATCACCTGACAGCCCTGCGCGGCGATCGTGCCGATGACGTTGCGATACGTGTGATGGGCGAGTGCCCAGCCGTGCAACAGGACCACCGGCAACCCTTCGCCCGCGATGCTGTACGACGCAGTGCGACCTTGCACGAATGTCCGGCGCTCCACCACTGCGACTGGCGACATCAGCGTTACTCGGCCTCGACGGCCGGGTCACCCTTGCCACGACGCTCGCGGTAATCGCGCGCCGCGCCCTCCAGTGGTTCGACTTCCAGCGTCACACCGTCGATCGCGACCACTCGCAGCTCGTCGCCGGCGGCCAACGGGGTCGCCCGGTTGGTTCGTGCACGCCACTTGCTCTCGCCGACCTGCACGACGCCTTCCGGGCTGATGGCACCAACCGCAACGCCGGTGGAACCGATGATCCATTCGCGCCCGATGGTGGGAGTGGAGAAGCGGGTGCGCACCATCGACGGCATACCGACGACGAACGTCAGCACGACGCCGGCGACCACCATAAAGAGGGTGAGCAGACCCAGCCGCAGATCAGTCCCCGGCAACGGTTTGTACAGCAACCACGACCCGACCACGAACAGACCGATCCCCACACCGGTCCACAGTCGTGGGATACCCACCTGCACATCGACCGCGAACGCCAGCATGGCCAGCAGGATCAGCGCCACGGCGATCGGCCGCACCGGCAGCGCCGAGAAGCCGTAACAACCAAAGATGGTCAGCACTGCGCCGACGAAACCGGCGATACCGACACCGGCGGTGAAGAACTCGAACAACAGCAGGCAGACGCCGATGACGAAGAAGAGGTACGCGATCGGCGGGCTGGCAACCGTGTGGAAGACCTCTTCGATGAGACCCAGGCCGGAGAACCGCACGAGCGTGGCGACGTTCTCGGAGTTGCCCTGATCGTTGAGCTCCTCGGTGACCGTGTCGAGCACGACACCATCGACGCCGCCGACCGACACGATCGCGCCGTCCATCGCCAACACCATGCTCTTCACGGTCGGCACGCCCTCGTCGGACGTGTCCAGGCGCAGCACGTTCAGCTTGCGCGCCTCGGAGAACGACATCGAGCCATTCTGCAAAAGCTCGGCGCCGGCGCCGAGATCGACGGTGGCACCGTCGAGCGTCAGTAGTTCGCCCGTGTAACCGACGCGGCTGCCGGCCACCATCGCGGTCACATCGGCAACCCCGAACAGCTGCGCCGGCTGCCCATAGGCGCGGGCGTCGCGCGACTGACCGACCCACACGGCAATGGCGACCTTGGCGTCGGCGACACGCTGCAGCAGGTGCGTCATGTCGGGGGTGCTGACCACCGAACCACCGGTGTTGAGCTGCAGGATCAGCGCCTGCGAGCCTTTTTCTTCGCTACTCGTGATCGCGTCTTCGATGGATTGCACCGTGACGGCGTCGAACAAGCCCGAGACCTGCAACACGTCGACCGGGGCAAGATCGGTCGCGGAATCGGCTGAAACGGTTGAATCAGGTGGCACGGTGGCACCGACCGGGCCGCCGGCTGATGCCGCGCCCCCGAAAAGAGAAAGCCCAACTGTGCCCACGAACGGGGCAAGGAGAAGGGTAATCGCTAGTCTGCGCACAAGTGCCTCCGAAGAGCGTGGATCCGCTGCAGTTCGTCACCACCGCCAGGGTGGCCATAGTGGCCGGCAAGGGTGGCGTTGGGAAGACCACGGTAACCGCTGTTCTTGCGCGTGCGGCAATCCGCCGCGGACTTCGTGTGCTCGTCGTGGAACTGGACGGAAAGCCGACCCTGGGCTCTCTGCTCCCCGATGTGGAGGTGCAGCAGCTCTCTGCGTCGGCCGCGCTGGCCGAGTATCTCGATACGCACGGCCTGTCACGGGTGACGAAGAGGTTGGCCTCGCGGGGCATCATCGACGTGGTTGCCACCGCGTCGCCGGGAATCGATGACATCGTCGTCCTCGGCAAGATCAAGCAGTTGGAACGCAGCGAGCTCTACGACCTGGTGATCGTGGATGGTCCGGCCGCCGGCCACGCCATCACCTTCCTGCTGGCGGCCAAGAGCCTGCTGGCCAGCGTACGCAGCGGGCCCATCCACAACCAGGCCACCGACGTGTTGGCCATGCTCTCCGATCCAGCCCGTTGCCAGGTGGTGTTGGTGACGCTGCCCGAAACCACACCGGTCAACGAGGCCGTCGAAACCGCCTACGCGCTGGAGGAACGGGTGGGAGTGCACCTCGGCCCGGTGGTGGTCAACAGTGTCGACACCGGGGCCATGTTGGATGTGGAGGCAGCGCCGGTCGGGTCCCCGATGCGCTTGGCGGCAGAGTTCCGCAACGCTCGCCGAGCGCTGCACGGGGCCGAATGCGCCCGCCTGGCCGACGAACTCGCCCTGCCACAACTGCACCTGCCCACCGTCCCCGGCTCGGGCCTGAACGCCGATTCCATTGACTCGCTCGCCGACGAATGGGCGGCGCCGGGACCCCGAACGCCGGGACCCCGAACGCCGTGACCCCGACCTTGGCCGAGCACGTCAGTGGCGCCGAGGT
>DAORTY010000076.1:0-17711 GCA_035432905.1 Ilumatobacteraceae bacterium | reverse complement strand
CGACCAGGTCGAGCAGCGCGAACGGGCCCATCGGGAAGTTGCAGCCGCCCTTCATGGCGGTGTCGATGCTCTCCATCGACGCGGTGCCCTGCTCCCACATCCGCACAGCGTTGTTGAGGTACGGGAACAGCAGCGCGTTGACGATGAAGCCCGCGCGGTCCTTCACCTCGACGCCGTCCTTGCCGCACGATGCCGCGAAGGCGAGTGCAGCGGCAACTGTCTCGTCGCTGGCGGTGATGGGCCGCACGACCTCGACCAGCTTCATCATCGGCGCCGGGTTGAAGAAGTGGATGCCGACCACCTGCGAGGGCCGCTGCGTGACCATGGCCATCTCCACCACCGGCAGGGTGGAGGTGTTGGTGGCAAGGATGCAGCTCGGCTTCACGATCTGCTCGAGTTGGGCGAACAGCGCCTTCTTGATGGCGAGATCCTCGACGACGCTCTCGATCACCAGGTCGCAGTTGGCAAGCGCACCCAGGTGGTCGGTGGCGGTGATGCGTGCCAACACGGCAGTGCGATCTTCTTCGCTGGCCTTACCGCGCTCGATGGCCTTGACGAAACCCTTGTCGATGGAGCTGACCATCGCTTTGGCCGAATCGAGCGAGCGAGACCGAACGATGACGTTGTACCCGGCGCGGGCAGCCACCTCGGCCAGACCCGAACCCATGATGCCCGAACCCAAAATGCCGACCTGTTGAATCTCATTCATTCGGAAAGATTAGCTACTCGCCGGTAACTTGCACGAAACGAGTACCTTGGCGTTGATGACTGAACTACACGACGACGTCGCGGCCACCCTGCGTTTCTTCATGGAGGCAGACCGGCTGAAGGGTGTCGAACGCAAGAACTTCCTCGCCGATGGCAGCCGCCGCGAGAACACGGCAGAGCACTCGTGGCACCTCGGCATCGCAGCGATGATCATGGCCCCGTTCGCCAGCGAGCCCGTCGACATTGCGACTGCGGTGTGCATGGCGCTGGTGCACGACATCGTCGAGATCGACGCCGGCGACACGTTCGCCTACTCGCAGAGCGAGGAGGAAGTGGCCAGCAAGGAATCACGCGAGATCGCCGCCGCCGACCATCTCTTCGGCCTGCTGCCCACGGCCATGGGCGAACGCTTCCGCGCATTGTGGGACGAGTACGAGCGCGGCGACACACCCGAGGCCCGCTACGTGATGGCCGTCGACCGGATGGCACCGATGCTGCTCAACACCGCCGAGGGCGGCAGCACTTGGCGCGAGTACGGCATCACCCGCGAACGGGTCATCGCGCGCAACGGGTCACACATCGAGAAGGCTCTCCCCGCGATATGGGCGTCGGCACTCGCCGGTTTGGATGCCGCGACTGCTGCCGGCCACGTGGCCGCCGACTGATGGCGCGTCGCAAAGCCCGGCGGGAAGTCTTCGAACGCACCGCCAAGGGTTACATCGTCAACCTGCAGGGCGAGGAGATCGATCTGATCATCCGCCTGGTCGCCGAGTTGCGCGGCCTGATGCTGGCAGACGACCCAAACACCGCCGGTCTCACCCGCCGGCTGTTCCCCCCGGCATACCACTTGGCGGATGATGCCGACGCCGACACCGAATACCAGCGACTGATGCGTGAGGAACTGGTTGCATCGCGGTTGGCCGCAATGCAACAGGTCGACGAGGCGCTCAGCTCGAACGACCCTCTCACCGAGGAGGCGATGCACGGGTTGTTGCAGTCGCTGAACGCCGTACGTCTGATCCTGGGCACGCTGCTTGACGTCGGCGAGGAACACGACCCCGATGACATCCGCGATGACGACCCGATGGTCGGCGAACACCACCTCTACCAGTTCCTCAGCTACCTGCTGGAGGTTGCGGTCCACGCCGTCAGCAGGTGACGGTCAGCCGCGGAACATGAGGCAACCGATGGTGCCCAGCCCGGTGTGCACACCGATGCTCGGTCCGATTCGGTAGCGGACGACGTCTCGCACTCCGGCGGCTTCGGCCAGCGCTTCCTCGAGCGCGTCGGCCATTGGAGCGGTGGCTGCGTCGCTGTGACCGATCGCGACGTGCAGTCGCTCACCCCAGCGCAACGTGTACGCAGCCATGGCGTTGATGGCATCGAGCGCTGTTGCAGCGCGCTCGATGACTGCGACCCGATCGTCGCACGCCGACAGCACCGGCAAGCTCGCGCCGGTGACGAACGTGTCGAGCGCGCCCACCACGAACACGTTGCCGATGGTGGACACCAGCTCCTCGGCAATCAGGGCAGCACAGTCGACGGATGCCCCTTGGGCGACCGCGCTCGCGGCGGCCCACACGCAGCAACCGAGGCCGAAGCTGGCAGGACCCGAATTGACCAGCCGTACAGGCGTCGGCACCGAGTGGGCTGCGAGGCGAGCAGCGCTGATGGTTCCCGACGCGGCTGAGCTGGCGTGGATGGACAGGATCTCGGTGCATCCGCGAGCCGCAAGATCCTCGTATGCGACCGCGAACTGGCCAGGGCTGGGCTGGCTGGTGCTGACTTTGGGACAGGCACCGTCGAGGTATTTCGCGTAGAACGCGTCGGCGTCGAGGTCGATGCCGTCGAGATAGTCAATGTCGTCGACGGTCACGGTCAGGGGCACGATCTCGATACCGAATCGCTGTGCGAGGGCCGCCGACAGGTGCGCGTTGGAGTCGGTACAGATCCCGATCATGGCGGCACCCTACGCAGCGCAGGTAAAAGCAGGGTTGCAATCGTGCGTCGATAATGGAACTTGATCGGTACTTGACCAGCGTCGAGTCGATCCCCTCAGGTTTCCCCGAGCTGCAACAACCATGCGGGCATTCGAACCGGGCGACCCGCGCTGTTGACGCACCCGTGAACAGTCACCGCGGTCGCTCGCACCTCGCCCTGCACCGTCAGCAGATAGGCCATCTGGAAGGTGGCTCGTGTGGCGGCACCGGCGCGCAGGTGGACGCGCACTTCCTCGTCGAAACGCAGCGGCTGGCGGTACTGGACGAAGGCCTCCAATACCGCGTAGTCGACGCCCTCGGCGCGCAGCTCGACATACGGATGGCCGATGGCGCGTAGGTACTCGACCCGTGCCTCTTCCAGATACGGCAGGTAACGGCTGTGGTGAACGATGCCCATCGCATCGGTCTCCGCAAAGCGCACACGCAGGCGGTGCGCATACGCGTAGTCGGACGGCTGCAGCGAGGGTTCCAGTTCGAGGCGCACGGCGACACCGTAGGACAACACCGTGGGACACGGCGCCCCGCTGCGAGCCAAATGCGCAAACCGCTAGCGGAAAACTGATGGCCTGCTGATAATCTTTCCAAGCTCTCAACCGGAAGCAGACCTAGCCCCCATCGTCTAGTGGCCTAGGACACCACCCTTTCAAGGTGGCGGCACGGGTTCGAATCCCGTTGGGGGTGCTCAGAAGTTTTAGCAGTGGTGATGTGTTGTTAGTACTGACCAGCTGGTCAACAGCCTGGTCCCGTGGTGAAGTGGAGTTCACGCCGGCCTGTCAAGCCGGAGGTCGCGGGTTCGAACCCCGTCGGGACCGCTCGGGCGCAAGCCCGTTCGGATGCTGCGCAAGCGGCAACCAATCGCAGCACGCAAGTGCTGCTCAACACGGTCGAGTAGCTCAGTCGGCAGAGCATACGCCTGAAAAGCGTAGGGTCACCGGATCGACGCCGGTCTCGACCACCACAGGTTCGCCGTGGGTCTTCGGGCCTACGGCGAGTTTGTTTTTCGCGCGGAATCGGCAAGTTGCTGGACTCTGGTCCGGCACTGTGCGAGCCTGCGCGCCGATCTGCACACGGAACGTGTGCGGAATACATGGAGGTTCACAACTATGGGCTTGATGGACAAGATCAAGGGCATGCTCGGCGGCAACAAGAAGGCTGTCACGGGCGGCATCGACAAGGCAGCCGATTTCGTGGAGAGCAAGACGCCGGATTCCATCGACAGCAAGGTCGAGATGGCAGCCGAGAAGGCAAAGAACGTCGTCGAAGGCATGTGACCCACTGCCGGAACGCGCGGCGCTGTCGACTCGTGAAGGCGACGTGTCAACTGTCGCAGCGACAGTGCCGCGTAGTTCAGGCAGTATTAGGGGTATCCATCACGCGCCATTGATCACCATTCGCGAGGCGGTTCCGGAAGACTTCGACCGGTACTTTGCTGAAGCGTTCGACGAGCTGAGTGCAGAGTCGCGCCATCTCCGCTTCTTCACTGCGGTGCGCGAGCTACCGGCCAACGTGTTGGAACGGCTCTCACATGCCGACGGTGTCATCAACGCCGCAATCATCGCCTTCGATGCAGCTGCTGATCTGCCCGACCACCCCGAGGGCAAGCCGATCGGCGTGGCTCGTTGGATGAGCAATCCAACCGGTCCGCCAGAGCTCTCGATCACGGTCATCGATGAGTATCAGGGCTTGGGCGTCGGCTCGCGGTTGATGGACGGCCTGCTGGTGCTGGCCCGCAAGCGCGGCGTGCGCCGCATCGTGGCCGATGTCCTCCGGGAGAACACGGCCATGCGAGCGCTGATCAACCGCTATCGCTCGGTCGTACAAGCGAGTGGCGATCCCGTGATCGTGCGGTATCGCATCGACGTCTGACAAGCTGACGGTGTGGGCACCGTTGAGCGCAGCGCGCTGGAAGCACAACTCTTCGATTCACTGTGCGCGTTGGATTCGCCACCAATGGTGGCAGATGCGCCGAAGCACGCATCGCTGGCCGAACTCGAGCGGCTCTTCGACGTGCAGTTGGCCAGCCGCCACTGTGACCTTGCTGCCCGCTGGCTGCGCGGCAAGGCGAAGGGTTACTACACCATCGGGTCGGCCGGGCACGAGAGCAACGCTGCAGTGGCGATGGCCCTGCATCCGACGGATCCTGCGCTGCTGCACTACCGCAGCGGCGGCTTCTACCTCGCCCGCGCCGGGTTGGGTGGTGTGCACGACATCCTCGCCGGGATGGTCGCAGCCGTCGACGAACCAATTGCGGGTGGACGCCACAAGGTCTTCGGCCGCCACGACCTGGCCATCATCCCCCAGACGTCCACCATCGCCTCGCACCTCCCGCGTGCGGTGGGCGTTGCGTTCGCCATTGGTAGGGCCGCACGCCTGGGCGTCGACTCGCCGTGGCCTCGTGATGCGCTGGCCGTGTGCTCGTTCGGCGACGCGTCTGCCAACCATTCCGTCGCTGCCGGCGCCATCAACACTGCGTTGAACTGCGCGCATCAGCGCCTGGCGTTGCCGCTGCTGTTCGTCTGCGAGGACAACGGGTTGGGGATCAGTGTGCGCACGCCCGCCGGCTGGATCGAGAGCGCGTACGGGAATCGGACCCATTTGCGCTACGTCAGCGTCGATGGCTCCGACCCAGAGGCTGTGCTCGCGGCCACCGCCGAGCTGGGCGACTGGGTGCGTAGCCGTCGTCGCCCAGGCTTTCTACACCTGCGCACGGTCCGCTTCGGCGGCCACGCAGGCACCGATGTGGAGAGTGCGTACCGCACGCCGGCCGAACTGCGCGCCGACGCCGAACGCGACCCCATCTTGGCGACGGCTCGTCGACTGATTGCCAGCGGGCAGCACTCCGCGGCCAGCCTTGCAGCACGTCACGACGTCATCCGCGCCCGAGTGTTCGAGGTCGCCGCCACCGTTGCCGAATGGCCGCAGTTGGCAACCGCTGCTGAGGTGCTGGTTCCGCTGGCGCCGCGCACTCCGGCTGCGGTCGCCGCCGCGGTTCGAGATGCTCCGGTGTCCGCAGGCGGCGCGCCGGTGACACTGGCGCAGTCGATCAACGCGACCCTGGGTGAGCTGCTGAAGGAACACAGCAACATGCTGCTCTTCGGTGAGGACGTGGCTGCCAAGGGGGGTGTCTACGGCGTCACCAAAGGCTTGCTGGCCCTCACCGGCGGCGCCCGCGTCTTCGACACGCTGCTCGATGAGACCAGCATCCTGGGGCTGGCGCTCGGCACCGCCATCAGTGGCTTTCTGCCGATCGCGGAGATCCAGTATCTGGCATACCTGCACAACGCGGAGGACCAGCTGCGCGGTGAGGCCGCAACGCTGCAGTTCTTCTCCAACGGCAAGTACCGCAACGGGATGGTGGTACGCATCGCCGGGCTCGGCTACCAGGAGGGCTTCGGTGGCCACTTCCACAATGACGATTCGGTGACCGTGCTGCGTGATCTGCCCGGCGTGGTGGTGGCCGTGCCCGCCAGACCCGACGACGGCGCCGCAATCTTGCGCACGTTGGTCGCGGCGGCCGAGGTCGACGGGACAGTGGGCGTGATCGTGGAGCCCATCGCCCGCTATCACACCGCCGATCTGATGGAGCCGGGGGATCGGCTGTGGCTGGCCACCCCCGATGCACAAGCCCACGTCCCCATCGGCAGCGCGCGCACCTATGGCGATGGCAAGGACATCACCATCATCACGTTCGGCAATGGGCTGTTCATGTCGTTGCGCGTGGCCCGACGACTACAGGCTCGCGGCACCTACGCGCGTGTTGTCGACATGCGGTGGATCGCACCGTTGCCGGTGGACGACATCGTTCGTGAAGCCAACGCAACGGGAGCCGTCCTGGTCGTCGACGAGACACGTCGCTCGGGTGGTGTCGCCGAGGGTGTGCTGGCTGCCTTGATCGATGGTGATTTCAGCGGCCGGATGGCGCGTGTGACGAGCAAGGACAGCTTTATCCCGCTCGGCGAGGCGGCCAAGCTGATGCTGCTCAGCGAGCCCGAGATCGAGGCGGCCGTCGACCGGCTGCTCGGGCTGCACGAATAGCTCTCACGGAATTCTCACCCTTACGCCACTGTCCGTTCACACTTCTCGCCGAGACTGCACACATGGAATCGTTGATGTGGTACCTCACCCGGGCCACCGGCATCGTGGCGGCGGTGCTGGCGGTGGCCGCGTTGGTGTGGGGCCTCTTCTTCTCGGCCCGCAACACGGGCAACCGCCTGCGACCCAACTGGTGGTTGGCACTGCACAACTATCTCGGCGGCCTCACCCTTGCGTTCATCGGCCTTCACATGCTCGTCTCGTTCCTGGACACCAATTCCGGTCTCCACTTCCTCGACCTCCTCATCCCGAGCGGCGATGTGGGCTGGGACATCGGATGGGGCGTGCTCGCCTTCTGGTCGTTCGCCATCGTGGTCCTGCCGTCCGTCGCCCGTATCCGTCGTCGACTCCCACGCAGGGCATGGCACGCGGTCCATCTGCTGGCGATTCCCGCCATCGTGCTCACCGGTGTGCACGCCTACCAATCGGGTAGCGACTCGGCGTCGAAGTACTTCACCGTAGGGCTCGCCGTGCTCATCGGCATGTCCGTGTACCCCATCACCATTCGTCTGCTCGGCATTGAACAGCATCGCCGGTCCACCGCAGGAAGGTCGCTGACATGACCGCACCAATCGATCCACTTCTCCAACAGCGTCTCGCACAGCTGAGTGGTCGCCGTCCAGGAACGCCGCTGCCACCGCCCACCGTTGCAACGACTCCCGTGAGCAACAGGTCAGTTCGTCGGGCGAAGCCGGCCCGGATGGCGAAGTTGTCAGCGTTGGCGATCAGCGCGACCACCACGCTGGGCCTGACGATGGCCTTCGCTCACGATGACGGGGCGACACAAACCATCGCTCCCCTCACCTTGGCCACCACGCCTGCCACCACCACGCCTGCCACCACCACGCCTGCCACCACCACGCCAGCGGCCACCACCACGCCGGCAACTGCGGCTGGGGTTCTCGACGGCACCTATGCCGGCATCGGTGACCAGAACCGCTGGGGAACGGTCCAGGTTCAGGTCGTGTACGCCGGTGGCCAGGTCAGTGACGTCCAGATCCTCCAGTACCCGGACGGAGAACGCAAGAGCGTACGAATCAATCAGTCCGCCTTGCCCCGACTGGTGAGTGAGGCACTGCGCGCACAGTCGGCCGACGTCAACACCGTTTCCGGCGCCACCTACACGTCGAAGAGCTACAAAATCTCGCTGCAGTCGGCCATCGACGCCGCACGGTCGGCATCGGGTGTCAGCAACTGATATGAGCCTGCACCACGTCGAGGAGGTGATGGGAACAACGGTCAGCATCGACATCGTCGACTCGCACGATCGTTCGCTCGTCGACGAGTTGGTCGCGTGGCTCCATGAAGTGGATGAAGTGTTCAGCCCCTACAAGGACGACAGCATCATCAGCCGATTGGGTTACGGGACGCTGGCACCGACGGACGCTGTCGTGGGCGACGATGTGCGTGAGGTGCTGCAGCGATGTGGCGAACTCTGTGAGGCAACCGACGGGCTGTTCGACGTGTGGTCGCTTCCGTCGCCCAACGGAACCAGCTTCGACCCCTGCGGGTACGTGAAGGGTTGGTCGGTGCAACGCGCAGCAACTCTGTTGGCTGACCACGGAGTTGTTGATTTCTGCCTCAACGCCGGCGGCGACGTGGCGCTCGGAGGCTGCAACCATGACGGCGCACCGTGGCGAGTTGGCGTGCGTCATCCGACAGACCCGCAGGCGGTCGCATTCGTGCTCGAAGGCATCGGCCCGTTGGCCGTCGCGACCAGCGCGTCCTACGAGCGCGGCGGACACATCGTCGATCCTCGATCCGGTCGAGAATGCACGGAACTGGCCAGCGCGACGGTTGTAGGGCCCGACCTGGCCGAGGCCGACGCCTACGCCACCGTGTTGTATCTCATGGGCGCCGACGGCCTGTACTGGCTCGCTGAGCAACATGGTTACACCGGCGCCGTGATCACCCGCGACGGGCAGTTGATCGCTGCCGACGCGTTCAACGCCTATCGGGCGGGGTGACCCTGCTGCTCCTCTTCGGGGCGCAGGTGGCGGAACTGACGCAGGAGGAGTAGGTCGTAGATGATCTTGGCGCTGCCCGCAATGATCAGCGGCCATCCGAACGTGCTGTGGTCCAGCATCCAGCCGGCTGCAGTGGGCGGCAGCGCGGCGGCCAAGCTGCGCGGCACGTTGGTCACGCTGGCCGCAGCGGCTCGCTCCGCCGGTGAGACGACCGCCATCACGTACGACGTGCGCGCCGGAACATCCATCGAGCTCAGCAGGCTGCGCAGGATCAGCATCACGACGGCGAGCTGCACGTTGGGCATGAAGGCAGCAGCGATCAGGAAGCAGTTGGCGGGTAGGTGACTGAACACCATCGTGCGCACCAGCCCGATGCGCTTCGCCAACCACGCGGCAACGAAACCTGACGCCGCGCTGAGTGTGCCGGTCACGAACAACAGGGTGCCCGCAGCGCCGATCGACAGGTCGAATCGTTGGAACAGCCACAGGGCGAGCATCGACTGGACCACGAACCCGCCCCCGAACGCGTCGAGCGAGAACAGCGCAGCCAACTTGTACACGATGGTTCGCGAGCGACCGAGGGGTTCGGCCACCACGGTGTCGGGGCCGCTCGAGGCCACCGACAGGGTGCGATACAACAACATCACGACGAGCCCGGCGAGCACGTAGACGCCGAAGCACCAGCGCAGCGCGGTCTGCTCCGACACGGATGTGTTGCGCGCAATTGCTTCCGGTATCCGGATCGCCAGCGTTCCGAAGGCGCCGGCGATGCCCCCGATGAACGTGTAGCGCGCGTAGAGGGCGGTTCGCGAGACGGCGGGGGTGGTGCCCGCCAGCATCGACTGCTCCAGTGGAAGGAACACGCTGACGTCGCCCGACGTCGGATTCATCGTGCCGATCACCCCGACGACCAACAGCGCTGCGAACGACGTGGCAGTTCCGAACAACGCGCCGCTGATCACCATCAGCACCGAGCCCGCGACGAGCAGCGAACGTCGGGGGAGCCCATGCCCCCTGGTGCCGACCAACAATGTCAGCGCCGCGGACCCCAGCATCATGCCGGTGACGACGATGCCCACCTTCAGCGCACTGAACCCGAACAGCGGTAGCAGCGCGGTGATGGCCAGGCTGACGAGGCCATCGACGAAGCCGCGAATGCCTCGGGTGGTGAGCAACACCCCAGCATCGCGGTGGGTGTGCGGCGGCAGAAACGGCACGGGCTGACGATAGCGACCGCTACCGTGGTCCCGGTGCCCCTCCAGTTCACGTTCGTCACCTCGGCGAAGCGCTACTCAGATCTGCCGCCCACCCCGTGCGAGGCCGCGTTCGTGGGCCGCAGCAACGTGGGTAAGTCGTCGCTGATCAACGCCATGGCCAACCGTCGTCAGCTGGCCCGTGTCTCCAACACGCCGGGGCGTACGCAGTTGCTCAACATGTTCGTGCTGCCCACGGGTGGCACCGTCGTCGACCTGCCCGGCTACGGCTACGCCAAGGTGCCCGGTCGCGAGCGCGCCACATGGCAGGCGATGATCGAGGGCTACCTACTCGAGCGGGAGGGATTGGAGTTGGTCTTCGTGCTGGTCGACGGCGAGATCGGCCCGACCAAGCTCGACACCCAGATGCTCGACTGGTTGCGGGCCAGCGGGGTTCCGCACACCGTCGTGGCCACCAAGATCGACAAGGTACGCCCCTCCAAACTTGCCACCCGCAAGAAGGAGCTGGCGAAGGCCTGCGAGCTCGAGCAGGGCGACATCATGTGGGTCAGCGCCTCCAAGGGCACCGGCATCGAACAACTGCAGAGCCACGTCGCCTCGCTACTCACGCCCTGACGCGGGTCAGGGCTCGACAACTATCCAGCCGCGTCGTTGCAGCTCGGCGGCCAGTTGGGGTGTGGGGATCTTGGCCAGTGCTGTGCTGGTTGCCGTTGCCCGTGCCTTCGGTGCTGGTCGTACCGCTGGTGCGGGTGCCTCGACGGTGGGCCCCTCGGCCTGCTCGGCTTCGTTCTGCAGTTGCTCGATGAACGCATCGGCCTCGTCGCGGCTGAACTTGCCGCCGGCTTGGCGCTGGGTGAACCCCATCGGGCCGCGAGCGTCGCGAAAGTCAGTGTGACCGGCCTCGTGCAGCAATGACAGCAGTTCCTGCACTTGCTTTGCCGTTGCCGGGGGACCTGATTGCTGACCGAATGCCATGGTCGGCAGTGTGCCCGCTGGTGAGCAGTAAACCGACGATCTCGTCGCTGGTCACCGGATACGAGAAGAGGTAGCCCTGCGCAAAGCGATAGCCCAGCCGTTGCAGCACCGCCAGTTCGGCGTCGGTCTCCACACCTTCGGCGACGGCGACCATCGACAATCCATCGGCGAGCGCGAGGAGTGTGCGAGCGAGTGCCTGATGGTCGGAGTTGCTGTCGAGATCGCGGATGAACGACTGGTCGATCTTGACCACGTCGACGGCGAGCTGACGCAGGTACGCGAGCGACGAGTAGCCGGTGCCGAAGTCGTCGATCGCGATACGGATACCGATCTCGCGCAACTGGGCCAGCACGTCGAGGGCAAGCGCATCGTCGTCGAGCAGCATCGTCTCGGTGACTTCCAGGAGCAGACGCGTCGGCGGGAAACCCGTGTCGCGCAACGCCCGCTTGACCGTGGCGACAAATCCGCGATCACTGATCTGCGCGGCCGACACATTGACACTGAGATACATGGAGCCGTCGTCGGGCCAGTGGGTTGCATCGGCGCAGGCCTTGCGCAACACCCATTCTCCGATCGGTGCGAGCAGCCCGCTGTGCTCCGCCACGGGGATGAACTCCGAGGGTGGTACCTGGCCGCGAGTCGGGTGCGCCCAGCGCAACAGTGCCTCGACACCGCGGATGGCGAACCTGTTCGTGTCGACGATCGGCTGATAGAGCAGTGAGAACTCGTCACGAGCAAGGGCAGCGGCGAGACTGATGCGAAGTTCCAACTGGTTGCGTGCCGCATGGTGCATGTGCTCGCGAAACAGCTTCACGCGCGCCTTGCCCTCGTGTTTCGCCTCGTACATGGCAATGTCCGCGCAGCGCAGCAGTTCCAGCGGATCCGCCGCGCCGCGGTGACACACCACGCCGATGCTGGCGCTCGCAGTGAACTCGACATCTCCGAGCTGAATCGGAAGTCGCAAGCTGTCGAGCGCACGCTGCGTCACCATGAGCACCTCGGCCTCCGAGGTCTCCTCGATCAGCAGGGCGAACTCGTCGCCACCGAGTCGAGCAACAGTGTCACCAGGCCGCAAGGCGCTCTGCAGCCGAGCAGCGACGGCCTGCAACAGCACGTCGCCGATGTCGTGGCCGAGGCTGTCGTTGACGGATTTGAACTCGTCGAGGTCCACGAGCGCCACAGCCAATTGGTCGTTGGTGGACCGCAGCGAGCGTTCGAGCGCGTGGGTGATGCGGTCGAACAGCAACGCCCGGTTCGGTAACCCGGTGAGCGTGTCGTGTAGCGCTTGATGTCGCAGTTCTGCTGTCAGGCGCGCCTCGTCGGTCACGTCGCGTGCGGTGACCACCCAGCCGCCGACCTCTGGGGTGTTGAGGTGGTTGGCCACCGTCAGGTTGATGATGCGCGGCGAGCTGTTTCCGAGCGGTTGCATGGAAGCCTGCCAACTGGCGTGCTCACCGTCGCCGAGGCGGTCGAGCACCGCGCCGAAGTCCGTGATCTCCGGCATTCGTTCCGCGACCAGGTCCCTCAGCGACGAGCCAACCCACTGACCCGGGGCGTACTCACTGAGTGCTTCGACCGAGGAGGAGAGATAGCGCAGCACGCCGTCAGCGTCGGTGAGTGCGATCGCCTCGTGTGAGTGGTTGACCAGCGCAGTCAATCGACGACCGTTCTCGGTCTCGGAGGCATGGCCGATGAGGCGAACGAGTGAGAACACGCGCAGCCGGTTGACGACCAGCAGGATCGCGGCCGCGACGACCCAGACCACGAGAATGGAAACCGGTACCAGCGGGGCGGCTCGCACGACGATGGCCACGATCACCCCGACGATGACAGTCCCCTGGAGTGCGAGGGCCTGTGCGGTTTCGCGTTTTGCCAGCGCGATGGGGGCCTGACGAGGCGGCAGCAGCCGACCCGGGTGGACGAGGCTGACGCCGAACAGTACGTAACCCGCGGCCCACGCCACATCGATGATGTCCCCTCGTGAATGAGTGGATGTCAGGTTGCTGGCGAGGTCTCCGCTGGCCTGCAGCACGTAGCCGATGCCGAGCAGCCCAAACACGACGTACCCGCGACGCTCACCGAGAACGAGCCGAAGCGCCATCGCGACCAAGGCCACACCCAGAACCGGTTCGGCCAGTCTCGTCAGCCACTCCACCCTCGAACCGTCTGTGTCATCGAGCATTTTCGCGTAGAGGGTGCTCCAGACGATGGTGAAGGTCGCCACACCGACAGCGATCGCGTCCAGCCAACTTGCTTGACTACGCCCTGTCGTTCGCGCGTGGATGATCATCAAGAGACCGGTCAGCTGCATGAGGTAGCCACCGAGGAAGACGAGGTTGACCGTGTCGACCCACTGGGGTCGGACAGCGAAGTCGACCAGCACCAGGCACAACAGTTCAGCCAGGCCGATGAGGCCGAAGCCGAGTGTGAGGGTCAGCCAGCCCAGATGTGGCTGCGGCCGGTCATGTCGCAGGGCGAAGAAGCCAACGGCGGGTACCGACAGTGCAATTGCCGTGTACAACGCTTGTCCACCGAGTGATGACGGCACACAGAAGTACACGATGCACGCCGCCAGGCCGGTGGCCAAATACCACTGCGGAAGTCTGCCCATCACCATCCATCCAGATCAACGGGCCTGAAACTATCGGATGAAGCGGGCCATGTCACCAGCGAATGACTCGGTGAGCGTTCGTTCCAGTGCGCGCAGTGGCCATTCTGCACCCGATCTCGGGGACCGATCAGCTGCGGTGGAGGGCGCCGCGAAGCTTGGCGAACAGGTCGCGCGGGTCGGACATTGCCATGCCCTTGCGGATCAGCTTCTGCTTCTTGGCGGTGTACGGCGGGTACATCATCGACGGGTCCATTTTGGTGCTGCGTGAGTGCACGCCGCGCTGGTGGCTGAAGGTGTCGAACCCGAACTTGCCGTGGTACGCGCCCATTCCACTTTCACCGACACCGCCGAACGGCAGGTTGGGATTGCTGATGTGCAGCAGCGTGCCGTTGACACACGCGCCGCCGCTGGTGGCCTCGGCGATCACCTTGTCGTTCTCGTCGTCGCTCTCGCTGAACGTGTACAGCGCGAGTGGCTTGTCGCCATCGGCGGAGCGCTCGTTGACGAAGGTGATGGCCTCGTCGATGGAGTCGACGGCGATGACGGGCAGGATCGGCCCGAAGATTTCCTCGTCCATCACCGAGTCGGCCGCGGTCACGCCGGTGAGCACGGTGGGGGCGATGTACCGCGTGTCGGCGTCGGTGACGCCCCCGAATGCAACCGTGCCGCTGTCGAGCAACTTCTCCAACCGGTGGAAGTGCGGGGAGTTGACGATACGTGCGAAGTCGGGGCTGGCCTGCGGGTCGTCGCCGTAGAACGCGGCGATGTGCGTGCCCAGCGCGGCGACGAACTTGTCGTGCACCGGCTGCTCCACCAACACGTAGTCCGGCGCGATGCACGTCTGGCCGGCGTTGATGAACTTGCCCCACGCGATGCGTCGGGCAGCGATGTCGACGTTGGCGTGGCGACTGACGATGGCGGGGCTCTTGCCGCCCAACTCGAGCGTCACCGGGGTGAGGTTTTCGGCGGCGGCGCGCATGACGATGCGAGCGACGCGGCTGTTGCCGGTGTAGATGATGTGGTCGAACCGCTGGGCCAGGAGCTCGGTTGTCTCGGCGACGCCACCCTGCACGGCGACGACCGCAGGGTCGCCGATGGCCTCGATCAGCGAGATCAGTTCGGCCGCCGTGTGCGGCGCCAGTTCGCTGGGCTTCGCGACCACTGCGTTGCCAGCGCTGATGGCGGCGACCATCGGCAACAGCAGCAACTGCACCGGGTAGTTCCACGGGGCGATCACGCACACGACGCCGACGGGCTCTGCGACCACGTACGACGAGCCGGGCTGGAAGGCCAATGGCGTACCGACCTTGGCCGGCCGCATCCACGAACTGAGGTGCGCCAGCGTGTGGTTGATGTCGCTGACGGTGAAGCCGAGTTCGGTGGTCCAGGCCTCGAACGGCGGCTTACCGAAGTCGGCGGCCAACGCTTCCAGCAGCTGAGCCTCGCGTTCCTCGAGCAGGTCGCGCATGCGGGTGAGAGTGGCGCGACGCCATTCGATCGGCTTGGTCACCCCGGTGCCGTACGCGGCACGCGCGCTGGTGACCTTGGGTGCGATCTCGTCGAGTGCGGTGACGGTGTAGTCCATACCGTCCAGGCTATGCCCGACAGACGCAGTGCTCTAGTTTCGGGCTGTGGAACAACTGAACGAACTTGCCTTCTACGGCCTGCCAGGCGCTCCGACATCGCCGGCCGACCTGCTGCCACAGTGTCGTGACGGCGAGGCCCTGGGCCTCGGCTCGGTCTTCCTCAGCGAGCGCTTCAACATCAAGGAGGTCGTCACGCTGGCAGGTGCTGCCGGAGCCGTGTCACAGACACTGGGCATCGCCACCGGTGTGACCAACCACAACACCCGTCACCCGATGGTCACCGCCAGCTTCGCGACCACGATGCACCGGCTCACCGGCGGCCGCTTCGCGCTGGGCCTGGGCCGTGGCATCGACCGGGCCATGAAGGCGTACGGCCTACCGCCGATCACGACGGCGCAGATGGAGGACTTCGCCGGTCTGATGCGCCGGTTGTGGCGTGGCGAAGTGGTGCTCGGTCACGATGGCCCGGCCGGTGCATGGCCGGTGCTGGCGCTCGACCCCGAGTTCGACGAGCAGATTCCGCTGATGCTCAGTGCGTTCGGCCCGGAGAGCCTGCGGTTGGCGGGGCGTGCGTTCGACTCGGTGTTGCTGCACACGTTCTTCACCGACGAGACGTTGCAGCGTGTGGTTCGCACGGTGCGCGACGAGGCAGAGCGCATCGGCCGCGACCCTTCGAGCATTCGCATCTGGAGTTGCTTCGCAGTCGTGGGTGACTGGTTACCCGAGGATGTGCGGCTGAAGAAGACCGTTGGGCGAATGGCCACGTATCTGCAGGCCTACGGCGACCTGATGGTTCGAACCAACGAATGGGACCCAGCGGTCTTGGAACGCTTCCGTGCCGACCCGTTCGTCGCCGGCTTTCGTGGCGCGATCGACAACACCGCGACCAGTGCCGAACTGGAGCACGTGGCAACGTTGATCCCAACGGAGTGGTTGGCGGCAGCGGGTCTGGGTAGCGCCCAGGAGTGCGCGACCGCAGTGTTGCATCAGATGGAACTCGGTGCTGACAGCGTGATCATCCATGGGGCTGCTCCCGCAGAGTTGGCGCCGATGGTGGCGGCGTATCGCGCCATCCGTCCCGCCGGACGCTTCGACCACCTCGCCGCCAATCCGGGCCGTTGACGGGTTGGCAATCTACGCGCACAGTTGGACCAGCACTTCGGCTGCGGCTTGACTGGACCCGATGTTTCTAGCCCTCAAGGAGATGCGCAGAGCAAAGGTGCGGTTCGGTCTGCTCGCGGGCGCTGTGGGGTTGCTGGTCTTCCTGATCCTGTTCCAGCAGGCGTTGCTCAGTGGGTTGATCAACCAATTCATCGGAGCCATCAAGAACCAGTCCGGAGAGGTACTGGTTTTCAACGAGCAGGCTCGTCAGAACCTGGAGGGCTCCATCATCCTGCCCGCGCAGCAAACCGCGATCGCAGCGGTCGCAGGCGTGGAATCGTCCTCCCCGCTGGGTGAGGCGACGTTCACCGTCACCGCCAACGGCGAGGAGACCGACGCTGTGCTCTTCGGCTATGTCGTGGGTCAGCCGGGTGCGCCGACATCACTGATCGAGGGTCGCCTCGCGTCGGTCGCCGACGAGGCGGTGGCCAGCGAGAAGGACCGCGATGCCGGCTTTGACATCGGCGATGTCGTGACGGTGCAACCAGATGGCGCGCCGATCACGATCGTTGGCATCGCCCGCGACATCAACTACTCCGTGCAGCCTGTGTTGTTTGTCGACTTCGACACCTTCGAGGCGGCGAAGCGCACCCGCAATCCCGATGCCGAAGCGATCCTGCCCTCGGTGATCGCGGTCAAGGTGGCCGCCGGAAGTTCGGCCGCCGACGTCGCCCAACGCATCAACGACCAGGTCGATGGAGTGCAGGCGCTCACTCGTCAGCAGGCCGTCGACGACTCGCCGGGAGTTAGCAGCGTGCGCACCAGCTTCACCGTCATCCTCGGTCTCTTCTACCTCGTCGTGCCCTTGGTGACCGGGCTGTTCTTCCTCATCGTGACGTTCCAGAAGGCCTCGGCACTCACACTGCTGCGCGCCATCGGCGCGCCGGCACGCTCGCTGGTCTGGTCACTGCTCGTGCAAGTTGTCGTCGTGATGACCATCGGTTCGGTGATCGCATTCGGCCTCTATGCCGCTGCGTTGCAGGGCGTCTCCAACCTCGGTGTCCGCGTGGAGGTGATGCCCGCGGTGGTGACCTCGCTCGTCGTATTGGCGCTCGCACTGGTGACCTCGTTGGTGGCGGTCCGCCGCGTGCTGCGACTCGACCCGTTGCTCGCCACCACCGGGGCGGGGGTCGCGTTGTGAGGGTGCCGATGCTCCCATTGCGCGAGTTGCGCCGACGGCCGAGCCGGTTCATCGTGGCCACCGTCGTGTTGTCGTTCCTCGCCACGCTGCTGCTGTTCCTCGGGGGTCTGCTCGACGGTCTGTACCTCGGTTCCACCGGTGCGATTCGAGCGCAGCGCGGCGACGTGATCGTGTTCTCCAATGGTGCGCGTGATTCGTTCCTGCGGAGTCGCATCACAGGCGAGGTGCGCGCCGGCGTCGAGTCCGCGGATGGCGT
>DAORTY010000075.1:0-17724 GCA_035432905.1 Ilumatobacteraceae bacterium | reverse complement strand
GGCTCCATCATCAACGTGTCGTCCATCGCCAGCCAGCGGCCAAGCCCCACCGAGGCGCCATACGCAGCAGCGAAGGCGGGTATCAATTCACTCACCGGCAGCCTGGCCGCGGCCTTCGGACCGAAGGTACGCGTCAACTGCATCGTCCCCGGCCCCTTCCTCACCGACATATCCAAGGCCTGGGATCTCGAGGCGTTCGACGCGCGCGCGAAGACCGCCTTCGCCCTCGGCCGCGGCGGCGAGCCGCACGAGATCGTCGGCGCAGCGCTGTACTTCGCCAGCGATGCGAGCAGCTACACCACCGGTGCCCTCATCAACATCGACGGCCTACCGCGCTAGCCGATCAAGGTCAGCGCCTGCTCCAGCAGGCTGACGGTGTGCGCATGGAGTTGGTCGCCGATTGCCTGAGGGGCGAGTCCGGCGCAGGCGCGAGCGTATGTGCCTTCCAGAATGAGTCCCAGCCTGTAGCACGCCAGCACGCGATACCAGAGCAGGTGGTCGAGCGAGCGAGTGGTCTGAGCGGCATAACGGGCAATGACCTCGTCGTGCGTCGGCAACCCTTCGGCCATCACCGAGATGCCGACCGAGTCGCGCTGCGGCCAGGTAGCCAGGAGATGACCCAGGTCGAGCAGCGGATCACCGATAGTGACCAGCTCCCAATCCACGATCGCCGCCACTGCCGGCCGATCGCGACAGATGAGCACGTTGGCGAAGTGGAAGTCGCCGTGTATCAGGCCGGGCTGAGCGTCAGCCGGCAGGCCGACGGCCAGCCACCTACCGACCGCGTCGACACCCGGAATGTTCGGGCCCGAGTATCCCGCAAGTTCGCCGTAACTGTCCAACTGCTTGCGCCACCGCCCGACCTGGCGCTGCGCCCAGCCATCGAAGCGGCCGAGGTCCGCGAGGCCGACGGCCATATGATCCACCGCCGCCAGCGACGCGATCGCATCGGCCATCGAGAGACCCATCTCCCGCTGCCACCCGTTGTCCGTGTCGAACCGCCGCGGCAGACCGAGCGTTGCGTTGAACCCGTCGACCGGCTCCATCAGGTAGAACGCAGCACCGAGAACCTCCGGGTCGGGTTCGGCCGCGATCAGCCCAGGATGCGGCACAGCACTGCCTGCGAGCGCAGCCAGCGCACGCGCTTCACGGCGCATCGTCTCGTCACTGTTGGCCCGCTTGTTGACGGGTGGCCGCCGCAAGACGTAGGTGCGGTCGGAGCGAACGAACCGCAACAGAATGTTCTGCGTGCCACCCGTGATCAGCTCAGGTTCGCTGATCGGCCCATCGCCCAAGCCACCGCGGTCCATCCATGTCCGCAGCGCTTGAAGATCGACGCCCTGGATCTCGGTGTCACTCACCCATGGGAGTATGTCGCGTCAGTTCTCGCCAATGCGGACCGAAGGGTGTCCAGTGCGGCAATACTTGGACGGTGACAACGGACCGGTCGGAGCCCCGGCCCTCACTCTCGTGGACGGCTCGGGCGCGCCGCGCAATCGTCGGACCACCCGAGATCCGCAGCCTGACCATCACGCATGCACTCGATGACATCGCCGACGGTTTCCTGAACATCGCGTTGCTCGGCTCGCTGTTCTTCAGCGTGTCGTTGGAGGCGTCGCGCGACCGCATCCTGCTGTATCTCGTGCTGACGGTGGCGCCGCTGGCAGTCATCGCTCCCCTGGTCGCGCCGTTGCTCGAGCGAACCCGGGCGGGCTTCAGGGCCACGATGGTGACGACGGAGTTGCTCCGCGCGATCGCGGCGCTGGCCCTGGTCAGCTCGCTGAAGTCGCCTGCTTTCTACCCGCTCGTATTCGTCGTGCTGCTGAGCCGCAAGGTGTACGCCCTGGCGCGCACGGCAATCCTGCCCAACCTGGTGCCCACGCCAGACCGACTGGCTGATGCGAGCGGCTACCTCAGCCGCGCGGGGACGATCGCCGGGGGACTCGGCACGCTGATCGGTGGGGCGGTGCTCGGGCTGGTGAACGCTGAACTCGTTCCGCTCATTGCCGTACCGGTGTTCCTCGTCGCGGCGTTCACCGCTCACCGGATACCCACCGCTTCCCTCTCCGCCCAGCCAGGATCGCGCTACGTCCAGGTCGAAGTACCTGCGGAGGTGCGCCGCGCGGGGCTGGCGGTCTGCGGCATGCGTGCTTCGAACGGTGCGCTCGCATACCTCTTGGCATTTGCCATCAAACGCGGCGGAGTCAACACCTGGGTGTTCGTCGTCGCGCTCGCAGCCGCCGGCATCGGTTCGTTCATCGGCACACTCATCACCGGGTCGCTCCACCGCCGCCTGGTCCCTTCTCAGGTCGTCTCGCTGGTCCTACTCGTACCCGGGGCGGTCACTGCCCTCAGCGTCATTTCGGCGGGCAACTTCGGAATCGTGGTAGTTGCCCTCTCCATCGGGCTCGGCAGCAGCGTGGCAACCCGCACGATGGATGCGATGTACGGGCAGGTACCGGATGTCGCTCGCGGCCGAGCCATTTCTGCGAACGAATTGCGCTTTCAGTTGTCCAACGTCACCGGCGCCGTACTTGCAGTGATGCTGACGCCCAGCCCGCGGCTCGGCATCTTCGTAGTTGCCATCGTTCTTCTGGTGAGCGGCGCGACGTTTGCATCTCGCGGTCCGCTGTCGTGGCGCCGCGGCGCAGGTGCGCTGTTGCTCGGTGCCTCCAACTACTCCCAGACCCTGCATCTACCGCGCGCCCTCTTCGACGAGGCGAGAGTGCAGGCGCAGCAGGGCGGCCGCCGACTGTCCATCGTCACCAGCCACGCAGCAGTTCGCTCAGCGCTCGCGCAGCGAGCAATAGAGCCGCCGGACGGCTGGGCAGAACTCGCCCTCCAGGGTGACGCCGTGCTGTCGGGTACACCGGTGACCGTTGCCTTGGTGGACCGAATGCTTGCCGCCGCGCAACAGGCGGTGGAACGGTTCGAGGCGGCGTCGGACGATGCTACGTCTCGTCAGGAGTGATGACCTCGTAGGTCACCGACACGTCGTCGATGAGCCACTTCCCACCACTGCTACGCATCACGAACCGGTGGGTACCGAGCAGTGTGTCCTCGATGTACTGGTCGACTTCGACAACGACATCTGCGGCATCGTTCGAGACCGGACCCAACGCCAGGAGGATGCCGCTATCGCGCACGATCAAGTGCTTGGCATCGTTCGCCACGAGCGCCTCTGACCGAGCATCGATGAAACGGACGACGGCAACGTCGGCCACCGCAGTGACGACATCTGCTTGAACATCGACACTGATCGACGAGCCTTCTCCGCGTGGTTCGATGAACACCTTCAGCAGCGGTTGATCAGCGGGTTGCGTGGCAAAGGATCGGATGATGGTGGCGTACACATCGCTGGCCCGAGCCTTGCTGGGAGACAGATTGGTGCAACTCGCGGCGAACCACCCCAACCCCAACAGCAAGGCGATACATCGGACAACGCGCACCAGTGTGACCGTATCATCAGCCCGTGCCGCGTACTCCAGCACCGCCATCGATCACATACGTCTCGCCGGTGATCCACGAGGCAGCGTCGGATGCCAGGAACACAGCCAGGTTGGCAATGTCTTGCGGGTCACCAAGGCGCTGCATCGGCAACTGCGCAGCCAACCGTTCGCCGAAATTGTCCACCAGGTAGGCCGCGAAGTCTGTCTGCACCAGCCCAGGGGCGATACCCACGACACGAGTCGGACCAAGCTCGCCAGCCAACTGTCGAGTCATGTGGATGAGTGCCGCCTTGGTCAGGTTGTACACGCCCAGACCGCCCTCGGCACGCAGCCCTCCGACCGAGGCGATGTTGACGATGACGCCGGGCGCGTCCTTCATCGCCTGTTCCCAGGCTGCCTGGCACCAGAACAGTGGACCGCGCAGGTTGACACCGAAGGTTTTGTCGAAACGCCCCTCGTCGACACCCAACGTCGGACCGAAGTACGGGTTTGTAGCAGCGTTGTTGACGATGATGCCCAGGCCACCGAAGCGTGCGATCGTTGCCGCCACGCACTCCCCTGCCGACGCGACGTCGCCGGCGTTGGCAGCGAACACTTCGACATCGGCGTCGGGTGTCAGCGCGACGATCTCAGCGGCAGCTGCCCGCAACGCGTCGATCTTTCGAGACGTGAGCATCACCTTCGCGCCCGATGCGGCCATCGAGGTTGCGATCGCCTTTCCGATTCCTCGCGACGCGCCGGTGACCAGCGCGACCTTGCCCTTCAGGGAGATCTCCATGACCGCGGACGCTACACCTGTGACGCCTGACCATTCGGGGCCGAACGCACCATCAGACACTTCCCGCAACAACACCGGTAGTCTGTCGGCGCTGTGACACGGTTGTCACAGAGGTCGAGTGCAGCGGTTGTTGGCCATGTCCAACGCGGTGTGAGTGCATCCACGGCCACCCCTACACAGAGAGCCATTCCAATTTCAATGTCGTCCCCCCAAGACGCGCGTTCCTTCGCGTCCCTCGGCGTCCCCACGCCCATCATCACTGCCCTTGCCGCTGACGGCGTCACGGCACCATTCCCCATTCAGGCCGTCACGCTGAACGATTCGCTCGCCGGCAAGGACCTTCTCGGCCGCGGCAAGACCGGCAGCGGCAAGACCATCGCCTTCGCCATCCCCCTCGTCGCCGCGCTGGCCAAGAGCGGCGAGAAGGCCCGCCCGGGTTCACCCCGCGGCCTCGTCCTGGTCCCCACCCGCGAGCTGGCCAACCAGGTCGCCGCCACCATCGCTCCTCTCGCGAAGGCCATGGGCCTGCGCCACACCGTCATTTACGGCGGCGTCGGCTTCGGCAATCAGACCGGCGCCCTGAAGGCCGGCGTCGACATCGTCGTCGCCTGCCCTGGCCGCCTCGAAGACCTGATGAAGCAGGGCCATTGCCGGCTCGACCGCATCGAGGTCACGGTACTCGACGAAGCCGACCACATGGCCGACATGGGCTTCCTGCCCGGCGTCAAGCGCATCATGGATCGCACGCCGCGTACGGGTCAGCGCATGCTGTTCAGCGCCACCCTCGACAACGACGTGAAGGTCCTCATCGATCGCTACCTGGTCAACCCGGTCAACCACGCACTCGACCCGGCTGACTCGCCCGTCGAAGCAATGACCCACTACCTGGTCGAGACCGCACTCACCGACAAGTTGGGTGTGGTCACCCGCCTGGCGGCCGGTGCCGATCGTTGCCTTCTGTTCACCCGCACCAAGCACGGCGCAAAGAAGCTCGTCAAGCAGCTCGGTCAGTCGGGCATTCCGGCAGTCGAACTCCACGGCAACCTGTCGCAGAACGCACGTGAGCGCAACCTGGCCGACTTCTCGTCGGGACAGGTGAAGGTGTTGGTCGCTACCGACATCGCCGCCCGTGGCATCCACGTCGACGACGTGCGTCTCGTGGTCCACGTCGACCCGCCGGCAGAGCACAAGGCGTTCCTGCACCGCTCGGGCCGTACCGCCCGAGCCGGAGCCGAAGGCATCGTCGTCACCATCGCCACCCCGGACCAACGCAAGGAAGTCCGGTCCATGATGCGCTCCGCCCGCATCGAGCCCATCGTCACCGATGCCGTGCACGCGAACCACCCGATCCTCGAAGCCCTTGCCGGGCCGGCCCAACCTGCTCGCCGTATCTCGGTCGCTCAGGCAGCGCCGATGGCAGAACGTGGTCCTCGTCAGGGACAGGGCCAACGCGCCGGCAGCCATCGTCAAGGTGGCCCCGGTCAGCGCTCGGGTCAGCGCTCTGGCCAGGGCCAGTCACAACGCTCTGGCGTTGCGCGTCCCGCAGCCACCACCGACGCCGGCCGTCCGGCTCGCGTCACGCAGGACGGGCGCCCGGCTTCTCGCCCGTCGACCAACCCTCGCGGTCGCAGCCGCCGCGCCCCCGCCAGCCGCTAACAGGTTCTGCTCCGGTCGAGTGCAAGGATTCCGGCATGCGTCTTCGCCAGCCTCGAATCCAGCCAGTCACCGAAGCAGAATGGACAGACGATTCACGACCGGTGCTCGCGGCCAATTCGGCGCGCGGCCCGGTCTTGAACGTTTTTGCGACCATCGCCCGCCACCCCAAGCTGCTGAAGCGGTGGGTGGTGTTCGCGAACCATGTGCTCAACGGCAACACGCTGCCGGCTCGCGAACGCGAACTGGTGATCCTGCGCACCGGCTTCGTGTGCCGCTCGGGCTACGAGTGGGCCCAACACGCATCGATCGGCCGGGCTGCCGGCCTCACCGACGCCGAGATCGTTCGCCTCACGATCGGCTCCAACGCTGATGGTTGGGGCAACGGCGACCGCATGCTGTTGCAGGCAACAGAGCAGCTCGTCAGCGACCACTTCGTCGATGACGCCACCTGGGCCGCGCTGGCAACCGTGTGGTCCGAACAGCAACTGATGGATCTGGTCTTCGCAGTGGGTCAATACACGCTCGTCTCGATGGCGCTGAACAGCTTTGGTGTGCAGCTCGAGGACACGACCGAGCGGTTTCCTGCCGACCAGTTCGTCGGCGGTCTCTTTCCTCGGAGGTAGTGACAGCACCCCGCTACACGCTCGAGAGACCAACAGCGCGCCACGCACAGCAAGTACCGTGCAACCGCTATGACGTTCCACTTCGCCACCCGAACCCAAGGGCTTCGCTCCTCCGCGATTCGCGACCTGTTGAAGGTCACCGAGATGCCCGACATGTTGTCGCTCGCCGGCGGTCTGCCCACTCCGGAAAGCTTTCCCCTCGCCGATCTTCGCCGTGAGGCCGACCGGCTACTCGGCGAATACGGCCCTCGGGTCGTGCAGTACAGCGCCACCGACGGCGTCATCGAGCTGCGCCAGTGGATCGCCGACCAGTACACCGTCGAGCTGGGTCGGCCAGTCTCGGTTGATGGCGAGATCATCGTCACGCACGGTTCGCAGCAGGCGCTCGATCTGCTCGCGAAGATCCTCGTTGATCCGGGTGATGTCGTGGTCTCCGAGTCACCCGCATACCTGGGTGCCGTACAGGCCCTCGAGCTGTTCCAGCCGCGCTTCGAGGTGATCCCTGGTGACAAGGACGGCATGCAGGTAGAGCTGCTGGCCGAGCGCCTTGCAGCCGGCCTCAAGCCAAAACTGGTGTACGTGGTGCCCAACTTCCACAACCCATCAGGCGCCACGATGTCACTGGCACGGCGCCAACAGCTGGCTGCGCTGGCCGACCAGTACGAGTTGCTGGTCATCGAGGACGACCCGTACGGCGCAATCCGTTTCGACGGCACGCCGATACCGCCAATCGCCAGCTTCACCGAGCGCGTGGTGTACCTCAGCACTTTCTCCAAGATTGTCGCCCCCGGCTTCCGGGTGGGCTGGATGATCGGTCCGCCGGAGGTGATGGCCTGGGTGGCGCGGGCCAAGCAAGCAGCAGACCTACACACCTCCAGCTTTGCGCAGCTCTTGCTCGCCAATGTGGTCAGCGAGCCCGGTTGGTTGGACCAGCAGAAGGCCCGCATCGTGCCGATGTATCGTGACCGATGCGTTGTGCTGGCTGACGCGCTGGAGAGCTCTCTCGGCGACCGAATCTCCTTTCATCGCCCGTCGGGTGGCATGTTCCTGTGGACCGAGTTCCGGGACATTCCCGACACCACCAAGCTGCTCGCGGCGGCGGTTGCAGAAGGTGTCGCGTTCGTGCCGGGAAACGCGTTCACCATCGATCAGTTGCCCGATGCGAAGGCCCGGTTCTCGTACTCGACGCTCTCCCCCACCCAGTTGGTGACTGCCGTCGAACGGCTGACACGGGGCGTGGCCGCGCTGGACTAGCGCGGAAAGATCGTCCCCATGTTCATGATGCCGTTGGGGTCGTAGGCACGCTTCAGCGCCTCCAGCATCGGGTATGACGAGCCGTACTCGTCCTTCACCCATGGTGTGCGCGCCTTGCCGATGCCGTGGTGGTGCACGATCGAGCCACCTGCGCGCAACGTCTCCTCACAGATGATGGAGATGATCGGCAGGTAGTACTTGTCGTTCTCGTCCTGCGGCTCGCAATCGATGAGGTCGTAGAAGTAGTTGAAGTACATGTTGGTGCCGTTGATGTAACTGTGCGACGAATGCCCGCCGAGCAGCGTGATGCCATCGATCTCACGGCGGATGCGCGGCAGCACAGCCTCGTAGATGCCGTTGATCGTGCTCCAGTCCGCTGAGATCTCGGTGGTGCGATTCACGTTCCTGGTCGTGCGGATTCGTTCGTCCTCGCGGGCCACCTTTCCGGCGTCCCACACCAGGTCGTCGAACCAGTCGGCAACAAGTTGGCTGTCGACCGGCGTGCACTGCGGGTAACGCCCCACGATTTCGGCGATGCCATCCGCTGTGGCCTTGCTGATGCCGGCGTTCCCCTCGGCCATGAACAGCACAACACAATCGTCAGGGGCAGCGAAGTGCGAGAAGTGCAGTTGGCCGTCCTCGGGGTCGTACAGGCGGGCAACGCTCGGCTTGTAGCCGGCGACCATCACCTCGCGCAGTACCTCGAACCCGGTCTTCATGCCCTTCAACGTCCAGCCGAGGAAGATGTTGTTCTCCGGCATGTAGGGGAACAGCTTCACCGTCACCTCTGTGATGAAGCACAGTGCGCCCTCATTGCCGATCACGACGTGACGAATGTCGGGGCCCGCTGCACGTCGCGGAACATTCTTGATCCGCGACACATGACCCCCGGGGAAGACCACCTCACAGCCCACCACCATGTCTTCGATGCCGCCGTACAGCGTGGAGAACTGCCCGATGCTGCGGGTAGCAACCAGGCCGCCCATGCTGGCGATGGGCTTCGACTGTGGCGAGTGCCCGGTGGTCAGGCCGACGGCGCGCGCGGCGTCTTCCAATGCCTGGAGCGGCACGCCGCATTGCGCTGTGGCCTGCATGTTGTACGTGTCGATCGACAGGATCGCGTTCATCTGTCCGCCGTCGACCACGATCGAGTTCTCGACGGGCGTCTCAAGACCACCCTCGGTCGCGGTTCCACCCGTGCGGGCGACGACGTTCACGCCGTGCTCGTCGGCGAAGGCCAGCACCCGCGATACCTCATCGGTGGACGTGACGACGGCGACCGCCGCCGGCAGCGGCATCGTGTACACGCCGAAGATGTTCTGCAGCTTGCGAAAGTTGTCGACGCTTCGCTGCTGCAACAGGTGTTCGTCGGTCAACACCTGGTCGCCACCGAGAATCTGTTGGAGGTGTTCGACTACGCCGGCGCGGGTGAGAGACATTGCGAAGGTCCTTTGGATGCTCAGTGGAAGATCGGGTAGGCGCGCTCGAAAAGAGCATCAGTGTGGCTTCGGATGTCGTGGTAGATGGTCTCGGCCATTTGTGAATACACCACGCCGTTGGCAGCATCGGGTGCAAAGGATTCACGGCCCTTGACCATCGCGGAAACTGCTGCGTCGATGTCGGGGTAGACGCCTACGCCGGCAGCAGCGCACATTGCCGCCCCCAAGCTGGCGCCGCCGCCGTCGATCGAGCGCGAGGCAGGAATGGCGAAGACGTCGGCGAAGATGCTCATGAACAACGCACTGTTTGCACCGCCGCCGGACACCACGATCTCGTCGAGTGAGATGCCCAGTTCGTCGCACATCGCGTCCACGTGGTGTTTCATGGTCAGCGCGATTGCCTCCATGATCGAGCGGTACAGGTGGCCACGCGTATGGCGGGCGTCGAAGCCCAACATCATGCCCTTGCGGAATGGCTTGTCGGTGGTTGCCAGCCAATCGAGCACGGTCATCAGACCCTCGCTACCCGCGGGCACCTGCACGGCCTCACGCTCCAGGTACGCCTCACGGCTGAGCCCCATTGAGCCGGCCCGCTCGGCGACCTCGTCACCCAACAGATCGAGGAACCAGGTCAGGGTCCACATTCCTCGGCGGACCCCGTTGCTCTCGTGGAGGTAGCGATGGGGAACGCTGGAGAAGTTCGTCCAGAAGTTCACCGGATCCACGTGGTTGTCGGCGCCGTGCACCATCGCTGCGATGTAGGTGCCGAGCGATATGAGTGCCGTGCGCCCACCCAACGAGCCCGAGCCGAGCATCTCCACCGCCTTGTCGTTCGCCGTTGCGACAACTGGTACGCCCACAGGCAGTCCGGTGGCCGCAGCCGCCCCATCGTGGACGAACCCGATGATGTCACCCGGCAACTGCAGCTCCAGCAGCATCTCGGGCGTCACCCCGGCCTGGGTATAGCGAGCACTGTCGGTGCTCCACCGCCACGTATCGGTGTCGATCGGCCACTGCAACGCGATGTTGTTCGCAGCGGTGTCGCGGTACTGGCCGGTGATTCGATGCGCCAGGTATCCCGACGACGTCGTGGCATGGACCACACTCGGATCGGTGGGGCGATACGGCTGGTACGCCCTGTCGTCCATCCAACTGATGACGGGCTCTGCCAGCGAGCCGTCAGCACGCAAAAATGCCTTGCAGCAGCGAATCGTGCACAGTCCGATGCCGACGACCTCGTCCAGGTCACCGCTGAACGCGGCCATTGCCTGGCGGCTCGCACCCGCGATCGCATCCCAGAGATCGTCGTCGGGGTGCGTGACGACCCCTTGCTGGGGCCGGTCCATCGGTCGCAGCGCGTGCCGCCCGCGGGCCACCGCATTGCCGGCCGCGTCGTACACGACGACCTTCGCGCTCTGCGTTCCGCAATCGATGCCAACGAGGTAGGGGCCAGTCATACGTGTCGCCTAACGGACGAGGTAGCCACCGTCGACCGCCAACACATGACCATTGACGTAGTCCGACGCACGGCTGGCCAGGAAGACCACCGCCCCCATCAGGTCCTCGGGCTCACCCCAGCGCTGTGCTGGGATGTGGTCCAACACCCGCTGATTGGTCACCGGGTTGCTCCGTGTGTTGGTGGTGATCGCCGTGGCGTAGTAGCCCGGGGCGATCCCGTTGACCTGGATGTTGTGCTCGGCCAATTCGTCGCAGTAGGCCTTGGTCAGCCCCGAAATGCCGTGCTTGGTGGCCGAGTAGGCAGGCGACAGACGTCCGCCCAAGAAGCTGAACATCGAGCAGATGTTGATGATCTTGCCACTGCGCTGCGGCACCATGTACTTCGCCGCCTCGAAGCTCATCTCGAAGGCTGCGGTGAGGTTCACCTGCACCGTCGCATCCCACTTCTCACGCCCGAATTCCAGAACCTCTCCGAGCGGGCAGATACCGGCGCTGTTGATCAGCACATCGACCGAACCGAACCGATCGACGCATGCCGCCACGACATCCTTGGGTTGGCCCTGCTCGGTGATGTCCGACAGCACGAACTCGTAACCGGCTCCCGCACCCTCGACCAGTGCCCTGGTGGAGCCGTCGTCGTCGGCGAGGCTGGGCACGAACACGTTTGCGCCACCCGCGGCAAGGGCCAGTGAGAACGCCTGACCGAGCCCGGAGTTGCCGCCGGTGACGATGGCGTTCTTGCCCTCGAGGTCGAAGTAGCTCAGCGCAAAGTCCGTGATCGCCATGTGTGTTCCCCTCAACAGCCTTCGCGCTGCTGGCAGCGTAGTGTTCCATTCCGTTTCAGCCAGCACAGTCGTACCGGCTATCAGCACGCTCTTCTCATTGTAATCTCACGCCGTGACGGGAGCCGAGAGCAGCAGTACATCGCGGGGCGGTCCTTTCTCACGCCGGCGGTCTGTGTCAGTCCCTGTGTTCGTCGTCGCGACGGCCGGCATCGCGTTCGGGCAACGGTGGCTGCTGTTCGGGACATCGCGAATTCTGGCGCTGACAGTGTGGCTCGCAGGTTTGGTCGCATTCCTGTGGCTCGAGCACCGCAGCCGACGAGCACCTTCGCCTGTGCTGGTGCCTGCAGACCCAGGCGACGCATCTCGACCGTTCACGGAAGACTTGGCCGGCGGCCGCTACCTGTTCATTCCGCTGGCGGTCGCGGGCACGTCAGCGTTGCTCGCTGGCGTACTCGAGTACACGATCGATCAGCGTTCCAGCCATCTCGTCGTCGCCTTCGCATGGTTGGTGTCACTCGCCGCGCTGCTCCTGGCCGCCACGCCGCCGGGCGCGGTGCGCTCACTGGTGGTCTCCCAGCGGACCAGGTTGCGTGAGGCTCGATTCGTTCAGTGGGCGCCTGCCGCCACCATCTTCGGAATCGGGGCCCTCACACGATTCATATCGCTGGCCACCTTCCCCGTCGCAGAGAACGACGGGCTCTCGATGGTGCTCGTTGCTCGCGGCGTCATCGAGGGCAAGGTCCGCGACCCGTTCACCACCGGATGGGACGATCACCCCGCCTTTTTCGCCTTCATGCAGGCTGCGTCGATGCGCGTGTTCGGCCAAACGATGTTCGGCGCCCGATTCGTGAGCGCAGCAGTCGGAACGTTGGTGGTCGTCGCCACCTTCTTCTGGGCTCGCCGACTGTTCGGGCGCCCGGTCGCGCTCGCAGCGGCTGCCCTGATCGCCGTGATGCCGATGAACGTCTACTTCAGCCGCGTGTCACTGAACGTGGTGGAGGTCTGCCTCTTCTCGGTCCTCGTGCTGTGGTTCGTCGACCGGGCGTTCGTCCACCGACGCCCGCTCGATGCCGTGCTGGCTGGTCTCGCCATCGGCCTCTCCCAGTACTTCTATTTCAGTGCCCGCTTCCTCATTCCGTTGGGCATCGCACTCACTGTTGCGATGACGGTGTGGTGGTTCATCCGCCTGCGCGGCTGGCGGGCGACCCTGCGAGCGGTCGCCGGGCCTGCTGGCTGGATGTGGGCTGCAGCTCTGATGACGTACCTACCGCTCGCCGTGCACTTTTTCGACCATCCGGCCACCTTCAACTCTCGCGGCGGTGAGGTCACCGTGTTCGGTCCGTGGCTGGATCGAGAAATCGACGCCACCGGTGACAGCGAGGCCGTGATCATCGCTCGCCAGGTCGGCGACGCGGCCCTGCTTCCCTTCGCCACGCAGGCCAACGGTCAGTATCGGCCTGATGCCCCACTCGTCGGTTGGCCGATGGCTCCGCCCGTCGCCGTCGGTCTCGCGATGGTGACCACCACGTTCTGGCGTCGACGCCACATCGGCATTGCGATGGTCTGGTGGGGTTCGCTGGCGGCGATCGCCTTGACGATCGATATCCAAGCCCAACGCTGGACCATGGCGACCCCCCTCGTCGCAGTATGTGCTGCGATGGGTGTGGACGCGTTGCGGCGAGTGACCATCGCTCACCTCCGCGTGCCAGCGCGAGTCGCTCGCATCGGAATGGTTGCCGTCGTGCTTGGCCTGATGGCCTGGAACGCGCACTTTGTCTTCCGCGATTCCAACGAAACTCGAGTGTGGGCCAGCGGGAACGACATGGTCGCAAACGCCCTTGCCAATGAGTTGGCCGGCGAGCCGGCCGGCACGACCGTGTACACGGCGTTCGCTCCCCGCATGTATTTCAGGAGTCACAGCGTGGTGCCTTTCCTCGCGCCACAGGTGGTCGGGACAGATCTTCTCGACCCGATCCTGGATGAAGACGCCGTTCCGGATGTCATCGGCAGAACTGTTTTCGCGTTCCTCCCCGAGCGACTCAGCGAGATGGACATCGTCAGAACCGTCTATCCGAACGGCACTACTCGTGAAGTATTCGGACGCAACGGCACAGTGATGCTCACGCTGTACACCGTGGATCTGTGACGGAGTCCACCGGGCAGAACTGAGTGTTGCCCTCCGATCGCTGGCAGGCTGTCCTCCGTGCAACAGCGGGATCTGGTCATCATCGGCGGCGGGCCGGGCGGTTCGGCGGCAGCCATGGTCGCTGCCCGCGCCGGTCTGAAGGTCACCGTCTTCGAGAAGGGTCCTCATGGCCGCGACAAGGTCTGTGGCGACGGACTGACACCTCGCGCCGTTGCCGCGTTGAACGAGCTGAAGATCGACCACTCGAGAGCGCACCGCATCGATGGCCTACGGATGATCGCGGGTAAGAAGACCCGCGAGTTGGCGTGGCCGACCGGCACACGCTTCCCCTCTCACGGTGCAGTGTGGCCACGCAACAAGCTCGACACCTACCTCATCGACCAGGCCAGTGCCGCCGGCGCCGACGTACGTTTCGACACCGAGGCTCTTCCGGCCATCGAGAACGGGCAGGTCGTGGGAGTCGACGCCGGTGGAGAGCGGATCCTCGCCCCGCTCACCATTCTCGCGGCCGGTGCACAGGGCCTCGCTGCGTCGATGCTGGGCGCCGAGCGCGATCCTGACGAGACGTTCGGGCTGGCGATTCGTGCGTATGCGCCCACGCCCCGCCACGCCGAACGCCATCTCGAGGCATGCCTCAGTCTGCGCGACGAACACGGCACGGCGGTGCCCGGATACGGCTGGATGTTCCCCGCCGGCGATGGCACCGTCAACATCGGCGTCGGTGCACTGAGCACGATGAAGGGCTTCAAGAAGCTCAACCTCAACCGCCTGCTCGATCAATATGCAGCGATCGTTCGCGAGCCGTGGTCGCTTGGCGGGTACATCGACAAACCCCGCGCCTGGCGACTGCCGATGAGCAGCCTCAAACGCTTCGGGCCCGGCTGGGTCGCCATCGGCGATGCAGCCGGTTTCGTGAACCCGATGAATGGCGAGGGCATCGACTATGCGCTCGAGAGCGGAATCGTCGCTGTCGAGGAGTTCATCGCCGATCCGGCCAACGCGACCACCAACTATGACCGCGTGGTGGGCGAACGCTTCGATGCCTTCCTGCGTACCGGGCGCCGATTCAGCTTCATCATCGGTCACCCGTGGCTGCTCAAGCCCGGTCTACGCATCGCCGTGGGCACGCAGACGACCGCCGACATCACGCTGGCAGTGATGGGAAACCTGATCGACAGCGCCACCCCCGGCGCCGCCGGACGCGTGATGCGGATCGCCGACACCACCCTGCGCTGGGCCGACCCACTGCTGCGCAAAACTCGCGCCAAGGGGTAGTTCATCGTCGCTCGACGCGCACGGACGCCGTCATCGAGTGTCGTACACCACCTGACCTGAGTCGCCGACGAAAGCGACACAACCCCAGGTGCTCTGACCTGGGGTGTGTTCGTGGAGCTGTGGGGAATCGAACCCCAGACCCCTTCCATGCCATGGAAGTGCTCTACCAACTGAGCTACAGCCCCGAACGAGTGCAGGACGATACCAGCGCGCCCATGCCTCTCAAAACGTGCGCAACAAACCGGTGGCCAAATTGGCGATTCGCCTACTCCGCGGCAGACGAGTCCTCATCGGTCGGATCGGGCTCGACAGCAGCGTCGTGGTCTGCCCACTCGATCTTGGGGACGTCGCGGTACAGACGCTCGATCTCGTAGTACATCCGAATCTCTTCGGCAAAAATGTGCACGACCACGTCGCCGTAGTCGATGAGCACCCACTGTTGTTCGCTCATCCCCTCTGATCGGATCGGGTTGCGGCCCAGTTCTTCTCGCACGGCGTCTTCCACCGCATCGACCACCGCTTTGACGAGGCGACGGTTACCGGCACTGGCAATCACGAAGTAGTCGGTGATCTGCAACACGTCACCCACCTCGAGTACGAGCGTGTGCTCGGCCTTCTTGGCGTCTGCGGCACGTGCGGCCACCTTGGCAAGCTGCAGTGCTGCCTCTCCGGCTGTCTGCGTCATGATGGCTCCGTTGTCGAGGTTGTGGTGCTGGGCAGTTCGTTGCCAACGCCATTGAGGAATTCCGTACCCAGCTGCAGAATCACGTCGACGCCTTCGATGGGCATCGCTGGTTTGAGTGTTTCTGTGAGGCCGAAGAGCACGTTGTTGCTCTCGGCCTCCTGCACCAGACGTGGGTCATCGATGACATAGCGAGTGGCTTCATGGATGTCCCCGCCGAGGTATACGGACACTACGTTGCCGCCGAGGTACAAGATGACGCCCACGGCGAACTTCACGCGATCCTCGTAGCCGGGCGGAGCCTCGACTCGAAAGACCAGCCCGGTGGAGGGCGCCGACATCGAGGCAGGCGCGATCGACGCCAATACGAAGATGGCCTCGGACCGGACCAACGCCTCGACATCCTTGTCATCGGGGTTGTCGGTGGCCGAGATGGCCTCCGCCGGCAACCCACGTGATTCGACGGGCCCCGCAAACAGTCGGCCCATCAGGTCGGACAGCGACGTGAGCGGAACCGACAGGTCGGGGGTCGCCTTGCCAGCGCCAACACCCGATGCGACCCCGGCCCATACTGCATCGATGTTGCCGCGTCGCGCAGCGTTCAACTGGCCCTTTGCAACGGATGTCAGCACCGTCACGGCCTGTGACGCAGAGATACTCGCCTGCCCTGCTGGAAGGATCACGTCTGTCGTCCCGCCGGCGGACGTCGCTTCCACATCGCTCGACATGGCGACCGAGAAGGGGGCAACCGGCGCCAGCAGCGCTTCGGCCTCGGTGGGCGTGGAAACTGCGCTGACATCGATGGTCAACGACAGCACGCTCTCGAGCGCCAGCGACAGCGCTTGCGCCCCATCCTTGGAGTACACCTCTGTCAGGGGAATGCGATCCGGCCCGATCCCCGCAGTCGAGTCCGACGACACTGGAACGGTCAAAATGCTGCCGCCGAGCTGCGTCCCCGCGGCGAGCACGAAGACGGCGATGCTGGTCAGTCGATCAGCGGCATCGACGGTGGCCAGCATTCCCACCGGCGTGACGGGCAGTTTGATCGACTCGACGCTGACCTTGGTTGCCCCCTCGTAGCGCTTCAGCGCGCGAACGCCGGTGTAGCCGATGCCGCCGAGCGCGACAATGGCCAGAAGGTTCACCGTGAGCATGATGGCCGTACGGCGACGACGGACGCTGGCGAGCGAACTCACTGAGCAACCTCGTACAGATGCCGCTCGCGAATCACGTGCAGCACGGGCTCCGTCACCAGATAGTCGAGTGGTCTGCCGTCATGACAGCGATCGCGCAAATCTGTGCTGGAGACCTCCAAGCGAGGCACCTCCACGCGCTCCCAGCCGAACCCGGCAGGTAGCTCCACGGGCTCACCGGGGCGATCGACGACCACCAGCGTTGACCGGGCCGCTACCTCCTCATAGCGCTCCCACGTCTCGAATTTCGACGCGGCGTCGTCACCGACGATGGTGAAGAGTGAGGCTCCCGGATGCTGCTGCGACAAGAACTCCAGCGTATCGGCCGTATAGCTGTGCCCTCCGTGGTCGATCTCGGCACGACCGGCAACGAGCCCATCCACGTCCGCGACAGCGGCCTCCACCATCGCCAACCGCGTCTGCGCATCGGTGATGGGCCGGCTGCCCGCCTTCTGCCATGGAACGTTCGCCACCATCAAAATGACGACGTCGAGTTGCAGCGCATGGTGCACGTTGACCGCCGTGACGAGATGGCCGACGTGAGGGGGGTCGAACGTGCCACCGAACAAACCAATTCGTTGAGGCACGAGGGGCGAGTGTAGAGGCATCACGTGGAAGGATCGGCGCGGGCAGCCACTCGGACCGGAGCAGAACTCACAATTTGTCAGGGTTCGCGCAAGGTCGCTTTCGACATGACACCAGCGCGCCGATGTAGTACTGTTGCCCGTCCCCCCACAACGACCTTGACAGATCGAGTTGCACGGTAGCCGTCATGAACGGCATTTCCGTGCGTCTAGCTCTTGCGAGGTGCCCACGGCTGTGCCGAACGACACACCTCGCCGTGGAATCTACCGACGAAATGAATAGTTGAGACTACTTGCCATGAATGACTCAATCGGACTGTACCTGAATGACATCGGAAAGGTGTCGCTGCTCAATGCGGAAGAAGAGCGCGAGCTCTCCCGCGTGATCGAGGCGGGTCGCGA
>DAORTY010000074.1:0-17790 GCA_035432905.1 Ilumatobacteraceae bacterium | reverse complement strand
GCGGAGTCGCCATCAGTCGTCGGTGGCACGCCGCGCTGCTGCAGATCAACGAGAACTCCAACGAAATGGTGTTCGGCGCCCAACTTCCGTACGTGCTCGACCCGGCCCCGTTCGCCCGCCTCGGCATTCACTTCGTGCTCTACGACCCAGCCCGCGGACCTGCCAACGAGTCGTTGCCCGGCTGGGTGCATCGCGAGACCAGCGGGTACTTCCAGGTCTACGAGAACCCATTCTGGAAGGGCGACGTGACCGCCTGGTACAACACAGAACTCGTCGCGACTCCGGAGGATGCCGGCAACACTCTTCGCCTCCATGGTGGCGACTACCACGACGTGGGACTCGTGGAGAGCCCAGATGCTGCGCTCTCCTGCACCGGTACCTGTGCGCCCAGCTACTCCACCTCGACGTCCGGTCGGTCGGGCGAACGAAACGCCGATGTACAACTCGCCCACCCAGCGGTCGTCACGTTCGATGAGCAGTACGACGAGGGCTGGACCGTCACCATCGACGGTCGCGACGCAACCGTGGTGCCGGTGGACGGTATGTGGGCAGGCGTTGTGGCCCCAGCCGGAGCCCACCACATCGAGCTTCGGTATGCACCTTCGTGGGTGACCCCGTCGCTGGTTCTGATGCTGCTGGGTTGGCTGTGTGTGGGGACGCTGTTCTTCTGGTCGCGTCTCGAGCCGCTGGTTCGCCGTCGCCACACCGTTGACACACTTTGAACCAACGGCACCGGTAGGTTTTCGCACCGTGCCGTCAGCGAGCAACACGCCCCACCCCACTGCCTGTCTCAGCGTGGTCATGCCTGCCTACAACGAGGAAGCCACCATTCTCCAGATCCTGGAGCAGGTGCTCGCTTCCCCCTTCACGGCTGAGGTACTGATCGTCGACGACTGCTCCAGCGACCGCACGGCCGAGCTTGTCCGTACCGTCACCGACCCACGTGTGCGCCTGCTCAGTCAGCTTCCGAACCAGGGCAAGGGTGCAGCCCTGCGCCGTGGTTTCGCCGAGGCCAGCCAGCCGTTCGTGATCGTGCAGGACGCCGACCTGGAGTACAACCCCGACGACTACGAGCAGATGATGGCGCCGCTGCTGCGTGGCTCCGCCGACGTGGTGTTCGGCAGTCGTTTCATGGGGGGCCACGGACACCGAGTGCTCTACTACTGGCATTCCGTGGGCAACCGCTTTCTCACCACGCTGTCCAACATGTTCACCAACATCAACCTCACCGACATGGAGACCTGTTACAAGGCCTTCCGGCGCGAGGTGCTGCAATCCTTCGAGCTGGAAGAGAATCGGTTCGGTATCGAGCCGGAGATGACCGCCAAGGTCGCCCGCGGCGGATGGCGTATCTTCGAGGTCGGCATCAGCTACGCCGGGCGCACGTACGACGAAGGCAAGAAGATCGGCTGGCGCGATGGCATCCGCGCCGTCTATTGCATCGTGCTCTACTCGACCTGGGGCCCACGCCTTCACGTCCGCAGCGCCGAGCCGGCCGTCACCTGGCTGACCAAAAAGCGGGCGTAGGTCGCGGGCTGAGCGGCGGCTCAGTGGTACTGACGAAAGAGGTGACGAGGCGCATCGGGAAGCTGAGTCCACGGTCGCGGCAAGCCGCCTGCAGCAATTCCGTCAGCCGCGCCGGCCACTGCGCGATCGATGAAGCGGTCGTGCTCGTCGGCCGAGAGACGCCCCTCGGACAGATGCTGGGCGGCAACGCTTCGCCAGTCCGTGACCCAGTTCGACATGGTGCCCGCAATGAGCTCCGGGTGGTACGGCGAATGATCGCATTGGAGCGCAAAGACCGCTCGCGCGAAGACGATGGAATACGGATCACGGAGCATCTGCTGACCGTCTCGCACCGCGCTAGGAGCACGGTCATGTCGAACCAGCGCCCCGTCAACGTAACCAATCCGGTGCCCGGCATCGATCAAGCGACTGCAGATGTCGACGTCGTCGTAGCCATATGCGAGCAACGAGTTGAACCCACCGACGGCCTGAAGGGCACTGCGGCGAAAGCTCATGTTGCAGCCGGCCAGGTACGCAAACGGGTTGGCCCCCCTACCCAGGTACTGAGCGATCGGAGCAGCGCTGTCGGTGGTGGGCACACCGAGCCGGTCGCAGGTGCAGAGCTTCCACTCGACTCGGTCGAGCGGTACGTCGAAGACAGGGCCGCCCGCAGCTGCGATGTCACTCTCATTGAACGCCGCCACGATCAGATCGAGCCAATCCGGCTCCGGGATCGCATCATCGTCGGTGAACGCCACGATCTCTCCAGCCGCCATGGCCGCCCCGATATTGCGCGAGATGCCGAGGCAGGCTTCGGCGCACGTCGCCAGTCGGGCCCTGCCGTCGAACGCCCGCAACATCTCCGCACTGCAATCCGTGGACGGGCCGTTGACGACGATCACCTCGAAGCGAGGGTAGGTCTGATTGCGCAGCGCGAGCAGAGTCCGTCGCAGATGATCGCGTCTGTTGAGTGTGTTGATGACCACCGACACCATGGTGGGGCGAGCAACACGTCGAGGAATCCAATTCAATCGGTGCTGCCTTCTACGCCGCCAAGGGTTACCTGCGGAAACATCTGGCGAATTTAGTCATAGACCGGCTGTCTCGAGCATGACCAGGACACTTGGAGGGCACACCTCACGACTGGCACGTGCGGAAAACGGCGCACGGCCCGGAGAAATCTCCGGGCCGTGCGTTGTTCAGAGAGGTCGACGAGACGTCAGATACCGATGCGCTGGGCCAGCAGCTCGCGGTGGTAGGTGGGGTCGCCGAACAGCAGCTCGCTGCTCTTGGCCCGCTTGAAGTACAGGTGGGCCGGGTGCTCCCAGGTGAAGCCGATGCCACCGTGGATCTGGATGTTCTCGGCAGTGGCGTGGAAGTACGCCTCGCTGCAGTAGGCCTTGGCCAATGACGCCACCGACGGCAGCTCGTCGTTCTGCTCGGCGGCGCACCACAGGCCGTAGTAGGCGGCGCTCTTGGCCGACTCGACCTCGAGCAGCATGTCGGCGCACTTGTGCTTGATGGCCTGGAACGAGCCGATGGGCCGGCCGAACTGCACGCGGACCTTGGCGTATTCGACTGCCTGCTCGAGCACCTTCTGGGCGCCACCGACCTGCTCGGCCGCGAGACCGACAGCGGCGAGATCGAGCACGGTGCTGAGCACTGCCCAACCCTCGCCCTCGATGCCCAGCAGCGTGGCGGGCGTGTTGGCGAACTCGAGCTTGGCCTGCTTGCGGGTCTGGTCCATGGTGGACAAGGCGGTGCGGGTGAGGCCAGCGGCGTCGCCTGCAACGGTGAACAGCGAGACACCCTTGGCGGTGCGAGCAGCCACGATGATCAGGCTGGCGGTGTTGCCGTCGAGCACGAAGCTCTTCACGCCACTGAGCGTCCAGCCGTCACCCGAGGCGGTTGCCTCGGTGGTGATGCCGCTTTCGTCCCACTTGCCGCTGGGCTCGGTGAACGCCAGCGTGGCGATGGTCTCGCCACTGGCGATGCCGGGCAGGTGAGCGGCCTTGGCCGCATCGTCGCCGCTGTGGAGCAGCGTGTTCGCGGCCAGCACGACGGTGCTGAAGAACGGGGCACACAGCAGCGCGCGACCCTGCTCTTCGAGGACGATGCCGAGCTCGACGAACGAGTAGCCGGAGCCACCGAACTCCTCGGGGATTGCGAGGCCTTGGAGACCGAGCTGCTCGCCCATCTGGCCCCAGACTGCGGCGTCGTAGCCATTGTCGGTTTCCATCTGCTCACGGACGGCTGACTCGGGGCTCTTTGCCTCGAGGAAGGCGCGGACGGTCTTGCGGAGTTCTTCTTGTTCTTCGGTGAAGGCAAAGTTCATGGGTGGATTCTGCGCCGTCAGGTCGTCGCCGCGCCAGTCGTCGTGTGTACGCTGGTGTACACATGCTGGGTATTCGTGAACTCCGTGCCGACCTGTCCGCGGCGGTGCGCCGTGCAGGCAGCGGTCAGCGCGTCGTCATCTCCGTCGACGGCCGCGCAGTTGCGCAGCTAGGCCCGATCGAGGCCGAGCAGGGACAGACCGTTCTCGCCGACTTGATTGCCGCCGGCGCCGTCATCGCACCTCGGCGCAGCGATGCTGCGCGGCCGGGCACCCCGGTACCCATCTGGAGCGGTGTCCGGTTGGACCGCGCGCTGAAAGAGTTGCGAGGGTGACCGTCTTCTTCGACTCGAGCGCCGTGGTCGCGCTGCACGTGGAGAGTGTCGTTCGCCGACACGCGCTCGCCGCTCTCGCCCCCGTCACGTGCGTCAGCGCGCTCGCGCTGACCGAGGCCCTGGCACTCATCAGCAAGCTCACCGACGAGCCGTTTCTCCAAGCCGACCTGGAGGACGCGTTGCGACTCCAGTGGGACCGCTACGCGGTGGTACCCGTCGACCAACGATGTCTCGACCGCGCCGCACAGCTGATGCGCGAGCAACCTTTACGACTGGCTGATGCTCTTCATCTGGCGGCGGCCGATCGCCTTCCGAGACCGATCCGGTTCGTCACCTTCGACCCTGCGCAGATACCGGTGGCCCTGTCGCTCGGCTTCGATGTCGTCAGTAACTGAGCAGACTCTCCGGTGCTACTGTCCGCCCATGCGTAGCCACTCATTGGTTCGGGTCATCATTCTCGCAGGGGTCGTTGCGGTGATGGCTGCCGGGTGTTCCTCTGAGAAGTCTCTCCAGGGCGCCGCCGCGAGTTCGAGTCCGGCCACGAGCACGACGGAAGCCACAGCAACAGTCGGTCCCACGGAGGCACCTACGACCGTCACAGCTCCTTCCACAACGCCGGCGGAGACCACCGCCCCCACGACGATGCCACCCGCACCCGCAGGCTGGTCGACGATCGACCCGGCGACGTTCGACGGGCCGCTCGCCCAACCTTGCTGCGGCTCCAACTGGTACGGCATCGCACCCTCGCCCGCTCTGCCCGCAGCGGGGGAACCACTTGCTGACGGGAGTTATTACATCACCTTCGATCTCCCCACGGACTTCAGCCAGCCGGTCACAGCCACCGTGTCGCGATTCGAACTGTGCAGCGTCCTGCCCACCGACGCCTGCGAGGACCTCGGCGGTTTCACCGATGACGACATCGGTGTCGCGGATGCGGACTCGATGACCGTGCAGCTGTCCATCGACGGCTCGATCGCCGTGGTGCTCGGCGGGTACGCCGGGCAAGGCAATGGCGGCGACTTTGCGATCGGCAACGGCGCCGACCTCGCCGAGCTCGTCACGGCACTCGATGCCGACTACCAGACGGCCGTACTCGACCCGGGTGCCGGTGGCGCCGACCTCGCCTCGATCGTGGCCACCCTCACCGCCAATCCCATGAACGGCTTCGGCGCACCCGTCGACAACGGCGGCCTCCTATCGTACACCCACAACAGCGCTCCCCCGCTGCTGTTCCAGACCCTGCCGGGAATCCAGGACGGCGCAGCCAACCCACGCGGCAGCGATGTGATAGCCCCCATCGCATTGGTCGTCAGCGGCGGGGCCTTCACCATCACCACATACGCAGGCTTCTACAGCTGACCCTCCCTGCCGCGGTCAGCCGCCGGCGGCGAGGTCCATCGTCCAGTACGGAACTCCGGTGGAACTCAGGACCATTCCGATACCGATGTGGCGAAACGCCGGGTTGAGAATGTTTTCTCGGTGCGGCTTACTCGCCAGCCACGCGGAGAGCACGCTCTCGCAATTTGGCTGGCCGGCAGCAATGTTCTCGCCCCACCTCGACCACGTGTAGCCAGCCAAGGTGAGCCGATTCCCGGCGTTGGAGACGCCATACCCGGTGTGTGACATCGTCTGCGTCTGCGCTTGATACGACGAATGGCCAGTGGCCGCCATCGCAATGCGTACGTCCAGCCGCAACGGCGCCGCGCCTTCCGAACGGCGCGCGGCGTTCGCGGCCGTGACACATTCGGACCACAAGCGCATCGCCGGCGCGCCGCCAGCAGGGTCGTAGCCGATCTTCGCCGGGGCCGTGATGGATTGCACCGTCGCCGTTGGCCCGGCCGACGCGTGCTGCTGCGCTACAACGAGACACGCAGCAACCAGGAGGAGCGCGGCGAGTGACCGCCCGCGAACCCCCGGCCTCACCCGCGAACCAACAGGCCCATGGTGACGAAATGACAGGCACCCGCCGCAACGGTGAAGCCGTGCCAGATCTCGTGGTATCCGAAGGTACGCGGCCATGGATTGGGGCGTTCACGAACCAGCACGGGGATGCCGATCGTGTAGAGCAGTCCACCCGCCAGCAGCAATGAGAGTTCGAGCGGTGTCATGTTGCGTAACAGCACCGGGGCCGCAATGACAAGGCTCCAGCCAAGGATGGGGTACAGCGAATACTCCAACACCCTGAACCGTTCGAACGCCAACTGCTTCAGCAGGATGCCCGCCGCGGCGAACGTCCACACTGCGCACAGCAGCGGGATGCCCCACGACGACGGCAGACCCAACAGGCACACGGGCGTGTAGCTGCCGGCGATCAGCACGAAGATCATGGAATGGTCCATGCGCTGCATGATCGCCTGCGTGCGTTCGGTGCGGGCCAACCGGTGGTAGCCCGCCGACGTACCGAACCCGAGCAGCAAACTGGCCGCGTAGATGACGGCAGCCACGCGAGCGGAGGCATGGTCGGCAGCAAGGATGAGCATCAGGCCGCCGGGGATGGACAACGCGAAGGCGCCGACATGAAACCATCCACGCCAGGTGGGGCGTTCGGTGGCCGGAGTGATCGAACTGGAACTCATGGGAAATCTTACGTCCGGAACCGGGTCAGCCGGCTGCGGCCAGATCCATCGTCCAGTAGATGACCCCGTTGGTGCCGGTGACCGCGCCGATACCGACCGAGGTCATCGCCGGATTCAAGATGTTGGCACGGTGGCCGTCACTGCCCATCCATGCGCCAATGACGCTGGCACAATCGCCCTGACCAGCAGCAACGTTCTCCGCCCAGGTGCTCCAGACGAAGCCCTGAGCCGTGATGCGATCGCCGGCGTTCGAGCCATTCGACTCTGCGTGGGACATCGCCTGATTCTTGGCCTGATCGGTGGAGTGACCTTCGGCTACCTGATTGAGCACGTCCACCACGGCGACCGAGGCAAGGCCGGCGTTGGAGCGTTCGACGTTGACCATATCGGTACATTCCGAGCTGATGTCGATGGGTGCGCTCACCGACGGTGGCGCACATTTCTGAATGACGCCACAGCCACCGAACATGGTGATCAAGACGGTGAGGCCGTAGGCGCCGAGCGATCGGGGTGCGTGCATGACTGATCTCCTAGGTATCCGGGCCCGCGGACTGGTGTCGAATGCAATCTCGTCATAAACGACATCAAACCGTAACACGAGGTTGCCGGAATCCGGTGGATGGTGCCAGGAGCTCGACTCAGTTCACGAGTGGTGGCGGCTGGTAGCCGCCGACCACTTCGCCAATCCATTCCCCCACCTGGATCGCGGTTCGGTCGTGAAGGAACGGTGCGACCACCTGCATGCCGACCGGCAGGCCATCAGCAGTCCGTCCGACCGGAACCGACGTACTGGGTAGGTAGGCGCTGCCGATCAGCGCCGGCCATCCCTCGATCTCCACGTACGACCGCTCACGGCCGTTGATCATGATGCGCCGATCGCCCCACAGGCCCTCCTGCAGATGCGGGAATGCAGTGACGATGGTGATCGGGCACAGCAGCACATCGAAGTCGGTGAACCACTCGGCCCACACTGCTCGCGCACGCGCTCGCTGACGGTTCATGTGCAGCCAGTCGTAGTGGGTCAGCGACGCGCCGTCATCGCTCACTGACACGGCCGCACCGATCAGCCGTGCGCCGTTGCGCCAGGCGGCTCGCACATCGATAGCTGGTCGCGCCGAGCGATCGATGTGGGCGCCGGCGCGCTCGATCGCGTCGGCTGCGGCGTGCAGCACGGTCATCGTGGCGCTGTCGATTTCCAGCTCGGGCTCGTCGAACCATGCAGCCACACGCAGACCGGTCAACGAGCCAGCGGTCGGCTCGGGGAGCTGCAGGCTCCACGCTGTGGATCGTTCATGCGTGGGCCGCGCCAGGACATCGAGCAACAGTCGCAGGTCTTGTGCGCTGCGTGCGATGGGGCCGAACACATTGACGTCGCTCTCGGTGTCGCCACCGCCGGGCTCGTCGAGATACCCCAGTGTGGGGATGATGCCGAAGCTCGGTTTGTGGCCCCACACGCCACAGAACGCCGATGGCACGCGCACCGAACCGCCGATGTCGGTGCCGAGTTCGAAGCTGGTCATGCCGCACGCAACCGCGGCGGCCGCTCCACCCGACGAGCCGCCGGGCGTGTGCGTGAGCATCCACGGGTTGTTGGTGGTGCCGAACATCTCGTTGAAACTCTGCCAATCACCCGACCATTCGGGCAGGTTGGACTTGCCGAACACGATCGCCCCGGCCGCCTCGAGCGCGGCGACGGCGGGCGCGTCGGTCGTGGGCACGTGATCGCGTAGGGCTGTCGCCCCACCTGTCGAGCGGATACCCGCTGTGGCAATCGCATCCTTGACGGTGAAGGGCAGACCGTGCAGCGGCCCCCACGACTCTCCGCGGGCAGTGGCCGCGTCCGCCGCTCGACATCGTGCCCTCGCAGGCTCCTCAGCCAGCGTGCACACCGCGTTCACCTGCGGGTCGACAGCGGTGATGCGAGCGAGGAAGTGATCGAGCAGCTCCTCACTGCCCAATCGGCCCTCACGAATCGCAGCGGCCTGCTCGCTAGCACTCCACAGCGTTGGGTCAGAGATCTCCATGGGCCCAACGTAGCCCTCGCAATTCGCCACCATGTCATGGTGTGACTGCGTGGGACCCGCGCCAAACATGACGTGGTTCGGTGGCAGTAGCGTGGCGCGATGACCACCTTGCACTGGGCCGATAGTCGCTTGGAGATCCATCGAGTCGTCGTCGGACCGTTCGAGAACAATGTGTTCGTACTGCGCTGTCGCGAGACCGGCGACGCGGTGCTGATCGACGCCGCCAACGAACACGAGCAGTTGCTGGCAATGTGCCAGCGCCTCGGCGTTCGTCGCGTACTCGAAACTCACGGCCACTGGGACCACATCCAAGCTGTGCCGGCAATCCGTGAAGCCGGCTACGAGGTGGCAGTGATGAGCCAGGACGCGCAGATGTTGAAGGACGTCGGATACGACGTTTTCATCGAGGACACCGACGTCATCGAGGTCGGCCGGCTACGGCTGCACGCAATCCACAATCCTGGCCACACACCGGGGTCCGTCAGCTTTCGGGTCGACGGTGCTCCGCTGGTCTTCACCGGCGACACCCTGTTTCCCGGCGGCCCGGGCAACACCAAGTCGAAGGAGGGCAACTTCGACACCATCATCCAGTCGCTCGACAATCGCCTGTTCACGCTGCCGGCAGAAACCATCGTGATGCCCGGCCATGGTGTCAGCACCACCATCGGCGCCGAGCGACCGCATCTGGCCGAATGGGTCGAACGTGGCTGGTGAGCCACTTCGCTACGACCAACGTCCTGCCGACCACACCCCGGTCCATACCTCCGACCTGCCCGACACCCCCACTCGCGATCGCAACATTGTTGCCTCTGCATGGGTGGAGGCCCCTGACGAATTGCTGTCGCTGGGTGACGATCTGCCCGACGCCCCAGAGGCCGACTACAAGCGACGAATCGGCCGCTGGTTGCTGTGGCGCGCCGGACCAGCGGTGGGCGACGCCCGCTATCTGGCGATCGCGGCCGATGACCTCGCCGTCCACCACACGTTCCGCCTGCATCGGGACGCCGACGGCGCCAACGGCGAAGGCGCCGGCCCCAGTGGCGAAGTTCACCGCAGGTTCCGCTCCTGGAAGGTGGACCTTCTCGACCGGTCACCGTTGCCGAGCGTTTCACGCTCACCGCACGTCACCGAAACCTAGGGGGCCCTCGGGTTGGAGGGTTCGGTCGTATGATCGCGGGCGTGTCGGGGATGGTGAAGACCGAACTTCCGGTGTGTCGCGAGACCGAACTCATTCGCGCCGACGGGCGGCCTCAGCCCGCATTTCGCGAGCGGTTGCGCCGCATCCCCTCGTGGCGCAACGCATGGTCGGTGCTCTTCCTGTACGCGCAGACTGCGTTGGTGCTGTGGGCGACAGTTGCATTCAGCCCGTGGGTCTGGCCGGTCACGTTCGTGCTGATGGGTCGCACGTTCGCGCAGTACCTGTCGCTGATGCACGACGCTGCCCACCGAATGCTCTTCAGCGACAAGCGCATCAACGACTTCGTCGGTCGTTGGTTGCTGGGCTACCCGTCGCTGACGAACGTCGATGGCTACCGTCGCGTGCACGCTGCCCACCACCGTCAGGAGTTCGGCCCCGACGAACCGGACATGGCGCTGTACGTCGGATACCCGATCTCGACCGCGAGCTTCCGACGCAAGCTGACGCGCGACGCCACAGGACGCACCGGCATCAAGCTGATGCGCCAGTTCCTCGCCGGGGCGCGCAGCCAGGATCAGCGGACCCGACGCACGTTCTGGAAGATAATGAGCGTGCAGGCCGTGCTGCTGGCCGCCGCGATCGCCAGTGGCCACTGGTGGCTCTACCCGGTCTTCTGGCTCGGCCCCTATCTCACCGTCTGGCGGGTCATCAACCGCCTTCGTTCCGTCGCCGAGCACGGTGGTTTGATGGCGTCCAAGGACCGGCGCGAGACCACACACACGGTGCTGCAGCACCCGCTGGCACGCTTCATGGTGGTGCCGTACCGAATCGGGTACCACCTCCCTCACCACGTCGACAGCGGTGTCCCGTTCCGCAATCTGGCGAAGCTCGACGTGGCCCTTCGGGAAGCGGGATACATCGACGGGTCGATCGAATACCGCTCGTACCCGGCGCTGTGGAAGGCACTGCACACTCAAGGCGCGTAGTACTTTGGGGCCGAACTATTTCAGCCGTTCGAGCGAAGGAGTGCCCATGGCCCCATCGATGCACACGTGGGATGACGACACCAATCTCTTCGCACACTCGGTCATCGGGTATGCCATCGAACGTCTGCGGTTGGCCAAGGACACGCAGTGGGGTGCACATCCGGCCGACGAACTCGCCGCCGCCCTCTCGCACGCGATCACCCCAGACGGCGTGGGAGGCCTCGAGGCCCTCCACCTGTTCCGCGACGTGCTGATGCCCGCCTGCAGGCCGATGGACGACCCGATGAACCTGTCCTACGTGCCCACCGCACCATCCATCGCGTCCACGATGTTCGATCTTGTAGTCAGTGCATCCTCCATCTTCGGCGGCAACTGGGAAGCCGGCGCCGGCGCAATTGCCGCCGAGAACCAAGCCCTGCGTTGGCTGGCCGATCTCGCCGGTTTCCCCGCGTCTGCCGGAGGGGTGTTCGTGTCGGGCGGCTCGGCCGCCAACCTCAGTGCACTCGCCACCGCTCGCGAAGTCTTCACGACATCGCGCGGCCAGCGACCAGATCGTTTCACCGTGGCGGTCACCGATGAAGTGCACGCGTCGGTGCGTGCCGCAGCACGAGTCATGGATGTCAACGTGTTGGCCGTCCCCGTCGATGCCGACGGCCGCATGACCGGCGCTGCACTGGAGGCCGCGCTGGCCGCGCACGGAGTCGACGATGTGTTCGCTGTCGTCGCCACCGCGGGCACGACCAATGCAGGCATCATCGACGAGCTCGACGCGATCGCGGACGTCTGCGAACGCCGCGCGCTGTGGATGCATGTCGACGGCGCGTACGGCTTGGCCGCGCTGTGCAGCACTATCGCCAGGTCGCGCTTCAACGGCATCGAGCGAGCGGACAGTTTCGGCGTCGACCCGCACAAGTGGCTGTTCGCCCCCTACGACTGTGCCGCCCTGGTGTACCGCGACCCGGTGCCGGCCGCCGCTACTCACGCACAACACGCCGCCTACCTCGACTCGGTGAACCGTGGTGACTGGAACCCCAGTGACTACGCCTATCACCTGTCGCGACGCGCCCGCGGGCTGCCGCTGTGGTTCGGTCTCGCCACCTACGGCACCCAGGCATACAGCGACGCCGTCGACGGCGCCATCACCACCGCTCGTACGTTTGCCGACGAGGTCGCGGCGCGACCTGAGTTCCATCTGCTGCAGGAGCCGGAACTGTCCATCGTGTTGTTCACACGCGACGGCTGGACCCACGAGCAATATCTGGAGTGGAGCAAGCGTCGGGCAGGCGAGGGCAAGTACCTCATCGTGCCGACCTCGTGGCGCGGCGAGTCATGTCTGCGAATCTGCGTCGTCCACCCGCGAACCGATCCAGCCGCGCTGTCCACTCTGCTCGACGATCTGGCCACCTACGTTCCGACTGCCTGACAGCGCCGGGGTTTCTACTACGGCGATAGGGGAAATAGCCGACGTCCACTAGAATGGCACCGTGACAGAGCTCTTCCGTATCGACAATCTGCACGCCCGACCCATCACCGATGAGGGCGACGCCGACGACATTCTGAAGGGCCTCTCGCTGACGGTCGCCGCCGGCGAAGTGCACGCAATCATGGGCCCCAATGGCTCCGGCAAGAGCACATTGGCCAGCACGCTGATGGCGTCTCCGGAGTACGAAGTCACCGACGGCCGCATCTTCTTCCAGGGCGATGACGTCACCGACTGGCCCACCGACGTGCGGGCCAAAGCCGGCATGTTCCTCGCGTTCCAATACCCGCAAGAGATCCCCGGGGTCTCGGTGATCCAGTTCCTGCGCCAAGCTCTCTCGGCGCGCAAGGGCCTCGACCTCAGCGTGCTCGAACTTCGCCTGGCAACCATGGAATGGATGAAGCGCCTCGGCATGGACAGTACGTTCGTCGATCGCTACCTCAACGAGGGGTTCAGCGGCGGCGAGAAGAAGCGCAACGAGATCATGCAGATGGCGATTCTCGAACCCGAGATCGCCATCCTCGACGAGACCGACAGCGGGCTCGACATCGATGCGCTACGCATCGTCGCCAAAGGCATCAGGGAGATTCGCACCGACCGCCCCTCCATGGGCGTCGTTCTGATCACCCACTACCAGCGCCTGCTCGACGAAGTCGCCCCCGACCAGGTGCACATCATGGTGGAAGGTCGAATCGTCGCCAGCGGCGGTATGGAACTCGCCGCCCAGCTGGAGCGAGACGGGTACGAGGCCTTCAGGTGAGCGCCGCCGAGGCCCTCGACGTCGCTGCGATCAAGGCACAGTTCCCCCTGCTGCAGCGCGAGATCAACGGGCAGCCACTGGTGTACCTCGACTCGGCCAACACGTCGCAGAAGCCACAGGTGGTCATCGATGCGATGAGCACCTTCATGGAGCAGTCCTACGCTCCCATCAACCGCAGCGCATACGCGCTGGCGGCTGAAGCAACAGACTTCTACGAGGGCGCCCGCACCAAGGTGCAGCACTTCATCAACGCCCGGCGCGCCCACGAGATCATCTTCACCAAGAACGCCACCGAGTCGCTGAACCTGCTGGTCTATTCGTGGGGCCGCGCCAACCTACGGGCGGGCGACGTCGTCGTGCTGACGCACATGGAGCACCACGCCAACATCGTGCCGTGGCACATGCTCGTGGCCGAGCGCGGCATCGTGCTGCGCTGGGTGCCGCTGACCGCCGACGGGCAGCTCGACCTCACCGATCTCACCGCGCTGCTCGAGGGCGCCAAGGTGTTCAGCTTCACCGCGATGAGCAACGTGTTGGGCACCGTCACGCCTGTGCAACAGCTCTGTTCTGCCGCTCATACCGCCGGCGCGCTGGCCATCGTCGACGGCTGCCAGTACGTGCCGCACAACGTCACCGACGTGCAGGCCTGGGGCGCCGACTTCGTGGCCTTCAGCAGTCACAAGATGTGCGGTCCGTCAGGTGTCGGCGTGCTGTGGGGCCGGGAGGAACTGCTCGACGCCATGCCGCCGTTCATCGGCGGCGGCAACATGATCGCTGACGTGCGCCTCGACGGGTTCACCACGGCCGAGCTTCCCGCCAAGTTCGAAGCCGGCACTCCCCCCATCACCGAGGTCGTCGGCCTCGGCGCCGCGGTCGACTTCCTCACCGGGCTAGGAATGGCCAACATTCGCCAACACGAAATCGAAGTCGCCTCCTACGCGATGCAGTCGCTCACCGAGCGCTTCGGCAACGACATCCAGTTGCACGGCCCGCGCAACGTGGAGATGCGAGGCGCGACGTTCAGCTTCGGGTTCCGCGACATCCATCCGCACGACCTGAGCCAGGTGCTCGACCAGCGCAACGTCTGCGTGCGAGCCGGCCACCACTGTGCCAAGCCGCTGATGCGCCTACTCGGCGTGAACGCCACCGCTCGCGCGAGCTTCTACCTGTACAACGACACCACCGACGTCGACATGCTCGCCGACGCACTCGACGGTGCCAGCGATATCTTCGGATTCTGAACCGTCGAGGAGACACCATGCCCGGCTTGGACGACCTGTACCGCGAGATCATTCTCGATCACCATCGCCACCCCCGCAATCGAGGTGAGCTGCCCCCGCCGGCACCGCACGCGGTTGGTCACAACCCGTTGTGCGGTGATGAGATCGACGTCTACCTGCAGGTCGAAGATGGTGTGGTCACCGACGTGAAGGTGGGTGGCCAGGGTTGCAGCATCTCGCAGAGTTCGGCCAGCATGATGAGCCAGGCCGTCAAGGGAAAGCCGGTTGCCGAGGTCCGCGCCCTCGTGCGTCGCTTCAAGGGTCTGATGAGCATTCCCGACGAAGACGGTAACCCCATCGAGCCGGACGATTCTGTGGCGCTGGGCGACCTCGAGGCGCTGCAGGGCGTCGTCAAGTTCCCCGTACGCATCAAGTGCGCCACACTGTCGTGGAACACCCTGCTCGACGCTCTCGAACAGTCGAACGCATGAGCACCACCGCACCCCGCAAGATCATCATCGACACCGACCCTGGCATCGACGATGCAATGGCCATCGTGTACGCGCTGGCCTCGCCCGAACTCGACGTCATCGGGCTCACCACGGTGTTCGGCAATGCACACGTCGAGACGTGCACCAACAATGCATTGCGCATTCTCGAGATCGCCGGCCGCCCCGATATTCCGGTGGCGCAAGGTGCCGGCCGGCCGCTCGCGTCGGTCTACCGCGGCCCGGCCGCTCACGTGCACGGCGTCAACGGCCTGGCCGATGTGCCGCTGCCCGACGCAACAGGCAGCGCTCTCGCGTTGGATGCTGCGCACTTCATCATCGAGCAGGTGCTGGCGGCACCGGGCGAGATCACTCTCGTCCCCGTCGGCCCGCTCACCAACATCGCGCTCGCCATGTTGCTGCGACCCGACCTGCCGCAGCACCTTGCCGGCATGGTCATCATGGGCGGCGCGGCCTTCGTGCCCGGCAACTCGTCACCTGCCGCTGAGGCCAACATCATGAACGACCCGGAGGCAGCCGACATCGTCTTCGGCGCCGACTGCCCCATCGTGATGTGCGGGCTCGACGTCACCGAAGCCACCATCATGTCCAGCGCTCAAATCGACAGCCTCGGCGCATCGGACACCGCTCGGGCACGGATGGCCGCTGCGATACTGCCGTACTACCGCGACTTCCATGTCTCGCACGGCGGCCCCGACGGTATCCACGTACACGACAGCACGTGCATCTCGTATCTGCTGGCACCGCAGCACTACAAGGCGGTACAGCACCCGGTTCGGGTGGATACGGGCAGCAGTGTGTCGCGCGGCAAGACCCTTGCAGCCACTCGCAGGTTGCGCCCGGACAGCCCGTGGCTCGGCCGCCGCGACGTGACGATTCTCACCGAGGTCGATTCGGCTGCGGTCGTAGCGCTGGAGCTCGAGCGCCTTACAGTCGGCTGACGTATGCATGAGTTCTTCGATGACATCGTCCCCCATCCAGACGGCGTAGACCCCGCCAACGAACTGGTCCACGAGCGTGCCTACGTGGTGCGCGCGTATCGCAAGGATGCACAGACGCTGTGGCTACGCGGGGCCGTGCGCGACCAGAAGCCTGCTGGGCTGTACGTGCCCAACGACCCCGAGCCGCTCACGATGCACCACATGATCGTCGACCTTCACATCGCAATGCCGTCGTTGGAGATCGTGTGGGCCGCTGCCGCCCTCAAAACGCATCCACATGGCAACTGCCCGAAGATCGAGGATCACTACCAGAACCTTGTCGGGCTCTCGATCGCCCGCGGGTTCACGCACAAGGTCCGCGAGCTGTTCGGTGGGCCGCGTGGGTGCACCCACACCACCGCCCTGCTGCAGGCAATGGCACCTGTGGCCGTTCAGTCGATCTGGTCGTTTCGGGCAATCGCTTCCCGCGAGGACGGCACCGACTCCCGACCCAAGTTCTCCACGCCCGAAGAACGCATGCGGGGCATGGCGATGAACCTGAACACGTGCCACATCTGGGCCGAGGATGGCGAGCAGATACGCAGCATCAAGGCGGGCGAACCGATGGAAGTGCCGGTCTGGATCGTGAAGCGCTACGCGGAACTCGGGCTCGACCCCGCGACCTGGCAAGCAACGGAGTAGGCACTACTCGCAGATCATCGGTCGATGTCGGCGAGCAACCCATTCGGAGCCGTACGACCGGCCACCTCGACTCGGTTCCTGCCGGCTGCTTTCCCTGCCAGGTAGTCAGCCCCGCTTCAGGTCGACGACCACACCACCGCTGGCTCGAACCAACTCGTGGGGCTCGATGCCGAAGACGTCGTTCCAGGTACCCGCCGCGGCCCACACCTCATCGAACTGCAGTAGGTCTGGGTCGATGAAGATCGCAAGCGGACTGGTATGTCCGAACGGGGGGACGCCACCAATGGGGAAGCCGGTTGCCGCGCGGACGGCGTCGGCATCCACCCTGCTGCATTTTTGGCCGCCTGCCGCCGCCGCCAACTTCTTCTCGTCGAGCTGATTGGCACCGCTGACATAGGCCAGCACGATGGCGTCATCGACACCGAAGATGAGACTCTTCACGATCTGGCCGAGCTCAACACCGATGGCCGCGGCAGCATCCACCGCGGTCTTGGTTCCCTCCGGAAACGTGCGAGGCACGATGGTGAGGCCGCGCTCGGCTGCCGCCGCAATCACGCGGGCGACGTTGGGGTGCTGCGCCGCAGTCATCGGCTCAGAGGGCGAACAGGTCGTCGAGGCTGCTCGGTCGGTCGACGGGCGCAGCGCCTTCGGGCTCACCGCCGGTGAACGCTTCGTAGCCATCGGTCTCGAGCTGGTCGGCCAGCTCGGGGCCGCCACTGGCGACGATGCGGCCCTTGACCAGGATGTGTACCTGGTCCGGGTGCAGCTCTTCGAGCAGCCGGTTGTAGTGAGTGATTGCCAGCACGCCCAGGGGCTCCTGGCCGGGAGCCGACTCGTTGGTGGCACCTTCCACACGGCGGGCGCAGTCGCGCAGCGCATCGATGTCGAGGCCACTGTCGAGCTCGTCGAGGATCGCGATCTTCGGCGCCAGGAGGGCCAGCTGCAGAGTCTCGTTGCGCTTCTTTTCGCCGCCTGAAAGGTCGACGTTGAGCGAGCGATCCAGCAGGGCAACCGGGAAGTTGATGCGCTCGGCTTCAGCGGTGATCTCCTCAGCGAGGTGGTCGGTGCTGCGGCCGCGGGCACGGAACGCTTCGGCCAGCATGTCGGTGAGGCCCACGCCAGGCACTTCGCTGGGGTACTGCATCACCAGATGCATACCCGCCTGCGCACGCTGCCACGCGGGCAGGGCGAGCAGGTCGACACCATCCAGCAGCACCTCGCCGGCGTGCACCTCGTAGCCGGGCTTACCCATGATGACGGCGCTGAGCGTGCTCTTGCCGGCGCCGTTGGGACCCATCACCG
>DAORTY010000073.1:12077-17844 GCA_035432905.1 Ilumatobacteraceae bacterium | reverse complement strand
CTGCCCCATCCTCTACCCAATGATGAACGACATCAAAGCCGTCATCGACGCCTTCGCCGGCTGGACACCAGACATCCCCTGACAGAGATCAGCGGGCAGCCTGAAGCGCGTCGCGCACACGCTCGGGCGTGAACGGGATCTGGTTGATCGCTACGCCAGTGGCCTGCAACAGCGCGTTACGAACTGCCGGCGCGACGCCGTCTGTCGGAATCTCGGCCACGGCCTTGGCGCCGAACGGTCCTGAGTTCTCCATCGTCTGCACGAGGAACACTTCGGTGGCCGGGGCGTCGTCGGCACGGAAGATCCAGTACGGCCCGAATTCGGAGTTGACCATGCGCCCGGTGTCGTCGAACGCGAACTCCTCGCTCACCGCATAGCCGAGCGCCTGGAACATGCCACCCTCCACCTGGCCACTGGCAGTGATGGGGTTGATGGCAACGCCGCAGTCGACGGCCATGACGAGCTTCACGACGGTGACCTGCCCGGTCTCGATGTCGACCTCGATCTCCGCGAACTGGGCAGCGAACGGCGGGGGGCACTCCTGCGACACGTGTGAGCCGATGCCCATGATCTGCTCATGGTCCTCTGTGTGCAGCGAGTTGAGTGCGATGTCCTCCAGCGAGACGGAACGTCCGTCGGGGGCCCACGCCCGTCGGTCGCGCAACTCGATGGAACATGGCTCTTCCACGCCCAGCAGCCGTGCTGCGCGCAGCTTGATACGCCAGCGCACGGCGTCGGCAGCCTTCTTGACCGCGGCACCGGAGATGTAGGTCGTGGACGACGCATAGGCACCCACGTCGAACGGGGTCATGTCGGTGTCGCCGGTGTACATGATGATGTCGCTGAGCGGCACACCCAACACCTCGGCGGCGATCTGCCCGAGCACGGTGTCGGCACCGGTGCCCAGGTCGGCTGCGCCGGACATGACGTTGAAAGAGCCGTCGTCGTTCATCTTGATGCTGCAGCCACCCATGTCGAGGAAGGGAATGGCGGTGCCATGCATGCAGAACGCGAACCCGATGCCGCGTCGGATGTGCGGTTGATCGGCAGGGGCCACCCACGATGGGTCGTCGCGGCGGTGCCAACCGATGGCCCGCATGCCTTGCGCGACGCACTCCTCGATGCCGCTGGTCATGACCGGCGGGAAGGTGGCCGGGTCGACGTCGGCTGGATCGAGCGTGCCTCGCTCACCGAGGAACATCACGATGTCCATCTTGTCGCCGACCTTCACCCAGTTCTGCCGCTTGAAATCGAGCACGTCACGACCAAGGGCGCGGGCGATGTCCTCCATGTGGCACTCAAGCGCGAACTCGGCCTGCGGTGCGCCGTACCCTCGGAACGCGCCCGGCACCGGGCTGTTGGTGTACATCACGTCGCAGTCGAACTTTTTCGCCGGACAGTTGTACGAGGACAGGCCGCGCAGACCGGTGACGTTCTGCACCGTGAAGCCGTGCGTACCGTACGCGCCGGTGTTGGCAACCACCTTCAGTTCCTGCGCGACGAGCGAACCGTCCTTGGCCACACCCGTGCGATAGGTGAGCGTCTGCGGGTGACGGGTTCGTGACGACACGAACTCCTCCTCGCGATCGAGCACCAGCCGCACGGGGCGCTTGGTGGCGAGCACGAGGTGACCGACGATGTCCTCGAGGAGCATCTCCTGCTTGGCTCCGAACCCTCCGCCGATGCGCGGCTTCATCACTCGAATGTCCTTCACCTGCAAACCGAGCAGCGGCGCCACGATGCGCCGCACATGGAACGGCACTTGCGTGGCGGTACGCAGAATGAGCCGCTCGTCCTCGTCGAGCCACGCCACGGTGACGTGCGGCTCGATGGGGGTCTGCTGCACCTGATGCACGCGATACGTGTTCTCGAAGACATGGTCGGCCGAGGCGAACGCCGCTTCCAAGGCAGCGTCGCTGACCGTCTGCGCTTTGATGTGCAACGCCTGGTTACGCGCAGCGTCGTGAACGCCGACGGCATCGGGCTCGTCGTGGATGGGGGTGACGCCGGGGGCGCCGGCCTCGCGCTCGTCGAGCACGAAGGGCAGTACCTCGTAGGTGACGTTGATGAGACGGCACGCCTCGGCTGCCAACTCGGGTGACTCGGCAGCCACCGCGGCGACGCGGTCGCCGACGTGACGCACCTTGTTGTCGAAGCTGACCTGGTCCCACGGGTGAGGGTTGGGCCACGACTGGCCACCCGATGCGTACATCACTCTCGGTGTGTTCTTGTAGTGCTTCACGGCGTGCACACCGGGTAACGCAAGTGCAGCGCTGTCGTCGATATCGAGGATGCGAGCGTGTGCGTGCGGGCTGCGCAGCACCCTGCCGTGCAGCATGCCGCGCAACTCGATGTCGTCGGCGAAGGCGGGATTGCCGCGAGCCAGCTTGACGCCATCGACCTTCAGTTCGGGCTTGCCGACAACGGACATCTCCGGCACGTCGGCGGAGAGAATGAGACGCGGCACCGCGGGCGACACACCGGGCGCGGTGGGGGTGGGCTCGTAGGCGGCGGGGTTCCTGCCATCGGTGAGCGGCGCCAGGATCGCCGGGCCGAACGGCTGCGTGGCCTCACCCCGCATCACGCTGGCGGCGCGCTGCACCGCCTCGACAGCCTTGACGTAGGCCGTCTCGCGGTCGAGTACGCCGGACAACGCATCGCGGATCTCGGCATCCGTGGGGGACGGGTTCGCAGCCAGGAGCGCGTGCGACGCGAGAATCAGCGCTCCGGCTGAGTAGCCGGACTGGAAGCCGCCGACGGCAACGAACGCGGCCTGCACCGGATCGAGGTCCTCGCGCATCGCCGACAGCCCTTCGAGCGTGTCGACCCGGTGGCCGTCGGCCTGTACGGCGAGCACCACCTCCGACGACGCAAGCCGACGGTCGAGCAGGATCGCGCCGGCCCCGGTCTCACCCGAGTCGGAGCCGTACTTGACGCTGAAGCAGCCGTTGCGGCGCAGTAGTTCGAGCAGCGTCTCGCCCGCCTCGACGTCGAACTGCTGCTCGACCGCGTTGAGTGTGAGGGTGATGGTTGTGGTGCTCACTTGTCTGCTCCGATCTCGGTGAGGGCGCGCGTGCGAAGGACGCGGGCAAGGTGACGGCGATACTCCGAAGATCCGCGGAAGTCGCCGGGTGGCGAGAGGTTCTCCACGTCGTCGACGACGACCGCTGTGTCCGCGACGCCGCTCATCGCGACGCGCACGCCCGTGGCAGTGTGCCGCGCGATGCAGGCCACGATGGGACGGTCGGCGATGGTGCGCGCGGTGGAATGCACGCTGGCATTGCCGGCGATGTCGAGCCGCACCGCCGTGATGACGCGCCCGTTGACCAGGCCAGGGTCGCTGAGCAGCGCGACAAGTGCTACCTCGGAGGTGCCCTCACGCCCAGCCATGGAGACCACTGCGTCACAGGCCAGCAGCCCCGCAACCAACGCACTCTCCCAACAACCGGCCACGACAGTTCCACCCACGGTCGCGAGCGTGCGAAGCGTGCTGGGCAGTTCCTTTCGGGCCAGCTCACGCAGCCACATCGGCGCAGCGTCGGTGGTGGCCAGGTCGCCAAGGCGAGTGGTGGCGCCGATCACCAACGCGCCGTCGTCAGCCACGTGCACTCCGTCGAGCCCCAACGCCTGCAGGTCGACGAGCAGTCCTGCCGCAGGTCGCTGACCCGCATTGACCCCGGTGCCGCCCGCGAGCACCAGGCTGCCCTCCTGCGAAAGGAGCTCGAGTGCGTCCTGCAGCGTTGCGGGACGTTGGTATCGGGTCAGAACGGTCATGTCGGACGCTACCTTTTGGCTGCTGAGGCGCTCATGGAACAAGCGCTGAGGGTGTCACTTGGAGGGCCCGATCGCGGATCGTTTCGATCGTTTCGTCGGGTTGGGTTCATTCGTTTGCTTGGCGACCGCGTTGGGCTTGGTCGCCTCCACCTTCGTTTCGATCATCAGGATGCTGGCTCGGCGTTTGCCCAGGGCCCGCAGCCGGTGGGGCAGCCGAGCCGGATACGAGATGGAGTCGCCAGGGCCGAGGTCGGTGATCTCGCCGGCCACGTCGATCTGTACTCGTCCCGAGATGACGTAGGTGGCCTCGAAACCGTCGTGAGCGAAGTACTCGATGAACTCGCTGGGCAGGCCGTCGAACTCGAGAAGGCGGAATGGCGCATCTCCGGCGAGCAGCATGTGACACGCCGACTCTGCCGGTTCGCGGCTCTCCACATCGACCATGCGCACATCGTCGGCTCGTACCACGACCGCACCCGCATCGATGTCTGTCGTACCGGCGAACAGGGCTTGCGGTGTAGAACCGAGGGCCTCGGCGATGCGGTGCAGCGATACCAATGAGGGCCGAGCTCTGCCGTTCTCGACCTGCGACAGAAAGGGCTGGGAGAGCCCCACCCGTGCTGCCAGACCCACCAGCGTCAGCCCACTGGCCAACCGACGTTCACGAACTGCGCGGCCAAGCTCCTGCCATTCGAGCGCGGCCTCTTGGGCTGCCGGCTTCTGGCGTGGCGTCATGACAGCAACGGAACCACATCGGACATGAACCGGCCCATTTGCTCGCTCGCCTTCTGATAGGGGTCGCCGATCAGATGCGGGAACAGAGTGAGCCGCTCGATCCCGAGCAGGTCGCGGTACATCTGCACACCTTCCGCGACTTCCTCGGCGGTGCCCACGAGGTACATCTTTTGTTCCATCGACTCTTCGAGAGTGGGGACCAGACCGGCTGCTGCGGGCCGGCCGTCGGGGCCCATGTAGCCGCGGCTCCAGCCATAGGGGCCGAGGAACTTCCAGAACTCGTCGTGACCGTTGCGAGCTGTGCGGATGGCTTCCTCGTGGGTGTCCTCGATGCGTACGTTCACCACCAGCATCCGCTTGTCGCCGTCAGGCAATGTGCCACCGTGATGCTGATCATGCAGCTCGCCGTAGCGGTCCCACAACCGCTTGACGAACGTCGGGTGTTGGTTCCAGAACACCGCACCATGGTCGACCACGGGCACGTACTCGATGGTGGGCGGACTGGTGACCGCCTGCCAGATCTCGTAAGGGTAGATGGGCCGAGGGATCAGGGTGAGCTCGTGGACGGTGTCGCCGCGGTCGGGGATGCCCGGGGCCGGTAGCTGGAAGTACTTCCCGCTGAACGAGAAACGCTCGGAGCTGAGCGAACGGCGCACGATCTCCATCGCTTCCTCGAACCACTCGCGGTTGCGAGCGTCGTCGGCTACCTGGTCGGGGTTGTCGGCGGAACCCACGGAGATGTGATCAGGGTTCAGGTGCAGCAACTCACGTGGCACGGTGCCACGGCCCACGCCGAGGATGCCGCGCCCGCCCGACAGGTTGTGCATGGTGGCGAAGTCCTCGGCGAGGCGCAGCGGGTTCCACTGCGGCACGACGTTGAACATCGTGCCGAGGCGAATGCGCTCGGTGCGCGCTGCGATCCATGCCGAGATGAGAATGCCGTTGGGGATGACCTCGTAGCCCTCGTGCTGGAAGTGGTGCTCGGTGGTCCAGAAACTGTCGAATCCGAGCCGGTCGGCCTCGACGGCGGTGTCGATGTAGTCGAGCGTGGCCTTCCAACAGGCAGCATTGTCGTACCGACGATCCATCGGGTTGGGAAGGCCCGCACCGGCATCGGTCATTTCAACTCCTCCGAAGAAGAACGCTCCGAACTTCATTTACACATCCCTCTTTTGGGCCTCGCTGACCAGCACTAACGCTATCAGGCTGCCATTGACCCCTTCAATAGCGGAGGTGTGCTCGCGCCGGCCTGATCCGA
>DAORTY010000073.1:1984-11977 GCA_035432905.1 Ilumatobacteraceae bacterium | reverse complement strand
CCGGTGCCGTTGCCGTTGCCGTTGCCGTTACGGTTTCGCTCTTCGAACTGGGGAGTCGTGATCTTCGGCGTCGGGCTGATGGCTGTGTTGTTCTCGGCATTCTTGTTCGAGCCAATCGTTCGTGGGCGCAGCGGCAGCGGTGCTGGCGCCACGACCGCGGAGCGGATCGGGCTCGCAATAGCAATTGCGATCTCCTGGCTCACCTTCCTGCGCACACTTCGTGTACGGCTGATACTCGACCAACGCGGCATCGAGATCCGCAACTTCGTGCGGACGCACCGGGTGGCGTGGACCGATGTCCGCCGTGTCGCGCTCGTCCGGCGTTCCTCCAGGTCCAAGGGCGGGGCCACCGTGAACTACGCCAAGGTGTACATCGTCGCCGACAGGTCATTCGCCTCCTCCGCCGCGCTCGTGAACTACGCAAACCGGGCTGTCGCTCTGCAGCCCGTCATCGACGTCTGCCACGCTCGGGGTGTAGAGATCTACGACGGATGAGCATGATCGGGATGACACGTCACCCCCAAGAAGGCATTGGCACACCAAGCAAACGTTGCACCCCTCGTCACGCTGGGCCGGAATGTTGCATCCTCGTTGACATTTCGGCCCAGCGTGGGTACGAATCCGGTCAGCCGACCTTGGCAGTGACGGTGCTGTCTACCTGTACGTCTGCCTGGACAGCCTGGGCCAACTCTCCGCCGAGTTCCGAGCCGTCGGCGGCCAGCCAGTCGATCGTGATCGAGCCGGGTCCACCTGGCACGTTCACCATGAAGAACCGTGCCTCGGGAGCTCCGGCAAAGGCGATGGTGTCGAAGATCGCCGGAACGTTGCCGGCGGTGGTGATCCGCAGCTGTGCGGCGTCGACCGGGGCCATGCCACCGACCACGAGCTCTCCGGCGACCCCGGGGTTCTGTCGAGCCACGATGGCCGGCCTTCCTTCGGTGGAGTCGATGTAGTCGATCCCGACCAGCAGCGTGCCGCCGACTCGTGCGTAGAGCAGACCATTGCCATTGTTGTCGTGTGCACCCCAGGGGCTGGCGAGTGGAGTGACCACCACGATGTACGGGATCGTGGCCGGTCCGGGGGTGCGACGGACACCGTCGGCGATGGTCGACAGCTGGTCCGCCATTTCATCGGGGACAGCAACCCACACCAGCACGCCAGGCTGTTCCTGCCATACAACATATGTGTGACTGGCGTAGTGGTACCGGATTCCGTCGTGACCGCGCACGACCATCGGGGACCCATTGGCGCCGTCGCCGCTGCCGGCCCAATTGTCGGCGTAGTCAGCGGGACTGACATCGGTGAAGGTCGTACCCACCTCGATGTCCACCGTTGCCGCCGCCTGGTCGCCGGCAACGGTCGAGGGAGCCGAGATATTGGTCGGGTAGGACACCAGCCCGACGCCGGCGATGCCTTCGATGCGCTGGCAGGCGCTGCCGTCGCTGCCGTAGGCGGTGAGCTCGAGGCATCGGATGATGCCGACCTGGTCGAGCATCTTCTGATTCACCACAGCGGTGCCGAGCGACTCGGGGCCGACGTAGAAGTCGGCGGCGCCTGCAACCACCGGGAGTCGGTCGAGCGGGGTGCAATTCGTGTCGAAGCACGGCACCGATGATCCGGTGGGTGTTGCCAGAACGGTTGCAACGACGTCGTATTGCAGCAACGGCTGGGACAGCGCCACCGCGCCAGCGTTGTCGGAAGCTGGACGACCGTTGGCCGCCCACACCGCTGCTCCGCCGGCGACGAGCAGGGCCGCCGCGGCGATGCCGACCAACCGTGTGCGGCCGGTGGCTCGCACCGTCGGGAACGCAGTGACGGTTGCCAGCGTCGAGGCCTCGTCGAGATCGTGGTCGTGGTCGTCGAATTCGTCGCCCACGATGGGGCGGTCGCCGAGGTGGGGGATGACGGCATGACATGCAGCACGGAGCCGCTGCTCGAGTTGTTCGTCGTTGCGTAGATCGGTGGTCATTGGGGGATCTCCTTCTTCAGATGTTTCAGGGCGCGGTGCAACGTGGACTTCACGGTTCCGGCGGGCCAGTCGAGCGATGCGGCGATGTCGGCTTCGGACCAGTCGAGCCAGAAGCGCAGCACGACGACGGCCCGTTCACGTGCAGGCAAGCGAGTGACCGCCATCCAGGTCTCGTCGATCTCCGGGTTCACTGTCACCGCAGCGACCGGTGCCACGTACTGCGACGCGGTGCGACGACGACGGATCACCGAAATCGCATGGTTCACCACCGAACGATGGAGGTACGCGACCGGTTCGGTCACGTCGCCGGAGCGTCGCTGTAGCCCGGCGAAGCTTTCCTGCACCACCTCCTCGGCGAGCATGCGATCGAGCGTGATCGCCGCGGCAAGGTTCACCAGTCGTCGCCGATGCTCCGTGAAGAGCAACTCGACATCAACGGCGCCATTCGCGGCCGCAGGACGGTGCGCCCGCTGCCCCAGCAGCGGGTCAACCAGCCCGGTCACGATCTGCTCGTCACGAATGTCCACATCATGACCTGACGCACGACCACCCGAATCGGTTCTCACTCGACCGAACTACGGAACCGGACGGGGTTCGGTGAGGTCGATACTGGTGTGAGTCGCACATTCGAACCCATCCGAGCACGACGAGGGGACATTTTGAAGCCAGAGGTCGAACGCGTCGACGAGCGGTTCCAATACTTCTATCGTGACCAGTTCGCGCAGACCGCCCGGCTGGCGCGGATGCTGACCGGCAACCCTGATGTAGCCGACGACCTTGCCCAGGACGCGTTCGTGCGGGTGTTCCGCTACGCGCAGGATTCGAGTCGACCGATCGACAATCCAGCTGCACTGTTGCGCACCACCACGGTGAACCTGTGCCGCAGTTGGCACACATCGCAGCGTCGTCTCCAACTTCGCATGGCACGCCATGGTCCCGACGCCGAGTCGCTCACCGAATGGGAGCACGAGCTCGACGACTCACTTCGACGGCTGCCCTACGACCAGCGCGCAGTCATCGTGTTGCGCTACTGGCTCGGCCTCTCCGAAGCAGAGATCGCCGACGCCCTCGGGTGCCGGCCGGGCACCGTCAAATCCCGTCATTCGCGCGCCCTGCGCATCCTTCGAAAGGAACTGTCATGAGGACCGACCGCCACACCCCCGAATCATCCCACGCGTTCGAAGCCCGCCTGAGCCGCGGCCTGGAACACATCGCCGCACAGACGCCAACCAGTAACCCGCTGGAGTTCGATCCAGAGGCCCTGCCACTGGTGGTCGTCGATATCGAGCAGAACCGACGGCTCGTCCCGTACCTGACTGCGGCTGCCGCAGCGGCGGTCGTCGTCACTGGCATCGTCGCGATCACGAGCCGCACCGATGGACAGCCGGCCGCAACTGCGCCCGTCACCGCAGCTTCCGGCGACACGACGCTGGCCACGACCCCACTGGCTGTTCGCGGCGTGCCGATCTGCGGTGCTGAACTTCCGGTCACCATCGAGATGGACGTGAGCGGCAACACGAGCGGTCCGATCACCGGCCCCGGCCCCGTAGCGGGCGGCACGACGGCCGAAGGGCAGTTCGCCCAGTACTGGCAACTCGCGAGCGGCACCGTCGAGGTTCGTTGGCCGGCGGACCCACGCCAAAAGTACGACCTGGACTCAACCCCGGTTCGCGTCTATCCGTCGGTGTTCGACGGCATGGCGGTCTCCACACAAGCCGACGGCAGCCAGGCGATCGTCGCGCTGTCAAACCTGGGTGGCGTCACGCTCACCATGACCAAGAATGCGGGCGCAGATGGCCTCGCCGCGCCATGCGACGTGCTGCAGGTCCGCTACTCCGACTCGCAGGGCAACCAGACCACCCGCGGCTACAACGTCACGGACTTCAACAGCGACCCGGCGTTCGGCTTGGACCTGAACCCGCTGATCATCTCGACTGAAGCTTCCGCCGGGCCGGACCCCGCCACCGTGGTGTCGTGCGGAGAAGGCGGCATCGACAACGACATGACCGGGCCTGCTTCGCCATCAGCCGCCGACGCGCTGCTCGCCTTCCTCGATTCCGGGCAGTTCCCGGGGCTGATCACGAGCGGCTACAGCGAGTACACGCCGTCGGACACCGAGACGATCTACGCGATCATCACCGACGACAGGCTCATCACCCTCATCACCGTCACCCACACCACCGAGGGCTGGACCGTGACCCACGTCAAAGCACCCGGCTGCTGACACCGGCGATCCGCAGGAGCACTAGTCACCTCCAACATTGCACCCCGCTTCACGCTGGGCCGGAATGTTGCATGCTCGTTGACATTTCGGCCCAGCGTGGCCTGCGGTGCAGCTCTCAGCTCGAGTGGCGAACGATGCCGGCGAGACGAGTCTCGGACACGGCGATGTTGGCGATCGTGGTCGGGTCGACGGTGGTGGGGTCGTCCTCGAGCAGGACGAAATCGGCGTACTTGCCGACCTCCAGTGACCCTGTGATGTCGTCGGCCTGGCATTGCCACGCGGCGTCGAGTGTGATGGCCCGCAGGGCAGCCTCGACGGGAATGCACTCGGCGGCGTTGAGTACGTCGCCGCCTTCGGCCATGATCCGGTTCACCGCGTCCTCCACGTAGCGCAGCGGTTCGAGCGGGGTGACGTTCCAGTCGCTGTGCAGCGATATCCGCAGCCCAGCGGCCAGCGCTGAGGCACAGGGGTCGTAGTGGCTGGAACGCTCGGCGCCGAGGAGCCGGTCGCGGAATGCTTTTCCCCACCAACGCACGTGACCGATCAGGAACGACGGCGACAGGCCGAGCTGGGCCATGCGTTTGATCTGCTCCGGGTGGAGCAGGCTGCAGTGCTCGATGCGGTGTCGATGGTCGGCGCGTGGGTGTGCAGCGAGCGCCTGCTCGAAGGCATCGATGGTGACGTCGATGGCTGCATCACCGTTGGCGTGGACGCCGATCTGCCAGCCATCTCGGTGGGCCTTGGCCACCACGTCGGCCAGCGCCTCGGGCGAGTAGTTGAGTGCCCCGCGTGACTCGGAGCCCAGATACGGGTCGCGCTGGTAGCCGGTGCCGGCCTGGTTCGAGCCGTCGGACCAAGCCTTGATGCCATCGATGCGAAACAGGTCGTCGCCGTGCCCAGGCCGGACGCCACGTTCCATCCACTCGTCGTAGTGCGTCGACACCAACATCCCGCGGTACCGCACGGGCGAGTCGGCGCCGATCGTGGCTTCCAGCAGGTCCAGATCGCTCGTGCCCGCGGTCGCGCCGATACCGCAGTCGTGCAGCAGGGTGACGCCCTTGCTGGCGGCATGCCAGAACAGGTCGTTGATGCGGCGCTTCATCTCGTCAACGGCAAGTCGCGGCAGGCCCTGGGCGAATGCCATCAACGCCGCGGATTCCTCCAGCCGGCCAGTGAGCTCGCCGTCCGCATCGCGAGTGAAACGCGCCGTCGGCGGGTTCGGCGTGTCGCGATCGACGCCTGCCCGTCTGAACGCTTCTGAGTTGGCCCACGCAATGTGCCCGTTGCTCTCGAGGACGATCAGTGGCAGGTCAGGGACGAGCCGGTCGAGCACATCGCGCCCCAGCGACGGGTGGCCGGCCGTGATGCTCGGGTCGAAGTTCTTGGCGAGTACCCAGCCGGTCGACGTGGGTGATGCCGACCGGAGCGCCGCATGGATGTCGGGCTCGGTCGGTGTGGCCATCGGGCTGACGTCGACCCAGTCGGCCAACTGCACCATCACGAAATGCATGTGAGGATCGATGAGGCCGGGCAGCAGCGTGCGGCCGTCGAGATCCAACATTTCGGTGGCGGGCCCGGTCAACCCAGCCAGCTCCTCGATCGACCCAACGGCCACGATTCGCCCGTCGCGTACCGCGACCGTCTCAGCACGAGGCTGCCGATCATCCATCGTGATCACCGGCCCGCCCGAGATCACCAGGTCGGCGAAACGCGTCCGCACCCCTGTCGCGCCACGGTGCTGCCGGCCAGACGCGGCGCGAGCTCTGGGACGTGGGGAGGCGGGCGTCGTCCACGATGAGCGAGAGAGCACGGCGAGCGGGCCACAGGCTTCACACATGACCGAACCGTATCCGATCGGAGAGAACGGGACGCTGGAGGCTGTCGCCGCAAGTGTTTGGGATCCAGCGGAAACGGGAAGCGGGAAAGCGTTGATTCGCCGACGATCGGCCGACACAGCAATCGGAGAGCTCTTGAACACCCGCGTTGATTTCGCCTACCCGCAGCAGGTCGGCTGGTGGCGCCGGTGAGGCGATCCACGACCGGCCACCCGACCAGAGGGTCGTTGCGCGCCCGGGCCTCCGGCGAACTCGACGAGCCGATCGTGGCTGAGCTGTTCAGCATCGAACGGCTGGAGCAGCACGCTCGAACGCTCGCCGCGGCACAACGGGTCCGGCCCGGGTTCGAACGCGGAGAGCCGATTCGGCCTCGTGTCACTGACAACGGGCGCATTCTGCTGGAGGCGTACAGGGTTCTGGCCGACGCTCTCAAAGAGGCTCGGGAGATCACCCCTGCCGCGGAGTGGCTGGTCGACAACTTCGCCATCGTCGATGAGCAGATCCGCGAGATTCACGATGATCTGCCGGCCGACTTCTATCGTGAACTGCCCAAACTGGACAGAGGCCACCTGGAGGGCTACCCGCGGGTACTCGGGTTGGCTTGGGCATACGTCGCGCATACGGACAGTCGTTTCGACCCCGAGGGCCTACGCCGAATGGTCGTCGCGTATCAGGGGGTCGAGACGCTGACGATCGGCGAGCTGTGGGCGCTCGCTATCAGCCTTCGTATCGTGCTGATCGAAAATCTACGGAGACTCGCCGAACGCATCGTCAGTGCCCGCGAGGCGAGGCAGGCCGCCGACGAGTTGGCCGACAGTCTGCTCGGGCTCGGCGACGAACGTTTGCGCTCGGGTTCGGCCACCGTCGACCGTCGCACCTTGGAGCGCCTCTCGACCGCTGGGCGGGTACAGCTGTTCCAGCGCCTGCGTGATCAGGATCCTGCGGCTACTCCGGCGCTGGGAATTTTGGAAGAGATGCTTGCCGCGCACGGAACGACGGCAGAGGAAATGGTCCACACCCAGCATCAGCTGATGGCGATGACGAATGTCACCGTCCGCAACGTGATCACGAGCATGCGTTTGATCTCATGGTTCGATTGGGCCGCGTTCGTCGAGCAGGTCGGTGTTGTGGATGCAGTACTGCGTGGCGGAAGTGCGTTCGCCGAGATGGACTTCACGACCCGTAACCAGTATCGAAACGCTGTCGAGCGAATGGCACGAGGCTCGACAACCACCGAAGTCGAGGTCGCACAGCGAGCCGTCGAGATGGCCGCGGCTCATCGTCACGACCCTACCCACGTGGAGATGAGTGATCCCGGCTACTTCCTGATCGGCGGTGGCCGAGCAGATCTCGAGGAGGCTGTCCATTTGCGGGAAGGTGTACGCAAACGAATCGGACGCGCCCTTCTCTTTGTGAGCGCGCCGCTGTACTTCACGGGTCTGGTGATCGTCACTGCACTCATCCTTCTTCCCGCGCTCGTGATGTCGGGCGACAGCGGCGTCGGAGCCGTCACCATCACGATCTTGGCCCTCGGACCCGCATCAGATCTGGCCGTTGCACTCGTCAACCGTGTCGTGACTCGCTGCGTCGGCCCGCACCCGCTTCCACGAATCGACTTCGACGATGGTGTGCCGACCGACAGGCGAACCCTCGTCGCCGTACCGATGCTGCTGACGACTGTCGCCGACATCGAACAACAAGTGTCAGTCCTGGAAGTTCACTTTCTTGGAAACGGTGCCGGGGACGTGTGGTTCGCTCTTCTGTCGGACTGGCTGGACGCACCCACCGAACACACCGACGACGACGAGAAGCTCCTCAGCGCGGCCGCAGCTGGTATCGATCGGTTGAACGCTCGCTACGGCCCGGACCACGAGGGCGGCGCACGCTTCTTGCTACTCCATCGCTCTCGCCGCTGGAACGAGCGCGAGAAGTGTTGGATGGGGTGGGAACGCAAGCGCGGGAAGCTCGAGGAACTGAATGCCCTTCTGCGTGGTTCGACGTCGACGAGCTACCTGCGGACCCCGGCGCGCGCGTCCTCCATTCCGCCGGCCGGCGTCCGCTACGTCGTGACGCTCGATGCGGACACCAGGCTGCCGCGATCCGCAGTCGGGCAACTCGTCGGCACGATGGCGCATCCACTCAACGAGCCGCGATTCGATCCGCGATTGGGCCGGGTGACGCACGGATACGGCATTCTCCAGCCGCGTATCACGCCGTCGCTACCCACTCCGGAGGACGCATCGATCTACCAGCGCTCGTTCGCCGGGCCCGCCGGTGTCGACCCGTACGCATCGGCAGTGTCGGACGTGTATCAAGACCTGTTCCAAGAGGGCAGCTTCACCGGGAAGGGCATCTACGACGTTGACGCCTTTGCAGCCTCACTGAACCACCGCGTTGCAGAGAACACGCTGCTGAGCCACGATCTGTTCGAGGGCGTTTTCGCACGGGCCGGGCTGGTGACCAACGTCGAACTGTTCGATGAATTCCCCTCCAACTATCTGGTCGACTCGGCCCGTCGGCACCGTTGGGTCCGCGGCGACTGGCAGCTGCTTCCGTGGATCCTCGGGTTCCATGGCCGCGACGAAGGCACCGCCGACCGCGCACAGCGCCGTGTCGGCGCCGTCGGTAGATGGAAGATGTTCGACAACTTGCGGCGTTCCCTTGTCGCTCCGCTGGCCGTCGCAACGATGATCGCCGCGTGGACGATCGGCTCGGTGGCCGCCGGGTGGTGGGTGTCGGTCGTGGTGGTCTCGATGGTGGTTCCCGCAGTGCTGCCCGTGCTCAGCGGCCTCAAACCGCGTCGGCGCGGCATCTCCAAACGCAGTCACCTGCGTGACATTGGCGGCGACCTCACCATCGCGACGGCTCGGATTTTTCTGGGTCTTGCATTTCTCGCTGATCAGGCGTGGCTCATGCTCGATGCCGTGCTGCGAACATTGTGGCGGCTGGTCAGCCGGCGGCACATGCTCGAGTGGCAGACCGCTGCGCAGAGCAAGTCGAAGAGCGACGTGCACCTGGACGGATATTGCCGGCAGATGGTCGGTGGCGTCGCTGTCGCCACTCTGGCCGCTGTCATGGTCGCCGTTCTCCGACCGACGTCATCACCGCTCGCCGTTCCCTTCCTACTGCTCTGGGTCGTCGCGCCGGTGATCGCCTACGTGGTCAGTCGCACGCCCGTGACTGCCGTACCTGAGGAGCTGACCAGCGAACAGATCACGGTGGCCCGATCGTTCGGGCGGCGCACGTGGCAGTTCTTCGACCATTTCGTCGGCGAGCAGGATCACTGGTTGCCACCGGACAACTTTCAAGATGACCCGGTGCCCGCCTTGGCCACGCGCACGTCGCCGACGAACATCGGGATGTATCTGCTCGCAACGGTGACCGCCCGCGACTTCGGATGGATCGGCACTGTCGAGATGGTGGAACGCCTCGATCGGACGCTGGTCACGATCGGGCAGCTCGAGCTGTGGAAGGGGCATCTCTACAACTGGTACGACACACGAACGCTGAAACGACTCGAACCCGACTACGTGTCGACCGTCGACAGCGGCAACCTCTGCGGCCACCTGATCACGATCTCGAACGCGTGCCGGCAAGCTGCCGACCGGCCATTGCCGATCGAGGCCGCGGCCGCAGGAATCGACGACGCTGTGGCGCTGCTCGGTGATGCCGTGGCCGTCATTGACAATGATCCGCGAAGCCAGACGCTGACGCTCGAACACCTCGCCGCGTGCATCGAGTCCATCGTCACACTTCAGGCGTCCCCCGTCTCCCATGCCGATTGGCCGAATCGCCTCGCCCGACTCGACGAGTTGTCGGCAACACTCGTCGACATCGTCGCCGTCCTGACGGCCGAGAGTGGTCGCGGCGACGATGACGAGTTGACCACTTGGGCGATGGCGGTGCGGGCAGCGGTCACGAGCCATCAGCGCGATCTGGCCGCGCTGCCCGCGATCGCAGAGCTC
>DAORTY010000073.1:0-1884 GCA_035432905.1 Ilumatobacteraceae bacterium | reverse complement strand
CTCGGTCGCTCACTGACACCGGTGGGACGCGGATCGGCCCTGGTGTCGTGGTCCGGCTCGATGTTCGAATACCTGATGCCGAACCTCGTGATGCGCTCGCCGGCAGGCAGCCTTCTCGCACGGACCGCTCGACTCATCGTCGCCCGCCAGGTGCGCTACACCGCCGAGTTGGGCATCCCTTGGGGCATTTCCGAGTCGGGCTACAGCGTTCGCAACCTCGATCAGATCTACCAGTACTCCGGATTCGGAATTCCTGGGCTCGGGCTGAAACGCGGGCTCGGAGATGACATAGTGATCGCCCCCTATGCGAGCGGTCTGGCCGCCATGGTCCAGCCGAACGCCGCCATCCGCAACCTCGAGCGGTTGCAGGAGCTGGGCGCACTCGCCCGCTACGGCTTTCGCGAGGCCCTCGATTTCACCGCTCGACGCGTACCGGACAACCAGCCCTTCGTGCTGGTGAAGAGCTACATGGCGCATCACCAGGGAATGTTGTTGGTCGCGATCGGCAACGTGCTGAACAACTTCGCAATGGTCGAGCGCTTCCATGCCGAGCCGATGGTGGAGGCCACCGAACTCGTGCTGCACGAGCGCATGCCGCGCAATGCGTTGGTGGCTCGTCCGCTCTCGCAGGAGATCACCAGCGAGGCCGACGTTCGAGACACGGTCCCACCGATCCTGCGCACCTTCTCGTCCCCCAATGATTCGATCCCTCGGTCGCATCTCCTCTCGAATGGCCGCTACTCGGTGATGGTGTCGGCCGCCGGTTCCGGATACAGCCGGTGGAACGACCTCGCCGTGACGAGATGGCGAGAGGACGTCACCCGCGACGCGTGGGGAAGCTACGTGTACCTGCGCGACACGGCGAGTGGTGTCGTGTGGTCGGCGGCGCACCAACCGGCAGGTGTTGAAGCAGATGCGTACGAGGTTGCGTACTGCGAGGAGGCAGCAACGTTCATACGTCGCGACGGCCCGATCACCACGACGCTCAAGGTCCTCGTATCGGCAGAGGACGACGCCGAAATCCGGCGGGTGTCGCTCACCAACCTCGGGGCACGCCCACGAGAGATCGAGCTGACGTCGTACCAGGAGGTCGCATTGGCGACCCAGGCGGCGGATGAGGCTCACCCGACCTTCCAGAACTTGTTCGTCCGCACGGAATTCGTTGCCGACGCAGGAGCGCTGCTCGCCACCCGCCGGCCACGTTCGCCGGAGGACCCGTCGATATGGGTTGCTCACGTCGCGACGGTCGAAGATCACGACGGCGGTTTCATCCAGTACGAGACCGACCGAGCCAGGTTTCTCGGCAGGGGCCGTTCAGTTCGCAACCCGGTCTCGGTGACCGACGGTCGGCCCCTCTCGAACACCGTCGGAGCAGTCCTCGACCCCATCTTGAGCCTGCGCTGCAGGGTCACGATCGCGCCGGGCGACACGGTTCACGTCGTTTTCACCACAGCAGTGGCGGACAGCCGAGAACTCGTGCTCGATCTTGCCGACAAGTACCGAGCACCGGCCGCCTACGAGCGAGCGGCAATCGTGGCGTGGACGCGCGCTCAGGTGCAACTTCACCATCTCGGCATCAGCCCGGCGGAGGCACAGGTGTTCCAACGGTTGGCCAATCGGGTGATCTACTCCGATCCGTCGTTGCGCACCAGCCCGACAACGCTGTTGCGCAACGAGCGCGGTGCCCCGTCGCTGTGGGCTCACGGCATCTCCGGCGACCTGCCGATCGTCGTCGTGAGAATTGATGAGGCCGACGACCTCGACCTCGTTCGTCAGCTGCTGCGAGCGTACGAATACTGGGGTCTGAAGCTGCTCGACGTCGATCTCGTGATCATCAACGAGCACGGCGCGACCTACGCCCAGGACCTGCACGACACGCTCGAG
>DAORTY010000072.1:0-18036 GCA_035432905.1 Ilumatobacteraceae bacterium | reverse complement strand
CGCCTGGCTTGTTCCGACGGTAGAAGTCGGCGATTCGTGCGCACGACGTTCACGCCCATCGCCCCCGTTGTACCGAACGACCCAACGGCAGCGATGCGACCCAACCTTCGGCTTGGCGGGCGGCGAGAGGCCGCAGGTCGATCATTGATTGGGCGGCGGATTGCTCGACGCGGGCGCAGGCATCATCCAACTCATCAGAATCAGCGGCGGTGACCGTGACGAACCCGACATGGCGAAACTCGGGGTGGCCTTCGGCCAGTTCGCGCTCGCGTGTCTCCACGTCGGTTCGGTGACGATGTTCGCGTGCAGTCAGACGAAATCCGTGCTTCTCCTTCTGCTGCTGGTCTGCCTCGATCGACGTCAGTTGCCGGTTCGCATCCTGCGCCGCCCTCGACAGGGGCACCGGTTCCGCAACGACGGTGACCGTGCGGGTCGCGGCGTCACCGACCAGGAGCGGCGCGAGCCAGTCGGCCGCTACCGGCAGCATCGGCCAGGTAGCGATCCGGAACGAACGATGCACCGAGCCATCGACTCGAAGTTGGAACCATTCCGGCTCGACGGCCATCGGTCCCCACTCGACCGCGCCCTTGCCGACTGCGGCGCTCAGCGATCGGCGAAGCGAGTTGAGACGTCCGTCGGAGACCCGTATCGGATCGGAGCGAAGCCGGATCGCGGACGACAACTCTGCCGACGACAACGGTGCATCGACACGCAGGTCGCCGGCTTCGAGGCGAGACGTCAGCAGGCGGACTTCGTCGCAGACCGATTCGACGCCTGCCTCCAGGACCGTGCTGCGCCGACGGGTACGGACCCGGCGGAGGTCGACCGTCACCGTCACCAACACGTCGTGGTCGATCGTGAACGGCGCTTGCTCCTCGAGTAGCAGCCGGTACTCGACCGAAGCAGCATCTGTGCGAGTTAGCCCGCCGTTCGTCGCCAGAAACTCGCGATGGCCGGCGACTCCGATCGGGTGCGACCATTCCTGCCAAGTGATCCGCGCTACCGAGCACTGAGCCCGCGCCAACGGAGCGATCGCTGCACCCCACGCGCTGACCATGCCGTCCTGTTCGCGCAGTGATGAGACAGCGAAGCCCTCCCCTGCGACCCGCAGCACGATCGAGACCGTCCCAGCCGGACGGTCATGTACGACCGCCACCGATGGCTGGTCCGGCAACCAGGCTGCGGCAACGCTGAGTATCTCGATTCCGGAGAGAGCGTCGGGGACGTCCTGTTCGAAACCGGGACCAGACCCGAGAAGCGACGGCCTCACCCACACCCGACGTGAACGCCAACGCTGCCACAGCAAGCGGATGCCAGGTGCAACGACCTCGTGCAGCGGCGCCCGACGCCAACGCCCGAATGACACGATCATTCCGGCGACCGGGCCAACGGCGCCGACGAGTGGAACTTGCGCCATCAACGCGACCGTGAGCCACAACACCCCAATGATCAACGGCATCGCCTGTCGCATCGACAGGCCGAGCAACAGGCCCGGACCGACTCCGTCACCGAATCGGTACTTGGCAGCCCGCGTTGTCGACTCGGAGGTCATGACTCGCCGTCCCGTTGTCCTCGACCGCTCACCGGCGAGGCGGAGGACTGCCCTTCACTGCCCGCCGACGATGACTCTGGGTTGCTCGGCGGCCGATAGCGCTGCGCCGCTGCCGACGGACCACCCACGTTGCGAGTACTTGCTTGTGACCCACTGGCGGAGGACCCACCGGCCGCCGAGCTTGCGCCGGCGCCCTGAGAAGTCGCACCGGCGGCCATCTGTGGCAACGACCGAGTCGCCGCCGAAGCCGCTGCCGACGCACCGAACGACTTCACCATCATCCCGGCCTGTACTCCAGACATCGCGCCCCTCCCCCACCCGCCGACGATCCCCGACGACACCGCGGCTGACTCGACGCTCGGCAACAGCCGGTACACCACCCACGGCGACAGCCCGGCGATCGCAAAGCACGAGAACCCCGAGATCAGCGTGCCGAGCGCCGCAGCGCCATCGCTCCCCGGCGCGCCGACACCGGCGTTGGCGACCAACTTCACTCCAACGACCAACGTCATCGTGATTGCCGGCTTGGCCAGCACCAACGCCACGGTCACGTGCACCAATCGTCTCGCCGAACCACGCATGACCGGCGACACGGACGACGCCCACACGATCGGAGCAAACGCAGCGACCAGATACAGCAGTGAGCTGCGCATGAACAGGACCACCGTCGTGACCAGCAGACCAATCATTCCGAACAGCAGCGCCAACGGCCCCAGGAACGTTGTCGCCAAACCACCCGCGTTGGTCATCGTCTCCGCCAGACCCTCGAGCACGCGCTGTGAATCGGCACGCCCTACTTGCCAGATCGTGTCCGACAACGCATCGCCGCCACGAATCAACACATCCATCACCACCACTGTCAACGACGTCGCGACGATCGACTTCGGACCCTCCTTGAACGCGTCGACGATCAACTCAGGGCGGCCCCCGAAACCTGCCTGTACTGCCGATGCAAGCATCAGCGCAACGGTGATCCCGAGCGACAACGTCGCAAGCGGACGGATCAGATCCGAGGCGAACCAGGCCTCCGTCAGCCGAGGTGTGGTGGCGGTGTCGAGTACGCCCCACACCCACTCCATCAGCAACAGCAGGCCGTTGGCGAACCAGGTGTAGACGCCCTGGATCACCTTGTCCCAGGCCCAGCCCACAACCTCTCCGACTGCCGACCCGAACAGATCCAACGGATTCGGGAAGGGAAACATCAGCGCACCCCGCCCGTGACCGTCGCCGATTCCCAGCCCAACACTTCACCGATCGTCGAGGCGTCGTCGAACGAGGCCTCGACCGCCGGTGCCGGGGTCGGGCCGGGCTGCGATTGCCATTCCGACACCAACCATCGGCTATCGACCAGGGCCATGTCGAGGGTGACCGTGCGCCAAGCCTGCCGGGCCGGACCTGTTCCCGGCGCAGCGATCACCAACAGCGACCACACCTCGACACGGACGACATCTCCAACCGCAGTAGCCCGCGCCGATAGGGGCTGCTCGATCAAACGGAGCGCTGTCACATCGGCGTTGCGATCCCCGAGCTCGACCAGCAGTGCGTTGACCTGAACACCGGTCTCGTCCGCCAACCGAGGAGCGAGCGCGCTCGTTGCGAACCCGTTGATCAGATCACGACGGGAGATGAACCCGGCCTCGACCACCTCGTCGGTGAGTGCGACTGCATCGATTGCCGCCTGCCGCGCCCCAGCAACATCGACCGCGATCGAGGGTGCAGGGTCGATGCCCGTATCTGTCTTCACGCTGGTCTCGTGATCGGGCCGGCCGGGTTCGCTACTTCGGACCTCGGCCAGCACCAACCCGCCAGCCAGCAGGACGAGGAGGGCGACGACCGCAATTCCAAGACGACGCACATCAGCCCCCCGTCGCCGTGTACAACGTGGTCGCAATCGTCCACGCCAGACCCGACAAGATCGCCGCACCCATCCCGCCGAGCAGCCACTTGCGACCGGCTGCGGACGCCGAGTGGTTCGCACCGAAGTGACCGACCCCGGTTGTGATCGCTCCCATCAGGAGTCCCGCCAGCGCGGCTGCAAGGCCTGCCCACTTCAACCAGCCGATCACCTGGACCACCAAGACTGCGCCCGGTGCCGAGGCGTCTGCCGGAGGATTCGGCACCACTGCGAATGCAGCTGACGGCGACAGCCACACCGCCATCAGCACACCAAGTGACGCCAGCACCCGGTGTCGACGGCATTGAGCTCGTGATCGGTTCATCGTTCCTCCTCTGCTCGGAACGGCACATACCGCTCACCGATGCAAAGGTGCCGATGTGCCCCGGCTGGGGAATAGATCTCTAACCCACCTCTCTATCCCAGGGTCAGTAATCCATGGCTCGTTCGCGGCACCATCCCGCGTGGGTGAGCGACGAGGCGTCGACTATCGAATGTCGTACATCATGCTCCACGAAGAACACTCGCTGCGTTACTGCACCCCGAACAAGCCGACGGGCGGATTAGAGACAATTGCTCAGCGCCGTTGGCGATAGCGATTTCCGCCAGACGCGTATGATCCGCTTTCAGATACTCGGTCGCCCGATCGAGATGGCGGATCGCGTTTGCCTGATGCGCCGAGTCCGGCGAAGTTAAGTTGAGCGACGCGAGCCATTCGCGCACGCCAACGACGATGATGTCGGGCGGGATATCGATGCTCCCTGCTGGTATCGCGAGGACTATGGCGGTTGCCCCCATCAACGGGTTCTCGCTCGGCGCCGCTGAGAGTTCGATTGTGCGCTCGATCGCGATGACGCCGAGATCAAGGTTGACGACGGCGCTGGCTCCGGGAGCGAGGAGGTAAATTCCGAGTTCAACGCTGTCGGCACGGACAACGATCTCACTGGCCGCGGTGCCCGAGTTGGTAATACTGAATGGAAGCCTGAGCGCCACACCGGCCGGTGTGGCGACGGTTGATGGTGCCGTCAACGTCGCCTGGTAGGCGGCTGCCGGGGGCGCAGGGTCGACGTCCGGTTCGGAGGGCTCCGACGGTGCGGCATCCGCGACGGCGCCGATGCTTCCACCATCGCCTGTGAACACAAGCTTCGCCCAGTCATCCTGTGCATCGAGGGGTGTGTCGAGGGGAGCGGGGATCCTCTCCGTCACTATCCGTTGATAGCCACCGGTGGAGATGCTGCCATCACAGTTGTAATCAAGGCCAGCCACTAGCTGAGGAATGTTCGTGTTGCAGTTGACGCGCACTCGGTACCGGGCGAGCAGATCGCTGGTCGTGCCGAATGGCTGCACTGCGGTCGGGTCGAGCGAGACGCCAACGGACTCGACAAGGTTTCGTTGGTCGAGCGGCCGCGTAACGAACCTTGCGTAGTCGAGGACCCCGTCGAGTCCGTCTCGGTTCAGCCCGACAAACGCGGTGGAGTAGTTCATGATGCTGAGGTAGTTCGGCTTGTAGCCGTAGGCGTCGTCGCCGCCGTGACCCAGCCCAAGATTGTGTCCGAGCTCATGCATGAACGTCCGGGCAATGGCAGTGTCCGACGGCTCGGCGTCACCATACGTCACCACAAACACGTCATTCGGAATCTTGAATGAGTTGCCAGAGGCCGGCTCGGTCTCGCTGTAGTCGTGCGCGAGCAGCGCGTAGTGGAATACGGCCTCGCCGCCAAGACGCGGGAGACCGAGGGATCGGATACCTTCGCTCGAATCGTATGTCGGCGCGATGAGGTCGACGTGGGTGACAACATCGCCGCCAGCGCCGCGTGCGGCCGTCCATGCCTCTCCAGTGTCGATGTCACGTCCTGCATCGATGTGCAGAGAGACTCCAGTGGATCCGTCCGGGTTTAGCACCGGTGCCGAAGCAAAGGCATCGATCACGCGCTGAAGCCCGGTAGACGATGGGCGGTGCGAATGCGACTCGACCGCGCAATAGTTGAACACGCAGTACGAGGGGCCATCGTCGGCCATCCAGTCCACTTCAACATAGACATCCTTGCGGAGTGGGTCGGCGCCCCAGTTGGGCAGATCGAGTACGGGGCTGCCGTCCGTCGAAGTGACCGGACTTCCGCCGACGAGGTCGATACCGAACAGCTCCCAGGGATCCGAGAGCGCGTCACCGTCGGTGTCTGCGTTGCACGGGTTGGTGCCGTAGCCGATCTCGTCAGCGCGAACGATGCCATCGCTATCGAAGTCGGGGTTGGTGACACATTCGGGTGGTTCACCACCACCACCGCCACCGATGCCGCCTGGTGGCGTCCAGATTGACGCGGTCATTCCCAGTGAGCTCCCGTTACTCCAGCCCCGCCTGAAGCCGAACGCGATCCCGTCGATGGTCAATCCACGAGCGACGCCGGTATCGATTCGGGTCCCGTTGTCGCTGAGAGGTGTAGGTAACACCGTCAAACGGTTCGTCGAATCCCACACTGCCGGGTAGGTCGTGTACGCCACGGCACCCCCTACATACCCCACCACCTCGCCGTGCGGCCCAACACCGTATCCAACTCCGTCACGGTACGACACCCCGTTTGCGGCGGTGACCGAGAGCGTATACGCCGTTCCATCCGGCCGCACCACGTTGCGCAGCGCATGGAGCACGGTGCCGTCCTCACCTATCGCTGTGGCGCCGTTCACGCCGTAGACCACACCGGCGCCGGAGCCGACAAAGATCGTCGCGGAGAACGACTCGATGGACCCTGAGTCGCCGTAAACGTGGCGCGTCCCGAAGATCTGCCCGGCGTTGTTGATGCCCGCGATCGAGCCGTAGCCGTAGTCGACCAGCGGACCGCCGACAGTCCACGCCACCGCATGCATTCTCGACGTAGCCGAGTCGAACGCTGTGCCGACGATCACGCCGGCGTCGTTGACGTCTGTGGCGGAGGAGTTGCCGCCGAGTCCGGGAAGCTCCGTCATTGTCAACGTGGTCGGTTCCCAATAAACAGCCCGACCGAACCGCATTCCAACGATCAGGCCTCCCGCATTGACACCGTAGGCCGTTGCGTTCTGCTCAAGCCGAGTCACCGTTCCATCCGCGTATCGAATATAGGCGTGACGGCGCCGAGTCTCAGGGAAGTAGCCTTCGCCGACGAAGCCCCCCGTGCTGTTCGCCCCGAGCACATCGGCATCGACTGGGGAGAGACCAGAAAGGTCCGTGTGCGTCCACGACTCGGAGGCCGACGCGACCCGCTGCGACACCCAGAGTGTGCAACCTGCGACCAGGAAAACCGCCAAGGCTCCGACACGAATACGGGTCGTCACTGATCGCTCCATCTCGCTTACCATAGTTCGCGAAATCCGCCCAGAGCGCAGGGCGTAAGGGTCCACACAGCGTGTGCGGACGCGGATGTCGCCTCGGCCGCGCTATGCGTTGAGACCGACGTGGGGCTCATCGTGCGCGCAGAAGGGGAGTTTTCGCACGACTTCTTCAACAGGTGCGGTGGCCGCAGCAGTCTCATCGGCGAGATCGGGGACCAGGACACGGTCCGTGTCGTCGCTGGTTGTGGGTGACTGTTCTGGATTGGCGCCCCAAAGTCGTGATGGTGCGAGCGGGGTGAGATGTGGGGGCAGCAGATGTGGGATGCGGGGTTACGCGTCGCCAGGGGAAGCGGCTTATGTGGAGTGACCGGCTGCCAACGAGGCGCTCACCGAATTCGGTGTTGAGGTCGTCGCGGTCCTCTCTGCAAGGGCAGGGCCTGTCAAGAGCCGCCAGCAAATCGAGGCCGCGACAGCTTCGCTTCGTCGAACTCAACGAACATTGCACCCGGGCCGAGGGCAGAATCGCCGCGTTGAAACGGCAACACGGATGGGGACGAGCCCGACTGCAAAACCTCTGAGGCGCACGAACCTGCCCAACCCACGCCGCAACACATCGAGAAACTACTTCTTCAGGGGCAAGTAGCTCACCTCGATCCTCGGGACTTGGGGTGAAGGTCGGTTTGTTCAAGCCCGGGATCGCGAGCGCATCGCTGACCCTCGCCGCTCTCCAACATGCCGAGTTCCTCCTCGGTAACGCCAACACGACCTGGAACCCCGGGTTTCAAGGCGTGCTCCAAAATGAATCGCACCGACTGCAGTAGCCGAACTCCGTCCCAGGACACGCGTGGAAAGCGCGGACTTTCCTGGCTACCAACGCCGACACGGCATGGCCCCGAGCGCCGGACAGGGACAGCGCCCGGGAGCCTGCCGACGCCGATTCCGTTTGACCACGCACACGAGTGGACGACAAACGTCGGTCAGGAATCCCCTCGGACGCCCAGACTGTCCCGTTGCGCAAGCATGAAAGCTCTCGCCATTTCGATCGCCCTTCCACTGCTCGGCGTGACCATGCTCCCCGTGCTACTCACCAACGGCGACCCACCACCACCGGCGATTTGCAGCCAAGCATCCGGACCAGAGGCGGTGATCCTCGCGACGATCCGGACCCTTGAATCAGGCGGCAACTACGAGGCACAAGCTCGCGGAGCCAGCGCCTCGGGCGCATACCAGATGGTCGACGGCACGTGGAACGGATACGGCGGCTACACCCACGCCAAGGACGCCCCGCCAGCAACGCAAGACGCCAAAGCCGCCGAACTCCTGCGAGCCGTCCTCGCTGCCCACGACAACGACGTGACCGCCGTGCCCGTCGTCTGGTACATCGGCCACCTACCCGGCACCGGCTCCAGCGAGTGGGACACCGTCCCACGACCCGACGCCGGCAACCGGCTCACCCCACGCCAGTACCAAGCGAGATGGATGGCCGAGTATCACCGCCAGCTCGCCGCTACTGATGAGGTCGTCACATCGAGACCCATCTCACCGATGTCGGGCGGCTGCATCGGAGGAGGCGTCGTCCCGCTCGACGGCGAGTGGTCGCTCCCAGGGCCTCGACACTTGCTCGATGCAAACCCCGCTGCTCTCAAGGCACCGCATCACGACTACCCCGCGTGGGACTGGCTGATCCCCGTCAACACCCCGATTTACGCCGTTCGGGCCGGCACAGTGGCAACAGTCCGCCAGTGGCCACACAACTGGTGGACTATGGGCTGCGGCCAAGAGGGCGGAGGCGATTGCGATTCATGTGGAGTCGGGCTCACAATCGTCGACGAGACCGGAACGCGTTGGAGCTATTGCCATGGCACCAACGCCACCGTCCAACTGGGCCAGCAAGTAAGGGCCGGCCAACAGATCCTGTGGTCAGGCAACACCGGTCGCAGCGGCGCGCCACACCTCCACCTGGAGATCCGAACGGGAGACCTCCAACGGTGCCCACAACCGCTTGTCACGAGCCTCTACGAAGCGAGCGTCGGCTTGGACCCGAGGACGCTTCCCACCGACGGATGCTGGTTCGACAACACTTGAGGTCCGACGACGGAACAGCTTGACGTCGCCGACGAAGTATGAAGGAGGCACCGCACACCTTCCGCCTTTGCTGCGGGAGTCATGGACGCTCCATCCGTCAATGCGGTCCGTCCGGCGAGGAACTTGATTTCGCCCCGGGCACAAGCCGGTCGAGGATTCGACGGTCGGCCGGCCACGCGTCGATGAGCGCCTCGGGCGGGATCCGTCGCGCCGCGTAGCGGAGCGCGAGAGCGACGACCACGACGTCATCGAGCGGTCCGATGACAGGCAGAAACTCGGGAATCAGATCGATCGGTGACAGCACCCAGAGGCCAGCGAACGCCACCACCACTTTCACCCTCCTCGGAACTCGCGAGTCCCGACGGAGGCGACGTGCAGTAGTGACACACGCAGGAAGGATCGTTGCGAGATCCTTAGCCAACCCCGGAGGGAGCCTGCGGGCGAGACCAATCATTACAACCCACGACACGACAACGACGGTTGCGCCGATGATCACCAAACGAAGCATTTGCACGCTGATTGTACGCACTCGCCGGGCGACGACCCGGGCGTTTGAACGACCCTGCTCATGCGGTCCGAGGGGCGACGTCAGCCTGTGGTGCGGCAGGGTTCGCTTCGGTCGACTCATCACCACAGCCGGACTGCCCCGACAGCCGATTGCAGCGTTCACAACGAGTTCTGGCCGTCCGCTCACCGTCCACGGTGCTGCTGCTCGCCGGACGATTCCTACTGTCGAGTTGTGACCCCCACGCATCGCACATCTCCGACACTGGAGGTGGTCGACCTCCGGATTGTTAACCGCCTGGAGGCGGGGCCGACATGGACGCTGACCGGGGTCTCATTCCGGGTGTACCCGCAGGAGGTGGTCGCGCTCACTGGACCACCAAACCCTGGGTTGTCGGCACTGTTGTCGTGTCTCGCAGGGATCGTCGAGGCGGACGGAGGTACCGTCCGCGTCGGCGGTGAGGTGCTCTCCCGTCGTTCGACCGTGGAGCGGTCACTGATTCGCACGGCCACGATCGGAACAGTCGGCCGCATCGATGAGTTGGTCGACGATCTGACCGTCCTGCAGAACGCAGAACAGTCACAACGGATCGCCGGCGTGGCCGACCCGGTACTCGTCGCGCTCTTGATCAGCGAGCTTGGACTGACGGAGTGTGTGGACGCCGTGCCCGACATGCTGACGCGCAGCGAAACCGTTCGCGCAGCGGTGTTGGTCGCCCTGGCCAAACGTCCGCAACTGCTGCTGGCTGACGACCCGACCGCAGAAGCCGACACATCGACCTCGATGATGATCGCGCGGCTGCTCCGAAGGACCTCCTCGACCGGCGTCGCCGGCGTCCTCGTCACGAGAGACCCGGCGCTGCTTGCCATCGCCGATCGCGAGATCAGTGTCGCCGTCAGCCGCACCGGTCCATGAACCAGACGCTCCTCAGCTCGGTCGTCGAAGGCCTGACTGGCTCGCGGCCTGCTCGCGACGCTCGATCCTCGAAGTCGCAGCGTCACTCAAGCTCTAACTTGCAGACAGCAGAACCAGCGAGAACGTGGTTGGCTGACGACGGACTAGCAGGAGACGACCGCCTTCGGCTTCCGCGAGCGAGCGGGCGAGCGCGAGTCCGATGCCGTTGTTATGTCCATGGCCGCGTCGGAAGAGGAATTCTTCGTCGGCGTTGTCGGGCAACACGCCGTCGTCGCTGATGTCGATGGCGGCTCCGCCAGCAATCGAGCGGAGTGTCATGGTGATCTGGCCATGGCCATGATCGAAGGCGTTGTCGAGAAGCACGTCCAGGATCTGCTCGATCGAGTTTGCTGAGGCTTGTACGTGATCCGTGACGGTTCCCGTCAGCTGAAGGGTGCGCTCTGTCGCGGCGGCGCGGTGGTCGAAGCGGTGCCTGGCTGAGATGGCAGCGGCCTGCAGTGAGCTGGTCGAGCTGGGTGGCACGGCATCTCGGGCGAAAGCCAGCAGGTGGGCGACGGTGCCGTCGATTCGGTCGAGGTCGTCGAGCGCCGCCAAGGCAAGTGTCTGGTTCTGTTCGTTCGTTGCTGCGGCTTCGAGTTTGAGTCGAAGTCCTGTGAGCGGTGTGCGGAGTTGGTGTGAGACGTCGGCGCTGAAGCGGCGCTCGCGGGTGAGCGATTCGCTGACGCGGTGAGAGCTTTCGACGAGGGCTGTGCCGAGCAGATCGATCTCGCCGATGCCGACTGGTTGGTGGGTATCGATTAGACCTCCGTTGCCTATCCGCGTCGCCAAGGCTGCCAGCTCGATCACCGGTCGGCTGAGGCCCTTCGCGATCCTGCTGCCGATCAACCATGCGATCGCGAGCGCGGCGGCTCCCGCGCCTGCCATCACAAGCCACGCTCGACGGGCTCGGCTTTGTGCGCCGGAGAGGGATTCACTGAGGCGGAGTGCACCGACGACCGTCTCGTTCTGGTCAGTGATCGGTGTTGCGACGATGATCAGTCCGTCGGTGCTCGACGATGATTCGCCTCTGAGCGCCGCCTCGACGGCCGGTTCTGCGATCTCTGGTCCGAGTCCAAATACGAGAGTGCCGTCGAGGCCGTACACGGCGAACGGCGGTGGTGGGTCGGCTTCGTTGGCGATGTCAGCGAGTTCGTTTGAGTCGAGCGGAACTGCGATCTCGGTCAACGCTTCAGCGGCGGTGGCTTGGAGTTCGACCACTTCGGAGTCGAGGAGCTGTCGCTCGGCGATGATCGCGAGTGGGATGCCGAGCGCGAGAAGGACGAAGGCTGTGACGCCGACGATGGCGGTGGTGATTCGGCGCCTCATGGGTCGACCAAGCGGTAGCCGACGCCGCGTACGGTGACGATCTCGATGCTGTCTCCGAGTTTTCGGCGAAGCGCCACGATGTGCATGTCGACGGTCTTGGTGGAGCTGTCCCAGTGAAGATCCCAGACGTCGGCCAGGAGGCGGTCGCGGGTGACGACGCGGCCGGCGTGTCTTGCGAGGTAGACGAGGAGTTCGAACTCTCGCGGACGAAGCTCGATCGCGGTGCCAGCGACAGTGGCGATGTAGGCGGCGGGTTCGACTCGGAGCGATCCGAGCTCGATTGCCGCGGCGGTGTCGATGTTGTCCGTTGGGCGGAGGTGCGCACGGATGCGAGCGAGAAGGACGTTCATCGAGAACGGTTTCGTGACGTAGTCGGTTGCGCCGGCGTCGAGGCCGACGACGATGTCGATGTCGGCGTCGCGCGCTGTGACGAGGATGATGGGCAGGTCGTGGTGTTGTTCTCGGAGCCAGCGACACAGCGTGAACCCGTCGACGTCCGGGAGCCCGGCGTCGAGAAGGACCAGGTCGGGCAAGTTTTCCTCGAGCACGAGGTTGGCGTCTTGTGAATTGACGAACCAGTCGACGGCGTATCCGTGCGACTCGAGGGCGGTCTTCATCGCTGCTCCGATGGAGTGGTCGTCCTCGATCATGACCACGCGTCGTTCGGGGCGGCCGTTTCGTCCGAAGGATGGGCTGGTGGTCACGGAGTGAGTCTCACTCGGATTGCGCGCAGGAACGCGGCATCGCCGGCCGCCTCGGGAGGAAGGCGACCGGCGATGTGAACTACGCAGGAGGTGGAGCCGGGTGTCATGCCGCTCGGCTGAGCGCCTGCTTCTTCTGGGCTGCCGTCATGTACATGACGACGGCGAGGATCGCGGCGAGGAACACGAAGCTGGTCACGGTGGTGCCGAGACCGAGCCCGCCATCTGCCTTGGCTTGGGAGAGCAGGTCGCCTGTTGAGGCTCCGAGCGGGCGGGTGAGAACGTAGGCGGTCCAGAAGGCGAGTACGGCGTTGAGGTTCAGGTACCGGTACGCAACGAAGACGAGGCCGATCATGGCGATGAAGAGCAGTACTGAGTTGAAGTAGCCGATGTTGAGGCCTTCGGCGATGAGGTCGCCAGCAGCGGTGCCGAGCGCGAACGTGAACAGGATCGCCAGCCAGTAGAAGGCTTCACGCTTGGTACTGGTGATCGAGTGGATCGAGAGGGTCTTCTCGCTCGAGTACCACACAGCGAACGTGGCGAGCATCGCCGAGCCGAACGCAATCGTGCATGCCCAGAGGCTGACGCCGAGGTTGTCGACCAGGTTGTCGGTGATGAGCGTGCCGACGATGCTGATCAGAACGACCGACAACCAGTAGATGCCGGGTACGTACCGTCGGGCCTTGAACTGGAACCCGAGAGCGATCGCGAGGAGGCCGCTCATGATCAACGTGGTGCCGGTGAGACCGAGGTTGAGGTTGGTCGCGAGGAAGTCGGCTGCAGTTTCTCCGACGGTCGTGGCGAGGACCTTGATGATCCAGAAGTAGAGGGTGACTTCAGGGACTTTGCTGAGCATCTGCTTCAGATCGGGTCGTCGTACGGGGGCGGTGATGGACATCGGGCTTCTCCTGGATCGGTTGTGGTGCCCTGACGGTACGAATCGGCTGGTCATCGAATGGGTGGTGACGGTTCAACGCCGGGTAAACCGCGATTCGCTGACTTGTTCAGAGAGCGCCACCGAGTATCAGCCCGATGGTGATGGCTGCTGCGAGGAGCCGGTACCAACCGAAGATGGTGAGTGGTTCGGTCCGGAGATAACTGACGAGCCATCGCACTGCGGCCATTGCGGTGAGGAACGCCACGAGGGTGCCAAGGAGTGGGGTGCGCCATCCGTAGTCGTTGAGCAACGTGCCTCCATCCTTGGCGAGGTCGAGCGCGGTTGCCGCTGTGAGGGTGGCGAGGCCGAGCAGGAAGCTGAATTCCACGGCTGCGGACATGCTGAGGCCGACGGCGAGCGCGGCCACGATCGTCACGAGGCTTCGGCTTGTGCCGGGTAGTAGGGCGAGGATCTGGGCGCAACCAATGATCGCGGCGTTGCGGATGCTGAGCTGTTCGAGTGCTGTGATGCCGTGTCTGGGTCGCCACCACAGCAGGAAGGCACCGCCGACGGCCCAGGCGACGACGATCGGCCACGGTCCGAACAGGTGCGCCTTGATGCTGTCTCCGAATGCGACACCGATTGCTGCGGCCGGGACGAACGCGACGATCAGTCGGGTGAGGAGTTGCCGCCCGGCGTCGTCGCGCCCGATGACGCCCCTCGCGATGCGGGAGATGCGGTGCCGGTAGAGGGCTACGACAGCGAGGATCGCGCCGAGCTGAATGGCGATCGCGTAGGTGTCGGCGGCCACCTTGCCGGGTCCTGTCCCGAGTCCGAGGAGTCGCTGGGTGACAAGGAGATGCCCGGTGGATGAGATCGGCAGGTACTCGGTGATTCCTTCGACGGCTCCGAGGACGATTGCCTTGATCGGCGTGAGCGGGCCACCATCGGCTGTCACTGCCAGAGCCACGATCGCGATGCCGGTCGCGGCGATCAGCAGTGCTGGGCGTCGACGGTCCGGAGGCGGGGTGGGAATTGCTGAGAGTGATGTCATCGAGAGGTCACCATGATGAAGTCACGCCAATCTGTGTTGAGATATCGGTCCGCCGGGCGTGTCATGTCGGGAAGCAGTTTGTGTCCGACGAGATCGGGCTCGTGGGTGAAGAGGTTGAAGGTGACCATGCCTTTGTGGATATCAAGCTCCATTGCGGTGACGGCCCCAGCCTGTACGAGGGCGTTGGCGAGTACGCCGAGGGTGAGGTTGTTCCCGGCGACGTAGATCAAGTCGCCGGCGGCGGTGACGCCGAGCCCTGATCGCCACGTGGGCAGCGCGTTGCGCACGGTGCCCCAACGTCCGCCGGCGTTGGTGGTGACACCGTCGACGACCGCGCCGTCGGCCACCATCAGGTGGAGGTTCTGGCGGAGTCCGGTGTACCCCGGGGCGGCAGTGAGGTCGGTGCCCCATTCCCCGACGGTGGCGGTGCCGTCGGGGAGGATCGCAAGGGTGGCGAGCCCGTCGACCATGTGGCGGGTCGTGCGCCCTTCGATGAGCGTTCCGCCAGGTGTATCCGTCATCTTGTAGCCCGAGTTGAACACAGCGAGCAGCGAGTCGACGGCGGTCGTTGGGACGTGACCGCCAGCCGGTCCAGCTCCCCCGCCGGGCTGGCGGGTGCCAGCAATCAACGTGAACTTGGTGGTGGCGGCGTTCATCCATGCAGCAGCGGCGACCAGACTCGGGTGGTTCGGGTCAGGTCGAAAGTATGTCGTGGCGATCTGCGCAACCCCACGAGCATCGACCGACGCGACACACCACTGCCCCTCGCGAGGGAGCGCCGGCCCGACCGGTGCGGACACGCCCAGCGGCAAGGTCACTGCAGCGCCGGCGGTGGAGCTGGGTGGCGGCATGACCGGGGGTGCGGGGAGCTCGGAGATCGTGGCCGTCGGCGACGGCAGGTGGCGCCACAGCCACCAGGATTCACCGCGGTCGACGAGTTGAGTCATTCCGTTGTCGCGTAGCCACTCGACGCTGCGTTGGTCGAAGGGTGCGCTTCCCGGCGCGGTCAAGATCGCGACATACGAACGGCCGACCGGCACCAGCAGCCCGAGCGCGACGACGCATCCGACCGCGGCGCCAGATCGTCGACAAGGCCGGCTGACCGCTCGCGCTCGTCGACGCGGCCGCGACGGCGACTCGAGATATGCGACCGCGACGCCAACGAGTATCCCGGCGGCCTCGTCGAGCGGCCACGAGGCCGCCGTGAGAAGACGGATCGCCACCGGGACTGCAACAGCCAGAGCGAGGCCCGCGGTGACGCGGCGGTCGCGTCGGTGTGCTGGGAACAGGGCACTGACAGTCGCGCATACAAGGGCCGCCGCCATCGCGGCGGAGATCGAGGGGAACGACGTTGCGTTGGCTGCAGTCAGGTCGCCGAGATGGCCGGGGCTTGGCCGCCCGATGACGACGCCGACGAGGGCCGCGATGAGGGCCGCTCCAACCGTGACGGTGAGCGGGTTCCATCGACGCCGATGCAGTTGCTTCGGTTCCCAGAGCAACACAACGGCAAGGAGCGCGGCGACGGCCACGATCAAAGGCGATGCGATCGCAGTCGACAGTTCCGTTGGCCGCCAACTCGCGACGTGGAACGCGGCCGAGAGTCGGGAGTCGATGGCCTGGAGGAACCCGGTGCCATCCGGTGTCACGCCGAAAATGCCAACACTGACCAGACCGACGATCAGAGCTGCGAGGGGCAGGAGCAACCTTTGCCAGAGTTGCAAACGTTCAACGCGTTGGCGACTTGGCGAAATGGGTTCGCGAGGTTGCCGTGGAGGCGCGGACAGCGAGGGTTCAATGGCCGGTGGAACTTCGAGCAGCGTCATGAGGCACTCCGTTGTGCGGCGTCGGCGTGGAAGGCGAGGTAGTCGGGGAGGTGACGCCGCCAGTAGGTGCGGTCGTGGCCACCGGGCCAGTGGTGCTCGGTGACCTCGATGCCGCTCTGTCGCAGCAACGACGCGGTGCGGGTTGTGGCGTCGGCGAGAGAGTCGTCATCTCCAACGTCGATGAAAGCGGGCCAAGACACTGGCTCGATCGGCGCGGTCAGGCGCAGAGCAGGACTGTGCATGCCGACCGAGACCATCTTGGTGTTCGAGTCGCGTGCGACGTCGAGCGCCACAAGTGCGCCGCGGGAGATGCCGCTGATCGCATACATCCCGGGAGCGAAGCGCCGATCGAGGTGCGGGAGCAGCGTGTCGATCACAAGATTTGCGGCGTGTTCGTGGTCGACGAGGTCGGGTGCGACCGTCACCACGCGATGGACTGCAGGACCAAGTGCCAGTCCGTCGACAGCTGCTACGACGCCGATGTCGAACCATTGCGACGCGTCGGCGCTTGCTCCGTGGAGGAGAACCATGACAGGGCAGCCCGGTCGGTCGCCGGCAAGGAGCCGGTCGTGGAACAGGCAACGCACGTCCGCTCCGTCGTGGCGGACGGTGAACTCACCGGGTGCGGTCCGCTCTCTGGTTGTCGAAGCGTTGCGACATCCAGCCGCGATGAACGGCACGGCGAGCGCGCCGACGAGCACCGTGCGGCGAGACAGCCGGGGCGAAGCTACGGGTCCTGGTTCGGTCAGCATCAGATGTTCGCTCGTGCGATCGCTCGACGGTGACGCCGGTACTCGAGCGCGATCGGCGTGAGCGAGACAACCAGAATGACGATCGCCGCGTAGTCAAGATTGTCCTTGATGAGTTGGATCTCACCGAGGTAGTAGCCGAGCGTGGTGACTCCGACGCCCCAGAGCGCGGCGCCGATCAGGTTGTACGCGAGGAAGGTTCGGTAGCGCATGTTGCCGACCCCGGCAACGATTGGTGTGAACGTGCGGACCACGGGAATGAGGCGGGCGACAACGACCGCGCTGGGCCCGCGCCGATCGAAGAACGACTGGGCACGGATCACGTTTGTTGGATTGAACAGTCGGCTTTGCGGGCGTTTGAACAGGCCGGGCCCGACGCGTCGGCCGATGATGAAGCCGACTTGATCGCCGGCGGCAGCGGCGACGAAAGCGACACCCGCGGTAACTGGGAGCGCCGGCAGCACACGTCCTCCGGCGTTGGAGGACAGAAATCCAGCGACGAACAGCAACGTGTCGCCAGGGAGGAAGAATCCGATGAGGAGTCCACTCTCGGCGAACACCACTGCAGCGAGGATGGCGACGCCGCCAGCGGCCAGCCAGCGTTCAACGTCGATCATGACCGCACCGTACGAATCGGTCGGTCACCGGATATGGCGTCGTGGTTCAACGGGCGGTAAAGCGTCGTGTCGCGCGCTGCCCGTTCAGCGGAGCGGCTCCGACTTCGGGTGCGTCGCGTGTCCATTCATCGACCGTAAGAGCGTCCGGGCCAGCGCAGACCCGGCTGAAGGTGAGCGGACGGCCAGAACTGACCGGAGACACTTCAATCGTTGCTCATCCTGCCCTACCGTTACACCCGTGACAGCTGAACGGATCCTGATCGTCGAAGACGACGAGCGAATAGGGTCCACGCTGCTGCGCGCACTCGTCGGCAACGGCTATGACGCACACTGGGAGCAGACCGGCCGAGGCGCACTCGACAGCGTTGCAGCGGCGCGGCCCGATCTCGTGCTGCTCGATCTTGGGCTCCCAGACCTAGACGGGCTGGACGTGTGCCGCCAGATCCATCACGGCGATGCGACCATCGACATCGCCATGCTCACCGCACGCGACGAGGAGCTCGATGTGGTCGTCGGCCTCGACGCCGGGGCGATCGACTACATCACGAAGCCGTTCAAGCTCGCCGAGCTCCTGGCGCGGATCCGCGCCCAGCTCC